>JAPLID010000093.1 GCA_026389285.1 Cyanobacteriota bacterium
CCCGCATCGCCCTCGATCCCCGCATCGATCCCGCCGTCAAGGCCCAGCTGGTGCCGGGCCTCTCCGCCAACGTGCGCGTGCGGAGGAAATGAGCGCGGCCCCGCCGGAGCCACCCACCCAGCTCACCCTGCGCCAGTGGCTGATCATCCTCACCGCCTCGATCGGCGCCCTGCTGGAGATCATCGACACCAGCATCACCAACGTGGCGCTGATCCAGATCCAGGCCAATCTCGGCGCCACCCTGGCCGAGGTGGGCTGGGTGGTCACCGGCTATGCCATGGCTAGCGTCATAATGATCCCGCTGAGCGAATGGCTGGGGGAGCTGTTCGGCCAGCGCAACTACTTCATTTTCTGTTTGCTGGGCTTCACCGGCGCCTCGGTGCTCTGCGGCCTGGCGCCGAACCTGTCCGTGCTGGTGGTGGCCCGAATCCTGCAGGGCCTGCTGGGCGGCGGGCTGCTGCCCAAGGCCCAGGCGATCATCTTCCGCACCGTGCCCAAGGCGTTGCAGGGACCCTCGGCGGCCTGCTCACCGACAGCCTCGGCTGGCGCTGGATCTTTTTCATCAATGTGCCCTTCGGCATCCTGACGGTGCTGATGGCCCTGGCCTATCTCGATCCCGATCGGCCCTCCGATCGCTCCGGCCGTTATGCCGGCCGCATCGACTGGGCCGGCATCGCGCTGATGGCCCTCAGCCTCGGCAGCCTGCAGCTGGTGCTCGAGCAGGGCCATCAATACGACTGGTTCGAGAACCAGGGCATCCGCCAACTGGCCGTGCTGGCGGCGATCGGCCTGCCCCTGTTCGTCTGGTGGGAGCTGCGCAGCCTCAATCCGGCGGTGGATCTGCGGGTGCTGCGCCATCGCTCCCTGGCCGCTGGCAGCGTCTTTTCGTTCGTGCTCGGGATTGGCCTCTACGGCACGGTGTTCGTGGTGCCGATCTTTGCCCAGTCGGTGCTGGGCTACACCGCCACCCAGACCGGCCTGCTGATGCTGCCGGGGGCCCTGGCCTCGGCGGTGACGATGGCCGTGCTGGGCAAGGTGATCAACCGCTTCGATCCGCGGCTGCTGATCGCCGTCGGGGCCCTGCTAATGGTGCTGACCATGGTCAGCATGGCGGCGATCGGGCCGGATACGGGCGAGCGCAGTCTGTACTGGCCGCTGATCATGCGCGGCTCCACCACCGTGATGATGTTCCTGCCCCTGAGCCTGGCCACCCTGGGCCCCCTGCCCAAACAGGATGTGGGTGCCGGCAGCGGCTTCTACAACCTCACCCGCCAGCTCGGCGGCAGCTTCGGCATCGCCGTGCTCACCCTGGTGCTCGACCATCAGCGGGCCGTGCACCGGGCCCAGCTGCTGGAGCACCTGGGCAGCACCAATCCCCTGGTGCAGCAGCAGCTGTTTCTGCTGCGCCGCTTCCTGGCGATGCGGGGCATGATGCGCGGCGAAGGCGATCAGCAGGCCCTGGAAATCCTCAGCCGCCAAGTGGATCTGCAGGCGGCCCTGCTGGCCTTCGGCGATGTGTTCCACGTGGTGGCCCTGGTGTTTCTGCTGGCGATTCCGCTCGTGTTTCTGCTGGGCCGACCGGAACCGGCACGCTCCGGACCGGGCGCCTGAAGGTTGGCTCGTTGCTGCGGGGGCGCAGCGGATGCAGATGCGGCGGATCAGGCGTTCAGCCTCGGCAGCAGCAGCGGCAGGGCCTCGCGGGTGCGCTGGGGCAGCTCAGCGAGGGTGCCATGGATCAGGGCCTGCAGCATCAGGCCCTCGCAGCAGGCCAGCAACACATTGGCCAGGGCCGGCGGCGGCAGCGGCGAGCGCAGGCCGGACTGTTCGGCGGCGGCGCTGAGCAGCGTCGTCAGGCGCTGGCGGAAGCGGGCCATGAAGGCCTGGCACTCCTGGCGGGCCGGGCTGGCCTGGGGCCGCTGCACTTCGGCGAAGAACATCCGCAACAGGCCCGGGTACTGGCCCACGAAGTCGGCGTTGAGCAGCAACATCTGCTCCACTTCCAGCAGCGGGTCCATGCCGCCTTGCTCGGCGAGGGCCTTGAAGCGCTGATCCAGCTGGCCCGTGGCCCAGCGCACCGATTCGGCCCAGAGGGCATCACGGCTGGGGAAATGGCGAAATAGGGCCGCATGGCTGGTGCCCATCCGCACGGCGATGGCCGCCGTCGAGATCTGATCGGGGGCCGTGTCGGCAGCCAGCTCCAGCAGCGCCTGCACCGCCAGGCTACGGCGTTCGGCGGCGGGTAGCGCGGCGGCCCTGGGCACGGCTGCTCCGGATCAGTCACGACTCTAGGCAGGGCAGCCAGGCTGAGCCCTGCGCCTGGCTCACCACGAGCGTTGATGAACCGGCCATGTCCGTCAGGGCTGAATCCATGGGTGCCAGAACTGGCCCTGCTCCGGGCCGGGCCGGGCCGGGCCTCTCCTCCAGAATCAAGGCTCTCCGGATCATCGTGGTGCCAAATCCAGGCGACTTTCAGGAGCAGACGTCGTGCTGATCCAGGCCTGGGGCGGCGCCAAGGGACTGTCGATCCTCAGGGCCACCGTCCTCGCGGTGCTGGTTGGGGCCAGCCTTGGCCCGCCGGCGCTGGCCTTGCCGGCGGGGGACGTGGAAGCCAGCCGCTGCCGCGCCCAGCGCGAACAACGGGATGCGCTGGCGACGCAGGCCATGGAGGCGGAACTGACCCTGGTGCGTCAGGTGCGCGAGACGATCTGCCCGCGGCTGACGCGCCAGGCGGAGCAGGCCAATGCCAACACCCCCTCAGCTGCGGCGGGCCCCGGCGAACCGGCCACGGACTACCAGGCCCTGATCCACTGCCGGCAGCAGACAGAACAGGTGCTCAAGGCGAGCCACCCTTTGCTCTATCGCAATCGCCTCGGCTTCGTCTACTACACCCGCTCCGGCGCCGACCTGGCCCGCCAAGCCGACGCCGTGCAACACCAGCTGCTCTCGGAGGCCTGTCCGGCCTGGCTGCGCGGTGAGCCCGAATCCGCCGCCACGCCCGGTCGATGACCCCCTCCCTGAGCGGCTTCATCGGCGATTTCGGCGCCCTCAGCGAAGGCTTTCTGCTGCCGCAGGCCCGGCGGCGGCGCTGGCGCCACTGGCTCGGCCTGCTGCCGGCCGCCGCCGGTGTCGCCCTGGGCAGCGCCGTGCTGCTGGTGGGCGCCTTCACCCTGTCGGTGCAGGCGCTGCTGGGCCCCGTTCGCCTCAAGCTCGCCTTCCCCTACCTGCAGCCGGCCCTCGATCTGTTCCTGACGGGTCGGCACTGGCAGCTGGCCCTGCTGCTGACGGCCCTCAGCCTGGCGGGCCTGGCGCTGCAACTGGCCGGCATGGCCCGGCCGCTGCGCCGCCGCTGGCTGGCCCTGGCGGCGCTGCTGAGCCTGCTGGTGCTCACCACCGCCGTCGATGTGGCCTTCACCGAAGGCAACGGCGCCGTGATGGATGCCCTCAACCACCGTAGCGCCGGCGCCTTCTGGGGCACGGCGATCGGACTGGTGGCGATCTACCTGCTGACCCTGCCGATCCAGTTCCTCAACACCTACGGCCAGCAGCGCTTCGCCCTGGCCTGGCGGGATGCCAGCACCGGCTCGCTGGAACGGGGCTATCTGAGCGGCCTCACCTATTACCGCCTCGAGGCGGAAGGACCCCTGGCGGCGCAGGTGGACAACCCCGACCAGCGGATCGCCGAGGACATCCAGCGCAGCGTCGCCAGCTCCACCGACCTGGCCTTCGGCTTCAGCGCCTCGCTGCTGGCGCTGGCCGCCTACATCGTCGTGTTGTTCGGCATCAGCACCACCTTGGTGGTGACCTTGCTGGTCGCCACCCTGATCGGCAACGGCTTGATCGTGAAGCTGGTGCGCCGCCTGTCCGGCCTGAACTTCCGCCAGCAGGCCCTGGAGGCCGAGTTTCGCTTCGCCCTGGTGCACATCCGCAACAACGCCGAGAAGATCGCCTTTTTCCGCGGCGAACCGCCGATCGCTCTGGAGCTGCGGCGGCGCTTCGGGCGGCTGCTCACCAACCTCGAACGGCTGATCCGCTGGCGGGCGCTGGTGGATCAGAGCACCGGCCTGTATGCGTTTCTGATGCAGTTCGTGCCCTATCTGGTGTTGTCGGTGGCCTACTTCTCCGGCCGCGTCAGCCTGGGGCAACTCACCGTGGCGAGCATCGCCTTCAGCCAGGTGCAATCCTCCCTGTCCTTCCTGATCGATCGCGCCGACAGCTTCGCCGGCCTGTTCGCCAGCCTCGAGCGCATCGGCAGCCTCAGCCGGGTGGTGGGCAACGGCCTGGAAACCCTCGGGGATCCAGCCGCCCGTAGGCCCGGCCGCTCCGCGCCGCGGACCAACCCGCCGATCGCCGGCCCAGCATCAATCAAACCGGCCCCCGACACCTGGAGCGTGCCGGCCCAGCCCGTGCAACGCCAGCCAACAGCATCCCCGGGCGCCGGAACCGCCACCCCCCTGTTGCGGCTCCAGGGCCTGACCGTGACCCAGGCAACGGGTGGCGAAGCCCTGATCCGTCAGCTCGATCTGGTGATGGAAGCCGGTGATCGCCTGCTGATCACCGGCCCCAGCGGCTGCGGCAAGACCAGCCTGCTGCGGGTGCTGAGCGAGCTGACTGCGGCCGCCGCCGGCAGCATCGAGCGCGGCGATGGCCTGGCGATGATGGTGCTGCCCCAGGCCCCGTACATGACCCTGGGCAGCCTGCGGGAGCAGATCCTGTTTCCCGGCCTCCCCGAGTGCACCGCCAACGATGCCACCATCAATGGCGCCATCGAAGCCGCCATCGACGACGTCCGCTTGCGCGCCATCCTGCGCCAGGTGCGGCTTCAGACCCTGGAGCAACGCCATCCCGATCTGGGTGAAATCAACGACTGGTCGCGGGTGCTTTCGGGGGGTGAGCAGCAGCGGCTGGGCTTCGCCCGATTGCTGCTGCACCAGCCGGATCTGGCGGTGCTGGATGAGGCCACCAGCGCCCTGGATCTGGCCAGCGAAACCCAGCTCTATGGCGATCTCGTCGCCCAAGGCTGCGCCCTGATCAGCGTCGGCCATCGCCGCAGCCTGCGGGCCTTCCACCAGCGGGAACTGCAGCTCGACGGGCAGGGCGGCTGGACCCTGCGGGAGATCAGCTGAGATGGCCAAGCAGCGCCTGGCCGGCATCGGCATCCTCGAGCCCACCAACCTGCTGCTGCTGGCCTGCGCCCTGGTCTACGGGCTGATCGGCGAGCCGGTGGATGCCGGCATTTTGCTGGTGTTCGTGGCCGGCATCAGCCTGCTCGATGGCCTGCAGCAGCTGCGCAGCAACCGGGCTCTGGCCGAGCTGGCCCGCCTCTCGGCACCGCGGGCCCGGGTGCGCCGGGGTGATGTCGAGCTGGAGCTGCCGGCGGAGGAGCTGCAACTCGGCGATTGGCTGCGGCTTGAAGAAGGCGATCGGGTGGCGGCCGACGCCGAACTGCGCCAGTCCGTGGGGCTCTGGCTCGATGAATCGCTGCTCACCGGTGAATCGCTGCCGGTGTCCCGCCAGAACCCGGGGGAGCGGATCCTGGCCGGCTCCCTGGTGACGAGCGGCCGGGGCTGGGCCGAGGTGAGCGCCATTGGCGCGGCGAGCGAACTGGGCCGCATCGGCAGCAGCCTCGCCACGGTCGAACCTCCCGCCACACGCCTGCAGCGCCACACCCGCCGGCTCACCGCCCGCCTGACCCTGCTGGCCCTGGCCCTCTGCGCCTGCCTGGCCGTGATTCAGGGCAGCTTGAGCGGCGACTGGCCCCGGGCGTTGCTGGCGGCCCTGGCCCTGGCTCTGGCGGTGCTGCCCAATGAAATCCCCGTGGTGCTGAGCCTGTTTCTGGCTCTCGGGGCCCTGCGCCTGGCCCGCATCGGCGTGCTGGCCCGCTGGCCGGCGGCGGTCGAGAGCCTGGGCAGCGCCACCGTGCTCGCCGTCGACAAGACCGGCACCCTCACCGAAAACCGTATGGAGGTGCAGGGCCTGCTCAGCTGGCCGCAGCGCGCCTCCTGGCGGGCTGGTCAACCCCTGATCGAGCCGCTGCACGAGCTCGTGGAACTGGCGGTGCTGGCCAGCCGCGGCGATCCGGTCGACGCGATGGAGCGGGCGATCCAGCGGTTGGCCAGCGACCAGCTCCAGGGCAGTGAACACCTCCATCCCGACTGGCCCCTGGAGCGGGAATACCCCCTGCAGAGCGATCTGCTGGTGTTCTCCAGGCTCTGGAAAGACAGCGAAGGCAACTGGTGCCTGGCCGCCAAGGGGGCCCCGGAAGCGATCGCCGATCTCTGCCATCTGGGCGAGGCCGAACGGCAGGAGCTGCTGGCCGCCGTCAGCGATCTGGCCGGCCAGGGGCTGCGGGTGCTGGCGGTGGCCCGGGGCCTCGATGGCGAAGCGCCCGGCGAAGGCCATCGCAGCCTCGCCGCCGCAGGACCGCCCCAGCGCCTGCACGATGTGCCCTTTGCGGCGGTGGGCCTGATCGGCCTGGCCGATCCGCTGCGGGCGGAGGTGCCCGCCGCGATTCGCGCCGCCCAGGGCGCCGGGGTTCGGGTGGTGATGATCACCGGGGATGGGCCGATCACCGCCCGTTCGATCGCTGATCAGGCCGGCCTGCCGCCGGGCCCCGTGCTCTGCGGCGACGAACTGGAGGCGATGACGGCGGCTGAGCTGGCGCTGGTGACGGAGCGCATCGGCATCTTCGCCCGGGTGATGCCGCAGCAGAAGCTGGCCCTGGTGCGCGCCCTGCAGCAGCGGGGTGAGGTGGTGGCGATGACCGGCGATGGCGTCAATGACGCCCCGGCCCTCAAGGCCGCCGACATCGGTGTGGCCATGGGCCGCCGCGGCACGGCCGTGGCCCGCGAGGCCGCCGATCTGGTGCTGCTCGAT
>JAPLID010000073.1 GCA_026389285.1 Cyanobacteriota bacterium
CCGATCCCTTCTACCGCGAGCTGCTCACCAGCAACACCGACAGCGGCCAGCCCCTGCAGGAGGTGATGCTCGGCTATTCGGACAGCAACAAGGATTCCGGCTTCCTGTCGAGCAACTGGGAGATTCACATGGCGCAGATCGCCCTGCAGCGCCTAGCCGACGAGCACGCCATAGCCCTGCGCCTGTTCCACGGCCGCGGCGGCTCGGTGGGGCGCGGCGGCGGCCCGGCCTACCAGGCGATCCTGGCCCAGCCCAGTGGCACCCTCAAGGGCCGCATCAAGATCACCGAACAGGGCGAGGTGCTCGCCTCCAAATACTCCCTGCCTGAGCTGGCCCTCTACAACCTCGAAACCGTATCCACAGCCGTGCTGCAGAACAGCATGGTCACCCTGCCTCTCGACAACACCCCCAGCTGGAACCAGCTGATGGAACGGCTGGCGGCGCGTTCCCGGGACCACTACCGGGCCCTGGTGCACGACAACCCCGACCTGGTGGCCTTCTTCGAGCAGGTCACCCCGATCGAGGAGATCAGCAAACTGCAGATCTCCAGCCGGCCCGCCCGCCGCAAGAGCGGCACCCGCGATCTCTCCAGCCTGCGGGCCATCCCCTGGGTGTTCGGCTGGACCCAGAGCCGCTTTCTGCTACCCAGCTGGTACGGGGTCGGGGCCGCCCTGCAGGCCGAGCTGGAACAGGATGCGGATCAGATGGAACTGCTGCAACTGCTCTATCAGCGCTGGCCGTTCTTCCGCATGCTGATCTCCAAGGTGGAGATGACGCTCTCCAAGGTGGATCTGGATCTGGCGGGGCACTATGTGCGCTCCCTCGGCCGCGAGGCCAACCGCGAGGCCTTCGCGGCGATCCTGGCCTCGATCACCGCCGAGTTCACCCTCACCCGCGATCTGGTGCTGGCGATCAGCGGCCACGAGCGTCTGCTGGATGGCGATCCGGCCCTGCAGCTGTCGGTGGAGCTGCGGAACCGCACGATTATCCCGCTGGGCTACCTGCAGGTGGCCCTGCTGCGCCTGCTGCGCGATCAGAACCGCCAGCCACCGATGAGCGAAGGGGCCGGCAAGGCCAGCGACGGCCGCACCTACAGCCGCAGCGACCTGCTCCAGGGCGCCCTGCTCACCATCAACGGCATCGCCGCCGGCATGCGCAACACCGGCTGAGCCCTCCCCATCCTTCCCCCGGCCCGAGCATCTCCCTGGTGATCCCCTTCCGCAGCCAACCACCCCAGCCCCGACTGCGGCAGGGGTACCAGTTGCTCCAGCAGCCCGGGTGCAGCGCCGAGGAGCTGGATGATCTGCTGCGCCAGTGTGGCGACAGGCCCCGGGGCGCCAGCCGCTGGCAACTGGTGCTGGAGCGCAGCGCCTGGCACCTGGCCATTCGCGATGAGCACGATCAACTCGTGGGTTTCGTGCGAGCGACCAGCGATCAGGCCCTCAATGCCAACCTCTGGGATCTACTGGCCGATCCCTGCGACCCGGCCCGCGACGAGGTGTTGGAAGCCCTCGTGCAGGCGGCCCTGACCCGGCTGCGCAGGGAGTTGGGGGGCTGCAGTGTCTCCCTGGCCGCCCCTCCGGAGGCCCTGCGCGCCGTCACCAAGGCGGGCTTCGTGGTGGATCCCGGCGGCATCCGGGCCATGGGCCTCAACCTGACGGAGCCCTGAGTGGCTCTGCTGGGCCCCGCCCCCGGGTTGCCGGCGTTGACCGCGCTTCAGGCGGGGCGACATTCAGCGGGATTGGAGCCGAGTCCTCAGCGTCACCGGCTCCGATGTCCAACCGAATCTTCGATCATCCCGATAACGGGAGTTCATCTTCGCCGTTCCGGCGGCGAAAAAGAATCAACGAGCATGGAGGGACTCGAACCCCCGACTTTCAGAACCGGAACCTGACGCTCTATCCAACTGAGCTACATGCCCAACAGACAAGGGCTCCTGGGAGTCGGTCTCGGTGGATGAGAACTCACCCGGAAGACCGTGACACCTGCGGCAACACCTGACAGCAGTACCTTAGCCGCTGATCGCCCCACACCCATCCAGCTGCACCGCCTGGAGCTGCTGCACTTCCGCAATCTCGTCGGGCTGCAGCTGTCCCTGGAAGCCCCCAGGCTGCTGGTGATCGGCGCCAACGGGGCCGGCAAATCAAATCTGCTGGAGGCGGTGGAACTGCTCACCAGCCTGCGCTCGCACCGCTGCGCCAGCGATCGGGACCTGATCAGCCACGGCCAGCCCTTCAGCCGGCTGCGGGCGATCACCGGCGAGGGGGACAGCCTGGAACTGCGCCTGCGCGGCCGGGGCGGGCGCCAGGCCCTGCGCAACGACAAGCTGCTGGAACGCCAGCACGATCTGATCGGACCGCTGCGCTGTGTCGGCTTCAGCGCCCTGGATCTGGATCTGGTGCGCGGCGAACCGGCCCTGCGCCGCCACTGGCTGGACCGGGTGGTGCTGCAGCTGGAGCCCGTCTACGGCGCCCTGCTCAGCCGCTATGGCCGCCTGCTGCGCCAGCGCAGTCAACTGCTGCGCCGCGGCCTGGGCCTGGCGGATCGGGCGGCCCTACTCGATGTCTTCGACCAGCAGATGGCCCTGATCGGCACCCGTCTGCACCGGCGCCGCTGGCGGGCCCTGCGGCGGCTCGAACCGCTGGCGAGCGCCTGGCAGCAACGCATCGGTGGCTCCGCCGAGCCCCTGGCCCTGGCCTACCGCAGCGGCACCGAACTGGACGGGGGAGCGGCGGAAAGCGAACAGGAAGAGCTCTGGCGTGCGGCCCTGGAGCAGCAGCTGCGCTTGCAGCGCCCCCAGGAGGAGCGGCTGGGCCAGTGCCTGGTGGGGCCCCATCGCGACGACGTGGGCCTCCTGCTCGCCGACCAGCCGGCCCGCCGCTACGGCTCGGCCGGCCAGCAACGCACCCTGGTGCTGGCCCTGAAACTGGCCGAACTGGACCTGGTGGGGCAGGTGGTGGGCCAGCCGCCGCTGCTGCTGCTGGATGATGTGCTGGCCGAACTGGATCCCCAGCGCCAGCAATTGCTCCTGGAGGCCGTGGGCCAGGGCCATCAGTGTCTGGTGAGCGCCACCCACCTGGAAGCCTTCAGCGGCGGCTGGCGCTCCGCCTCCCAGGTGGTGCAGATGCAGGCGGGCCAGATCTGTTCGTGATGACGGACAGGTATGGGCGCGACACGACTTCGAAGCCGACTACGGCGTATGGTGGATTTTCAATTGCCTGTACCCCTGATGAACCAGAGCCTGCCCTGCCTCCACCCCAATCCGGGATGGAACGGAGCCGCCCACCAGCCACTCCCCGCCAAAGCCCAAGGCACCAAAGAGATTTCCTCCAGCCCGAACGTCACCGACGCGGTTGGTAAACATTGCATCCTCGAGCTCTACGACTGCGACAGTTCGCGACTCGACGACGAAGCTTTTCTCAGGGACACCATCACGACAGCAGCAAAGCGTGCTGGTGCCACCCTGCTCAACCTGATCACCCACCGATTCGAACCCCAGGGAGTCACCGGTCTCGCCCTGCTGGCCGAGTCGCACATCTCGATCCACACCTGGCCGGAATCCGGCTATGCGGCGGTCGATGTGTTCACCTGTGGCGACCACACCATTCCCGAAATGGCCTGTCAGGTGCTCCGCGAGGAGCTCAATGCCGGTCGCCACAAGCTCACCAGCTTCCGCAGGGAAACCCCGGCCACGATCGAAGGCAGTGAACGCGATCCCGTGCTCAGCGCCGCCTGATCGATCACCAGAGCCGCCAGTCAGCTCTTTTCCCCCTGCAGCGGCAGGCCTTCACCAGGCCTGCCGCTTTCTCTTGTCGGGCATCGCTGTCTCAAGCCACCGCTGGCAATGAGGACAGCGAATTACCTCCCAGTTGCTGTGATTGCCCCCTGAACTGGATACGCATCAGCTGAACAACATTTAGCGCAACAAACTGTGCAACCCTCGATCGTCAACGCAGCGACCGCTGCCTGCGCATTCGTGCTGATGGCTTGGATCCATGTGCACAGCGACAGTGACCCCGGGGGGCCGTTGCCACGATCGGGTTGGACAGAGCCTGCCTTGCTGAGCCCCGATTCCTCTGCCCGTGTGCCAAGGGGGAAGGCCCCGATTCGCAGGCCTCGGAATCCGGAACTCAGGGAGCCTGCTGGATCATCCCGTCGTTGATGGCCTGGTCCTGCGCCGGCATCTGCAGGGCCTGAGGCTCGGCCAATCCCCGGTTGAGCTTGCCGCTCACCAGCCCCTCCAGATCAAGTCCCACGGCGGAAAATCCGAGCTCCGCAAAAGCCTCTACCAAGGCTTCGCGCAGGCCCCCAACGGCCAGCCGAGTCAACACGTCAGGCAGCCGATCCGCCGGTAGTTCGATGCGCGCTGTCTCCCCCTGGCTGCGCACCCGCAACGCCTGAAATCCCTGCTGCCGCAACCAATCCTCCGCAGCTGCCACCCGCTCCAGCCTGGCGGCAGTGATCGGTTCGCCATAGGGAAAGCGGGAGGCCAGACAGGGCTGGGCCGGCTTGTCCCACCAGGGCAGCCCCAGGGCCCGGGAGATCCGGCGCACGCCGGCCTTATCGACGCCCAGCTCCGCCAGGGGCGAACGCACCCCGTACTCACGGGCGGCGCGGATCCCGGGTCGGTGGTCGCCGAGATCATCGCGATTGACCCCATCAAGCACGACGGCCGCCCCCGCCGCCGCCGCAATCGGTGCCAGCAGGCGATGCAGCTCGCGCTTGCAGGCGTAGCAGCGATCCGCCGGGTTGGCGGCATAGGCGGGATCGGCCAGCTCCGCCGTGGCCAGTTCCTGATGGCGCAGGCCCAGCCAGGCCGCCTGGGCCCGGGCCTCCTGGCGCAGATGGGGCGCCAGGGCCGGCGAGACCCCGGTGATCGCCAGGGCACGCTCCTGCAGGGCCTCCACCGCCAGGGCGGCCACCAGGGCACTGTCCACGCCCCCCGAATAGGCCACCACCACCTGATCCCAGGCGGCGATCCGCTGCCTCAGGGCCTGCAGGGCCCGTTCGAGATCGGCGGGAAGCGACTCCAGCAGCGTGAACAGCATCGGTAGATCCTGGCAAATCCAACGCCGGGCCTGGGTAGCATCGGTCTCTGAACACCCCGTCCATGACAGGCGCAGGCAGCACCCAGACACCGCAACGGGGAACCGGCAAGGGGATCGGCATCCGCACCGCCGCCGGCAGCGAGGAGCGCGATCACGGCCAGCTGCACGTCTATGACGGCGATGGCAAAGGCAAAAGCCAGGCCGCCCTTGGAGTGGTGCTGCGCACCATCGGCCTGGGCATCTGCGAACAGAAGCGCACCCGCGTGCTGCTGCTGCGCTTCCTCAAGGGGCCCGGCCGCTCCTACGACGAGGACAGTGCGATCGAAGCCCTGCAGCAGGGTTTTCCCCATCTGATCGATCAGGTGCGCACCGGCCGGGGAGAGTTCTTCACCGCCGAGGAGGCCAGCCGCTTCGATCGCCAGGAGGCGCAGCGGGGCTGGGATATCGCCAAGGGGGCGATCGCCAGCAATCTCTATTCGGTGGTAGTACTCGACGAGATCAATCCGGTGCTCGATCTGGGCCTGCTGGACACCCAGGAGGTGGTGCGCACCCTCGCAACCAAACCGGCGGGGATGGAGGTGATCTGCACCGGCCGCGGCGCCCCACCCGAGCTGGTGCAGCTGGCCGATCTGCACTCGGAGATGCGCGCCCATCGCCGGCGCTTGAGCGATGGGGACCTCGACGGCCAGGAGCAGGGTGGCGGCCTCGATGGCATCGAGATCTACACCGGTGAAGGCAAGGGCAAATCCACCAGCGCCCTGGGCAAGGCCCTGCAAGCGATCGGTCGCGGCATCAGCCAGGACAAGAGTCATCGGGTTTTGATCCTGCAATGGCTCAAGGGCGGCACCGGCTACACCGAGGATGCGGCCATCGCCGCCCTGCGCGAGAGCTATCCCCACCTGGTGGATCACCTGCGCTCCGGTCGCGATGCGATCGTCTGGCGCGGACAGCAGCAACCGATCGACTACGTGGAGGCCGAACGGGCCTGGGAGATCGCCCGGGCCGCCATCGCCAGCGGCCTCTACAAGACCGTGATCCTCGACGAGCTCAACCCAACGGTCGATCTCGAGCTGCTGCCGGTGGAGCCGATCGTGCAGACCCTGCTGCGCAAGCCCGCCGAAACTGAGGTGATCATCACCGGCCGCTGCAAGAGCCGACCCGCCTACTTCGACCTGGCCAGCGTCCACTCGGAGATGGTCTGCCACAAGCACTACGCCGAACGCGGGGTGGATCTGAAGCGGGGCGTGGATTACTGAGACACGGTGTAATGCGGAACCTGCCGAACGGATAGGAAGGGCGTGATGGATCACAGCATTGAGCTGCAATGGCTTCAGGATGTTTGTTGTCTACTAAACTGCAGACTAGGCAAAGTTTCAGAACTCTCTCGACTCCGCCCTATCGTCACCGGCGCCCCGCGCGGACGGATCCGGAAGCGCCACCGGCAGCACACCGTCCTCCTCCAGGATCAGAGCCTCCTTGGAAGCGATGAAACGCCCCATCAACAACCCCACCAACAGGGCCACATAAAGGGTGCTGCTCACACTCAGCAGGATCGCGAAGCGTTCGCCGATGGCGTTGCCTGGAACCACATCGCCATAACCCAGGCCGGCGATCGTGACGAAGCTGTAGTAGGTGAGGCGATCCAGCAACAGCTGCTGATGCGCCAGATGGCCCATCAGAAAGCTGCCGGGGCTGAACACCTCGGTCGCCGTGGCCAGCACACCGCCGGTGAACCCCAGCAGCAGATAGCCGGCGGCCGCTCCGGCCATCACCTGGGCATTGACCCGCGGCACCCGAGCCAGCAGCCGCACCAGTCGCACCGAGGTGATCAGGAAGAACAGGGACAGGCTGGCCATCACGGCGGCCTTGATCACCGGAAGCTGCCAGCTGCCCCAGGCCACCGGAATCCACAGCAACAACATCACCAACAGACCGAAAGTCACATAGATCTGATGGTTAAACATCTGGTCCACTAAGGAGCCGTGTCGGCCCACGGTGCGGATCGACTGCAGGATCAACACCGAAACCACAATCGCCAGCAAAGTATTACCGGGCCGATGACCCGTTGCCGTCTCGGGCAGGACCAGGATCGGCAACAGCACGGTGATCAGCAACGGTACGAACTGGCGCTCCAAGTGAGCCAGTCGCGCCTTCGTGAATGCTGGTCGCTGCGGTCTGATTGTGGACTTCACCGGCTCAGTACTGCGGCACGGAGGGATCGACCTCCTGGCTCCAGGCATTGATGCCACCGGCCACATTCACCCCCTCGATGCCATGGCGGGCCAGGGCGATCAGGGCCTTAGCCGATCGGCCTCCCATCTTGCAGTGCACGTAGAGCGTCTTGCCCGCAGCCAGCCGCCGCACCTCCTCGATCGCCTCGCCGCTCTCGATCCGGTCCAGCGGAATCAGCAGGGCACCGGCAATGGCGGCGATGTCCGCCTCGGGGGGATTGCGTACATCCAGCAGGACCAGTCCGCTGCGATCACCCGCCAGCAGGGCCTCCAGCTCCTTGACGCTGATGTTCACCACGGCGCCTGCCTCCTCTTGACCGGGAGCGGTGCCACCCACCCCACAGAACTCCTGATAGTCAATCAGCTTCTCGATCACCGGCCGCTCGGGATCGGGTCGCAGCTTCAGCTCCCGGAACTTCATCTGCAGAGCATCAAACAGCAGCAGCCGGCCGCTCAGGGTGGTGCCGATGCCAGTGATGATCTTAAGGGCCTCGGTGGCCTGGATCACGCCGATGATCCCCGGCAGCACGCCCACCACGCCGCCTTCGGCGCAGGAGGGCACCATCCCCGGCGGCGGCGGCTCCGGGAAGAGATCGCGGTAATTCGGGCTTTCGGCATCCAGGTTGAACACCGTGGCCTGGCCCTCAAAGCGGAAGATCGAGCCGTAGACGTTCGGCTTGCCCAGCAGCACGCAGGCGTCGTTGACCAGGTAGCGGGTGGGGAAGTTGTCGGTGCCGTCGCAGACCAGGTCGTAGCCGGCGATGATCTCCAGGGCGTTCTCGCTGGTGAGGGCCGTTTCGTAGAGATCCACCTGACAGTGGGGATTGATCTCCAGAATGCGGGCCTTGGCCGATTCGATCTTGGGTTTGCCCACCCAGCTGGTGCCGTGGATCACCTGGCGCTGCAGGTTGCTGTGGTCGACCACATCGAAATCGACGATGCCCAGGCGCCCCACCCCGGCAGCGGCCAGGTAGAGCAACAGCGGCGATCCCAGGCCGCCGGTACCCACGCACAGCACCGAGGCCGCCTTCAACCGTTTCTGACCCTCCATGCCCACCTCCGGCAGGATCAGATGGCGTGAAAAACGGGCCACCTCATCGGGGCTGAGCTGAACACCAGTGGTGTCGGGAGGGAGCATGGCTGTAGGGAGCGGAGCACCGCCGCGGCAGAGCGATTGCCCGCGGCTCAATCCTCCATTCTCCACGCCAGGCGCCGGGATGGCCCAGGCTCCTGGGCCTCGTCCTCCAGCCACCAGGCGGTGAGCTCCCAGAGCGGCGCCGTTGCCGGCCTGGATGCGGAAGACACCCGCCCCAGGATCAGCATCAGCGTCGGGGCGAAGGCCAGCTGACGATCGAGCGCCGACGGCACCGGCGCACTGGCCGGATGGCTATGGGCCGAACCCAGCACCGTCCAGCCGCGCTGCCGACCCCAGCGCTGGGCCAGCAACTGCTCGCGGGGATCAATCAGGAAGCGCTGCCGGCGTTCGAGCTCCGGCTCCCAGATGTTGCTGCAGGGCCAGACCCGATCGATCTGCCAGAGGGGGCCATCGGTTGTTCCCAGCAGCAACGCGCAGCCCTCCTGCGGCGCGGCACGGGCCAGATCGGCCCTGAGAACCGTTAGCGCCTGCCGACCGATCCGGATCTCCTCTGGCAAGTCAGGGTCCACAGCGGTAAAATACCGGTTATGCCGTACGTGAGTACTCCCCTCCATGAGTGACACCACTCCCAGTGACACCACCACCGAGGTGCTGGAAAGCGTCGAGGTCGGCTCTTCCACCTCTTCCACCGGTAGCCAGGCTGAAGGGGGCTTTGATTTCAGCGAGCGTTACAGCGAAGTGATCGGCAAGGTCAACCAAACCCTCGATCAGGTGGACTGGTCCCAGATGGGCAAGATCGGCAAAGCCTCCGGCATCATCCTGGCTGTGATCGTTGCCCAGATCCTGATTAAGGGAGTGCTGGACACCATCAATCTGTTGCCGATCATTCCAGGTCTGCTCGAGTTGCTCGGCCTGGTGGTCGTTGGCCAGTGGAGCTGGGACAACCTGACCACCGGCGAGAAGCGCAATGCCGTGATCGAGAAGATCCAGGGTCTGCGCAAGGACTACCTGGGCTGATCGCATCCGCCTGATCCCATCCATCGCTTAACAGAAGCCCAAGCCCAGCCAATCGGTGGGCTTTTTTTGCAGGCCGCTGACATCGAGCTGCACGCACGTCGTGCCCATGGCAGCCCCTCAGGGCCGCTGCTGCAGCAGGGTTTCGATCTGCCGCTGGGCCTGCTGCAGGTAACCAGCGCCGAACAGATTGGCGTGGTTGAGCAGGTGATACAGATTGTACAGAGGCCGACGCTGCTGATGGCCGGCCGGCAGCGGCCACACCTGCTCGTAGCCGCTGAAGAACGATTCCGGCACACCTCCGAACAGCCGCGCCATCGCCAGATCCACCTCCCGGTCGCCCCGGTGCACCGATGGATCGAACAGGGTCCCCGGGCCATCGCCACAGAGGCCGATATTGCCGCTCCAGAGATCACCGTGCACCAGGCAGGCTTCGGGACGGTGCGACGCCAACCAGTCCGGCAGGCGCTCGAGCAGCTCGCCGGCCCGCCGCAACGCCCCAGAGCTGCGGGCCAGTCGCTCCAGCTGGGGGGCCAGCCGGCACCGGGCGAAAAAGATGCCCCAGTCCGCCTGCCAGCCATTGATCTGGGGAGTGGCACCGATCACGTTGTCCCGGGGCCAGCCGAAGCAGCCATCGGCCCGATCGCCCGGGGCGCAAGACTGCTCCAGGCTCCGGCGATGCAGACCGGCGAGGGCGGCCCCGAGGCTGCGCCAGCCTGCAGCGCCCTGCCCCCCGGCGCTGCACCCCCCTGAACCCAGATCCAGCCAGGGCAGCACCAGCACGGCCCGCTCCGCCACGAGCCCCAGGGCCAGGGGCTGAGGCACCGTCAGCCGCAGCGGATCGGCCGCCGCCGCCAAGGCCGCCAGGCCATCGGCCTCGGCCTCGAGCAGCGGCAGGGCTTCAGAGCAGTTGATCTTGGCGAACAGGCGGCCACCCCCCGCCAGCTCCAGGCACCAGGCCGTGTGGATGTCGCCGCCAGCCACGGGCCGCTGGGCCTGCAGTGTCACCCCCAGGCGTTCGGCCAGCCAGGGGGCCAGCGACTCAGAACCCGAACGCGCCATGGCGGAGGAACGCAAACCGACAGTCAGCCTGACTCCAGAGGGGCTCCCACGGCAGCCGCCATGCCGGGCAAACCCCGGCCCCAGGACAGGCATCCCTAGGGTCAGGACCTGCTTCTGGCCCGCCATTTCAGCCGATCTGCCCGGGGCGCCAGCGCCCGATCCTTGCCCCTGCCCGCAGGAGCTCCCCAGCGTCGATGTGGCGGTGGTCGGCGCCGGCATCGCTGGACTGACGGCCGCCGGCCTGCTCGCCAGGGAGGGCCTGCGGGTGGAGCTGTTGGAGGCGCATCACCAGAGCGGTGGCTGTGCCGGCACTTTCCGCCGCGGCCCCTACGTGTTCGATGTGGGTGCCACCCAGGTGGCAGGGCTGGAGGACGGCGGCATTCATCAGCGGCTGTTCCGGCATCTGAACGTGACGATGCCGGCGGCCGAGCCCCTGGATCCCGGCTGCGTGGTCGATCTGGCCGACGGTCGGGCGCCGGTGCGGATCCAGCGGGATCCGGAGCGCTGGCGCCAGGAACGCCAGCGCCAGTTCCCCGGCAGCGAACGCTTCTGGCGTCTGTGTGAGGCGATCCATCAGGCCAACTGGGCCTTCGCGGCCCGGGAGCCGGTGCTGCCGCCGCGCAGCTGGTGGGATCTGGGGCAGCTGCTGGGCGCCCTCGGCATCGGCAACCTGCTCAGCGGCCCGCTCACCACGGCCTCGATCGCCGATCTGCAGAACCTCTGCGGTTGCGGCGGCGATCAGCGCCTGCGGCGCTTCCTCGATCTACAGCTCAGGCTCTATTCCCAGGAACCGGCGCAGCGCACCGCCGCCCTCTACGGCGCCACCGTGCTCTCGATGGTGCAGGAGCCCCTGGGCCTCTGGCATTTGCAGGGCTCGATGCAGGCCCTGGCTGAGGCCCTTGAACAGGGACTGGCCCAGGCCGGCGGGCACTTGCGGCTGCGGCATCGGGTGACGCGACTGGAACAGGCCGCCACGGGCGGGGGCTGGCGGATCCATGGCGAGGCTCCCGGCCGCCCTGGCTTCGTGATCGAGGCCGGTGAGGTGGTGATGACCCTGCCACCCCAGAGCCTGCCGGCCTTATTGGGGAGCCAGTTGCCCAGCGGATACCGCCGGCGCCTGGAGCAGCTGCCGGAACCCAGCGGCGCCCTGGTGTTCTACGGAGCGATCGAACGCAGCCGGCTGCCGCCGGAGTGCCCCTCCCACCTGCAGCTCGACTGGCACGAACCTGGGCCCTTATTCGTGTCGATCAGCCAGGAGGGCGACGGCCGAGCGCCGGCGGGGCAGGCGACGGTGATCGCCAGTGTGTTCACCCCGGCCCGCCCCTGGTTCGCAAGCGAAGAGCCCGACTATCAGGACCGCAAACAGAGCGCCATGGCCGCCATTCAGGCTGGGCTCAAACAGCTGCTGCAGCTGGGCCCGGAGCCGTGGATCCACCAGGAACTGGCCACGCCGCGGGGCTTCGCCGGCTGGACCGGGCGCCCCTGGGGCTGGGTGGGCGGCCTGGGGCAGCATCCCCTGCGCTTCGGTCCCTTCGGCCTGGCCAGCCGCACTCCGATTCCGGGCCTTTGGCTCTGCGGCGACTCGATCCATCCCGGCGAAGGCACCGCCGGCGTCAGCCTGTCAGCCCTGATGGCCTGCCGTCAGCTGCTGCAGCGCCGGGGGCGGAAGCTGCGGATCGACGGAGCAGCCAGCCAGACCTGAAGCCCCCTGGTGCGACAGCTACTGGCACGGGTTCAACCCGATGCGGTCGTAGCCCATCGGTGTGGCAGCCGGGCTTGTCCAGCAGCGCTCAGAGGAAGTCCGGCCGCAACCGCTGGGCCTCCGCCAGCGAGGCCTGCAGTTCGGGCCAGGATTCACCAGCCACCAGGTGCTCCAGATCGACCAGAGCACGGCGGTACTGGGCCAGGGCCACCAGCAGCGACTCTCGATTGCAACGGGCCATCAGGGTGCCGAGCTCGGGGTTGCCGCCCCCCACCCTGGTGGTGTCGGCAAAGCCGCTGGAGGCCAGGCTGCGCACCAGCCGGGGCAGATCGGACCCAGCTGGATCCGAGGCCGCCTCAGCCGACCGGGGGGCTGCGGCTCCATCCGCCGCAGAGGCGACCCTGCCAGCGGCGAAGCGGTCAACGGCGAACCGGCCAGCGCCACCAGCTCCTGGCTCTGGCCTGGGCGCGCCAGAAGAGATGGCATCAGAACTGACTGCACCGGAACGAACGAAGTCCCCGGCCCCCCGATCGGCGGCCTGAAGCAGGGCCGCACTGACCAGCACCGGCAGATGGGAGATCAGGGCCACCGCCCGATCGTGATCGGCGGCCCCACAGGTGAGCCAGTGGGCGCCCACGGCCCCGGCCAGCTCCTGCACCGCAGCCAGGGCCTGCGGATCGGTGCCCGGCAACGGCGTCGCCACCCAGGGGCGCCCACGGAACAGCCCGGCGGCCCCCGCCTCCACCCCTGCCTGCGCCGTGCCCGCCATCGGATGGGAGGCCACGAAACGGCTGGCCCGCTCGGCTCCCAGCAGGGCCATCCAGGCCTCGAGAACCGGGCCCTTGACCGATCCGACATCGGTGATCACCGCAGCCGGTGGCAAGGCAGCCAACAGCTCAGGAGACGGATCCAGCAGCCGATCCAGCGGCAGTGCCAGTACCACCAGAGCGCAATCGCAAAGCACCGCCGGATCCGTTGACACCTCACTGGCCAGCCCCCTCTCCAGGGCCCGTTCGGCCGTGGCCTGGCGATGCACCAGGGCCCGCACCGTCGCGCCCTGGGCCAGCAGATCAAGGCCGAGGGAACCGCCGATCAGCCCCAGGCCCACGATCCCGACCGGATGCCGCTGCCAGAGAGCTGTCATCGTCGCTGCGAGATCACTGCAGCCAGCTTCGTACGATCCGCGAATGTTGGAAGCCAGCGCCCACCGGCAGCTCAAGGCTCTCCTGCTGGGAGAGGGGGCCGAACGCTGGCCGCACCATCTCACGCTCAGCAGGCTGGTGGCCCGCAGCCTGCGCCGTCAGGATCACACCCTGGTGCGCCTGCTGCCCGGTACCGATCCGAGCTGGTGGATCGGCCTGCTGGTGCCCATGGCCTTGGGCGAGACCCCGATGGCCCTGGTGATCGGTAATGGCCTGCGCCAGCGACTGCTGCAGGTGGAATGGCCGCGGCTCAGGGCGGTGGGTCTGGCCCTGCCCTGCTGGCAGGGGACCACGGCGGCTCCCGAGGGGCACCTGTGGCTGCTGAACCATCAGGAACTGCTGCAGGCCTGGAGAGCAGGGACCCTGGAGCAACGCCAGCTGGTGATCCCCGAAGCCGAACAACTGGAGGACCATCTGCGCCAGGCCATGGGCATCCGCCTCGATCCACAGGACTGGGATCGGCTGCGGCGCTCCCAGCCAGCGGCCGAAGACAGTCTGCTGGAGCTGCACGGACGCCTGAGCCAGCGGATCTTCAGCCATCCCGGCCAAGGGCGAAGGGCCGTGGCGCTGGCCCCGGAGGACGAGGCACCCCTGCGCCAGCTACTGGCCCTGCTGGGGCCCCTGCCAGACCCCTGGCGCCCCTGGCTGGCCGCCCGGGGAGAGGGCTGGTGCAGCTGGGCACAGGTGGATCCGGAACTGCTGCAATGGCAGGGACATCGCCAGCCGCTGGCGCCGTTGCGGGAGCTGGAGGGACTGCTCAGCGGCCGTGGCGCGATCCTGGTGGGGGAGCTGGCCGGATCGGCCAGGGGCCAGGGGGCTCCGGCCAGTGCGCTGGCCCTGGGGCTCAGACCGGTGGTGACGGTCGACCTGGGCGACCCGCCCCTGGCTGACCCCCTGCCCCTCTATGCCCCCCTACGCCAGCCCCTGCCCAACAGCCCCCAGTTTGCCGAACACCTGCTCGATCACTGCCGCCGGTTGATCCTGGGGCAGGCGGGATTGACGATCGTGCTGCTTGATGACCGCGGCCTGCGGCGCTGCCTCACCAGCGGCCTGGCGGCGGAATTCGGCAGCCGGGTCGGCCAGGAATGCACCGCCCCGGAGAGCAACGGCGTGATCTGCTGCCGCTGGAGCTGGTGGCTGGAGCACCAGGGCCGGCTGCCCCACCCCGGCCAGCTGATCGTGGGCCTGCTGCCGATCGCCAGCCTGGAGGATCCCCTGACGGCGGCCCAGGTCCAGGAGCTGCGCCGCCAGGGCCGGGACTGGTTCCGGGAATTGCTGCTGCCGGATGCGCTCAACCGGCTGCAGCGTGGCCTGGCCAGCCTGAGGCGCCACGGCGGCCGGCTGGCGGTCCTCGACGGCCGCCTGCGCGCCCGCGGCTGGGGGCGCCAGGTGTTCAGCGCACTTGAGCCCTGGGTCCAACTCAACCGGCTGCTGCCCAACTGATGGGCTTGGGGGAAGCTCCGGAAAAGCCCTCGGCGGCGCCTGCTGGAGCGAGGAGATCCCCTCTGGCGCGATGGGTACGCCCACGAACGGAGTCCTGAACAACCCAAGGGTTCACGGCGACAAGACCCTGAGAAGGCTCTCGCCGCCAAGACCGTCCTTGGTCCAGACCGGATGACCCAACATTCCCTGGTCGGCCGGTGGTCCAGACCCTCCTCAGGAGTGGCGGAGCCCGATCAACGCTCCGAAAGCGATCGAGCCAGACCAGTGCCCTGGAGCTCCAGGAGCCAGAGCAGAGCCCGCTGAACACCACCCACAAAGCGAATCGATTCCAGGCTCCGCAAACCCTGGAACGGTCCGCCGATCGAGCCGCATCTAGCCTGGCCCCAGTTGCCAGATTCACCCCCATGGGGGAAGCCAAGCGCCGCGCCATCCAGGGCCTACCACCACGCCAGAAGAAGGTCGACAAACCCCAGGACACTTCGCCTCGGATCGTGCCCTGGCTGCCCCTCAGCCGCAATCAGGCCGATCGCTTCGTGGCTCTCAGCACCCGCGGCGCCTGGATCGGCATCAGCGCCCTGGTGCTGTTCTGGGTGACGGTTCGCTTCATCGGTCCGGCGGCGGGCTGGTGGACGCTGGCCGATAGCTGAGCCGGCATCCGCCGGTTGGGCCGCTCCCCGCACTCCTGCACAGCCCATGCATCACCAGACGCCTGGCTTCGCGGCAGACCGGAACCTGGGTTGCGATCAGCGAACCTGCGCTGCCAGGCGCCACTCGCAGACACGCAGGCCCAGGCGACAGGAAACGTGGATCCGCTGACCGACAGCCGAACCGCCGCATGAAACGGAAGAAAACCTTAGGATCCAAGGCAGCAACCTCCGCAGGCTACCGATGTTTCCCCGACTGGCCGAGCAGTACAAGGGCCTGGTGCGCGACCTCGTGATGAGCCTGCAGGCCCTGGCCAGCTCCCTGCAGAAGCGGGGCCAAGTCGCCACCTGCTACAGCTGCGGCAATGGCGACGACAGCCAGGGAGCCTCCTTTGTCGCCGATCTGGGCGACAACCACATGGTGCGCTTTCTGGTGTCGGACTTCGGCATCAGCTGGATCGAATCCCGCGACGGCCACGAGCTTGTGAAACTCGAGGGGGCCGAGGCGATCCAGGAAATGCACCGGGTGGCTCTGACGCTGCAGACCACCGATACCACGTCGCAACCGGGTACCAGGGCCTCGCTCCAGTCCTCCACCCCCCAGATCGGCTCGACCCAGTAAGCAGCCTGAACCCACCTCCACTGCCGACGGATTCCGTGGTCGGGCCCGGTGTCCTCGGGCCCGAGCCCGATTTCAGCGATTCAGCAGGGATTCAGGAGAGCATGTTTGGATGATTGTCGCTGCTCAGGGCTGCATCAGGAAGGCTGCGCGATTCCATCAGGCTCCCACCAGGAACCGTGACGACCACAGACAGGCCTGGCAGCAGCCCCAGGTCACTGTGCTGAACAAGGCCCAGGGGCTGGCCGCCCAGTCAGCTCCCCAGGTGTGGAATGAGCTGCTGTGGAATGAGCTGCTGTGGAGGGAGCTGGTGTGGAGGGAGCCGGCTGGGACGGAGCAGGCATCAATGGAGCAGCCAGGTTGATCGGGAGCCTGGAAGGGCCGTCCTGATGACCCAGCCAGCTCCGTAGGTTGCGGACCCAGGGATCCCCAGGACGATCCGCCTCCGCCGATGGCACGCCCGCCCGATGGGCCACCCGTCCAATGGATCGAGCGCTCGGCGCGGATTGGTCTGGCTCAGCAACGAGGTGGTTGTTTCCCGGGCGCGGCTCACCGCTGCGATCAGCCGCGCCACCACCAGGGATCTGTTCAACTGTCCACCGGCACGGTGGTGGCCATATCCTCCTCGTCCAGCGCCTCTGCCTCGACCCCACCGGAGGCGTTGGCCGCCAGCTTGGCGGCTGCAGCCAGGGGCTTCATCGAGTTGGCCGTGACCTCCGATCCCTCGGTGAGCTTGCGGCGGGTGAGCTGCTCGATCACATCCCTGGGAGCGGGGTTCTGCTCCAGCCAGACGATCGTGTTGTCGCGACCCTGGCCGATGTTGTCGCCGTCGTAGCTGTACCAGGCCCCCTTGCGGCAGACCACGCCGGTCTCCTCGGCCAGATCGAGCAGGCAGCCGATGGTGCTGATGCCGCGGCCGAAAAGGATGTCGAATTCGGCGATCCGGAACGGCGGCGCCACCTTGTTCTTGGCCACCTTCACCTTGGCGCGGATGCCGTACTCCTCCGTGCCGCGCTTGAGGGTCTGAATGCGGCGGATGTCGAGGCGCACCGAGGCATAGAACTTGAGCGCATTGCCGCCGGTGGTGGTTTCGGGGTTGCCGTAGGTGACCCCGATCTTTTGGCGCAGCTGGTTGAGGAAGATCACGGTGCAACCGGACTTACCGATGTTGCCGGTGATCTTGCGCATCGCCTGGCTCACCAGGCGCGCCTGGCTGCCCACCGCCAGATCCCCCATCTCCCCTTCGATCTCAGCCCGGGGCGTCAGCGCCGCCACCGAGTCGATCACGACGATGTCGACGGCACCGGAGCGCACCAGCTGATCGACGATCTCCAGGGCCATCTCACCGGTGTCCGGCTGGGAGACCAGCAGATTTTCGATATCGACCCCCAGGGCGGCGGCATAGACCGGATCGAGAGCGTGCTCCGCATCCACGAAGGCGGCCACGCCGCCCCGTTTCTGCACCTCGGCGATGGCATGCAGGGTGAGGGTGGTCTTGCCGGAACTCTCCGGGCCGTAGACCTCCACCACCCGCCCCTTGGGATAGCCGCCGCCGAGCGCCAGATCGAGGGTGAGGGCGCCGGTGGAGATCGTTTCCACCCGCATGCGAGAGGCGTCGCCGAGGCGCACGATCGAGCCCTTGCCGAAGTTGCGCTCGATCTGATTCAGCACCAGACCCAGGGCCTTGTCGCGCTCGGCGATGGCCTTGGCATCAGCGGCGGATGCCGCCTTGGAGGCAGCGGACGGGGTGGACAGGGAACCGGAAGCGCCGGATGCGGCCTTGGAATCGGCAGACATGGAGGAAACGAGCGATGGAATAGGCCGCAGGGCAGGAACGAGGAGGGGGTCCTGAACGCCCGGCAGGAAGCAGGGGAATGGGAATGGGAACCGGCGCTGAGGGCGGAGCGGATCCGAAAATCAGGACGGGGACAGGTCAGGGCCAGAGGCCGAGACCTGGCAGACCGATGCCGGAGCCGGGCCGGTAGCCATCCTGCGACCTCTGGAGAACTGGTGCCACCGCCAGAGGCCGGCGTACCAATGCGTGTAGTACTGGCGTACTCTAACGGGTCAGGGCCAGTGCGCCAGGGAGGCCTGAAACAGCCGTGGTTCCAGCCAGTGAATCCCAGCCCCCTCCAGGCCCTGGCGATCTCCCGGAGCCAGGTAACCCCATGACACCAGAAAACAGCGCACAGCCTCCAGTCCAGGGGTGGCCCGCACCAGCTCCAGGGTCGGCCGGCGATCCTCGATGAACCAGAGGGGCCTCGGCCCCAGCTGCCGCAGCACGTCGGTCTTGCTGCCGTGCTCGTGACCGTACAGAGCCACCGGCTTCAGATCCGCAGCGGCCAGCAACTCAGCGGCAAAGGCGGCCCCCTTTGTGGTGAGCACCGCCCAAGACACCCCTTCCGGCTCCAGGGCTGCTAACCGTTCGCGCACGCCGGGGAAGAAGCGGTGCAGAGCCAGCCAGCGACCTCGGTCGCTGGCGATGGCCTCAGCGCGGACCGCCTCGAGGGCCTCCTGCAGCTGCCGGGGCGTCCAGCCCCAACGTTCCAGGGCCGGCTGGAGCGCGCCGTCGTAATCCGTCAGCAGACTGGCAGGATCGCCAGCAGCCCGGCCCAGCTCGGCTGCCATCAGCACCATCTCCCAGCCGTGATGGATGAGCGGCCGCAACTGGGCAAAGCCCGCCGGGGCCTCCTCGGGCAGGAACAGGCCAGGCACCAGCGACTGGGCGGCGCGACGGGCCGACCACCAGTACTCGCGCATGCCGTCGACCAGCACACCGTCGAAATCAAAGACCAACAGTGGAGCCGATGGTGAAGCGGAAACCATCAGCACTCCCAGCCGGTCAGAATGCCCCACAAAGGGCTAAAAACTGGGTCGCTAGGATTCGAACCTAGGAATGGCGGGACCAAAACCCGCTGCCTTACCGCTTGGCGACGACCCATTGGTCTGGTCCGGTCGAGAACCGGATTGATCCGGTTGAGGGGATCAGGGGTGATTCGGTCATGGAACCGATCGGCTCCGGCGAAACCGGCGCCTTGATAGTTACCCACAGCGGCCGGTCCTTCGTCAACCGGCCCGCCGCTCAGGCCGGGAACACCCGCAGCCGCTGCTGGGCTCCCCGCCCGAAGACAGCGCAGCGCAGGCGGTAATGGCTGACCAGATCCTCCTGCATACGCCGGACCCGATCACTGCGGGGCAGCAGTTCGACGGGCCGGCCCTGGGGAACCACCACCTGCTCCACCGCCAGCCTGCATTCTTCCAGGGCGGCATGGGCGTCGTCGAGGCGCGGAGCGGCCTGAACGGCCTCCGGCAGCAACGGCTCGCAACGGCGCTCCAGCAACCTCTGGATGGCGCGGTGCAGCTGATGCAGGCTGTCGGACTTGATCACCAAGATCGGCAGACCCAGGGCCTGGGCCCGGCGCCGCAGCTCCGGATCTCGCCCCAGCTCACCGCGCAGGCTCAGCACGGCATCGGCCTGCTCGGGTTCGGCCACCACCTCCGCGGCCAGGCCACTGCTGCGCACGGCCTCCTGCAGCAGCTGAGGAAGCAGACCGACAGCGCAGAGTCGCAAGGGGGGCAGCGACGGCGATGCTGCCGAGGTCTGCGGCGCCATCAGCTCCTGTTCCCGGGACGGAGTGGCGAAGGAGGGGGGGGCGAAGGGATCGGGCAGGGGCACCGGCGCCAGGGGCCTGCCTCCCCGCAGGCCCGAGCCGGCAATCGGCGTGACCGCCGGGCCATCCATCGGCCGAGCGGGGGGAGGCGGGGCCATCGGGGGGGGCTGACGGAGCAGCAACTGGCCGTCGGACCCCAGCTCCCGGCTCTCCGGACGGGGGCTCTGGCCCCGCAACAGCAGATCCACGGTGCCCGCCACCTCGCGATGCACCAGCCAGCGATGGCGGCTGTGCATCTCCACCGCGATCGCGAAGGTGGGTTCGGCGGCCCGCTCCAGCACCGTCTTCTGGGTACGGCGACGGCGGGCCTCCTCATCCCCCAGGGTCACCGATTGAATGCCACCGACCAGGTCGCTGAGGGTGGGGTTCTTGATCAGGTTGGCGAGTTCGTTGCCATGGGCCGTGGCCACCAGCATCACGCCCCGTTCGGCGATGGTGCGGGCTGCCTGCGCTTCAAGCTCCGTGCCGATCTCGTCAATGACGATCACCTCAGGCATGTGGTTTTCCACGGCCTCGATCATCACCTGGTGCTGCAATTCCGGCCGGGCCACCTGCATGCGGCGGGCCCGGCCGATGGCGGGGTGGGGGATGTCTCCGTCACCGGCGATCTCATTGCTGGTGTCGATCACCACCACACGCCGCAGCAGCTCATCGGCCAGCACCCGGGCGATCTCACGCAGGGCCGTGGTCTTGCCGACCCCCGGCCGGCCCATCAACAGCAGCGAGCAGCCGGAATCGAGCAGATCGCGCACCATCGCCACCGTGCCGAACACGGCCCGCCCCACCCGGCAGGTGAGCCCCACCACCTCGCCGGTGCGGTTGCGGATGGCGCTGATGCGATGCAAGGTGCACTCGATACCGGCCCGGTTATCGCCGCCGAAGGGGCCCAGCCGCTCCAGCACAGCCTGCAGATCAGCGCGGGTGATCGGCAGCTCTCCCAGGGCCAAGGCCCGGCCGGGATAGCGAGCCTCGGGCACCCGGCCCAGGTCGAGCACCACCTCCAGCAGCTCCTCCCTGGCCTCAGGGCTGGCGAGCTGCCGCTGAACATGGATCGGCAACACCTCAAGCAGGCGATCGAGATCGTCGGTGATGCGCTGGGTCGGGGGGGAGGGTAGGGCGACCAATGGCGGAGCTGGCGGGCGCAACGGGATCGCGACCATCACCATGCATCGGTTCTAGCGTCAGTCGGATAGTCCCAGCTGTACACCGTCCGGACCTGGACGCTCGCAAGGACGCGCCCGGAGCCACCGGCTGAGCGCCAGCAGCGCGCGATTCCAAGGGGGCTTGCGGGGCCGAGCCGATCGGCAGTCCGTGACGGCGAACCAGATACTTAAGACCCTCACCCCCACGGGCTGCCGACCGCCGTTGCTCAGTTCCACGGAGTACCGCGTCGGGGCCGCCTGGACCTGATGACCATCAGCCATCCATGGCAGCCGGACAGGAGCTTCTGATCGACCGGATCCACCCGCCCAGGGCCCGACGGCACCGCAGGGAATCAGCCGCGGATCAGCCAGGGAGCCACCAGCGCCCCGGCGATCGCACTGGCGAGGGGCAGCAGATCCAGCTGATCCAACAGGCGTCCGCCCCGGCCCTGGGCCTGCAGCAGCAGCGGCTGCAGCCGCGCCCGGGCGACACTGCCGAAGGCGATCCCGGCCACGGCACTCCGCAGGGCGGGATCCAGCCGATGCACCAGCGGCAACGTGCGCTCGTTGGTGCCCCCCGCCAGCTGCAAAGGCCCCGGCGGCGCCAGGGGTGCCACCGCTTTCAGCAGGCGCACGGCGGCCCGCGCCGTACCGGCGCCGACATCGCCGCTCATCGGCCGGCCATCGAGCTGCCAAAGGGGCGCCATCCCGGCCGAGCGCAGCTGGTCATGGCGCTGCCAGAGTTCCTTAGCCAGGGCCTCGGGCGTGGGCGGGTCTGAACGGGTACCAGCTGCAACCGGTGCTGCCGCAGCCGCTTCCAGGCCGCAGCTGACCGCCAGCCGTCGCAGCGACACCCCGGAGGCGCTCACCTGGGCCAGGCGTTCGGCGAAGGCCTCGGCCCGTCCGATACGGGTATGGAGCTCGACCGCATCGGGACGCAGCTCCGCCAACAGGGCGGCGACCTGGTCAGGGGGCAGATGGTGATCCCGCTCCTCGATCAACCCCAGGGGGCAGGCCGGCAGGCAGCGGCCACAGCCGTAGCAGCGCTCAGCCAGCACCCCGAACACCGGCCCCCCCGCAGACCCGGACCCGGAACCGGAGCCTGAAACTCGACCGGAGCTCACATCAAGTTCCGGATTCCCTGCCGCATGGAGGGGCCGCGGCGGGATGGCCAGGGCGTCGAACCAGGCCTTGCGGAAGTGGGGATCGGCCCCATCGCTGAGGCTGACCATCAGCCAGGGCCTGGCCGCCCCGCGCCCCTCAGCCCAGGCCATACCGCGCCGGGCGGCCGCCACGACGGCGGGATCCGCCGCCAGATCCAGGCAATGAACCCCGACCAGGCTGTAGATCCCCGCCAGGTCCTCGATCGCGGCGAGATCCTGATTGCTGGCGCCGCCGATCAGTTTCACCCAACGGCCCTGGGCCAGAGCCTGGTCGCCGGGCAGGAGGGAATGGACAGGGGCGATGGCCAGCGAAAGCGCGCAAGTCCCATCATCCCAAGCGCCGCTCCAGGCCAGGGTGGGGCGGCGATCGGCGGCCGGTCGGCGCACTCCGTGCGCTCCCTTGCCGGGATCGGGTTGGGAGCCGGCTGGCAGCAGGTGTGGATCGACCTCCGAGGCTGAGCCCTCCAGAACCTTCAGCCCTCAGGGATTCAGGCGTTGCCGCTGGGCACGGTCCCGGCAGCACTGGCGCTGATGGCGGGATCCTCATCGGTCCCGGCCTCCTCCGCCCCGCTCAGTCCCAGCTTGGTGGCGAGCCAGGGGGCCGTGACACCGCCCAGGCCCACCGTGATCAGGATGGTCAGAAACACCAGCCCCTTCAGGGCGCCCGCAGCCGCCACACCGGCCTCGCTGAGCTGCAGGGCGAAGAGGCTGGCCACGGCCGCGGTGACGATGCCCCGGGGAGCGATCCAGCTGACCAGCAACTTCTCGCGGACATTGAGGGGCAGACCCACCCCGGCCGACATCACCACGAGGAGTCGCAGCACCATCAGACCCAGCACGCAGGCCACACCACCGAGTCCCAGCGGGCTCAGTTCGGCCCAGGAGACATCGGCCGCCAGCAGCGGGAACAACACCGTGATCGCCAGCATCGCCAGCTGGGCAATCAGGGCATCCAACTCACTGGCGGCGTTGTCGAGACGCAGTCCCACCACCACACCGGCACTCACCGCCGCCGGCAGGCCGGACTCCGGCAACAGCGCCTCGCAGCCACTGAACAGCAGAAACAGGGTGCCCAGGGTGAGCTGCAGTGAAAGGCCGCCACTGGCCGTTTCGGAGCTACCAGCGCCGCCGTCCGCCTCCGCGGGCTGAAGCCGCTCCAGCACCAGGGCCAGCGCCAGACCGGCCAGGGCACCCAGGCCCACGCCCACGCCCACGCGCAGCAGCAGCCGCCAGGCCACATCCTGCCAACCGCCCAGATCACCGAGAGCCAGCTGCAGCAACAGCAGGGCCAGGACCGCACTCACCGGCTCAAGGATCAGCCCCTCCGCCTCCAGCACCCTGGCCAGAAAGGGGCTCAGACGCATCTGTCGCACCAGGGGGTTGACCACCGTGGGGCCAGTGGCCAGTGCAATCGCGCCGAACACCAGAGACAGCGACCAGGGCAGACCAGCAACCCAGTGGGCCAGCGCGGCACCGCCGGCCAGGCCGAGCACCGAGCGCACGACCACCAGCTGCAGCACTGACCGCTGCAGATCGCGTCCCGCCAGCCGCAGATTGAGGCCACCATCAAAGAGCACCAGGCTCACCAGCAGTCCCACCAGCGGCTCCAGGCCCCGCCCGAGCTGGTCCGGCTGAACCCAGTCCAGCCCGGCGTGGCCGAGCAGCAGTCCGGTCGCCAACAGCAGCACCACCCCCGGCAGGCCACTGAGGCGCGCCGCCAGCTGGGCCAACGACCCCGAAAAAAACGAGACCCCCCAGATCAGAGCCAGTCGCGCCTGGGGATCAGCGGCCAACCAGCTGCTCCAGGGGCTGCCAGCGCAGGGAGCGGGCCCCACCCATCTCCACCACCACCTTCAGCCGGGGCTCCCGGCGACAGAGGGCACAGACGGCGGCCAGTTCAGCGCTGGAGAGCACCTGGCCCTCCAGCAGCCAGAGCAGAACAGGACCCTCGCCGGCGAACTGGGGACCGAGCTGGGGCATGACCCGCTGCACCTCCCCCACGGCGGCGCCTCGGCCGACGCTCTGGTGGCCGAGATGGGGCGGCCTCACACCATGGAGTTCAAACAGAAAGGCCTCCGGATCCCCCAGACCCCGGGCCGAGGTCATCTGAGCCTGATAGCCGGCGGCCCGGAGACGGCGCAGCAGCCGGGTCTCGGCGCCTCCCTCAAGAGGCGCGAAAATCGCCAGGGCTCCAGCACGCTCGAGATCCTGGCGAAAACCGCGGCCGGTCAGCAGCAGGGGCATCGGAGCGTCGATCGAGACAGGACAAGAGTCTGGCAGCCCCGAGGGCCAGTGGGGATAGGTATGAGGCCATGCTGTACATTTGATTCTTGTGCTGTTGATCTGTGCCCGTCCGCTAGCCGGGCCTCCAGAACACAGTGCGGGGATCGTCATTGGTGACGATCCCTCCAGGCCAGCACGGCTCCGGTGAACAAAGGCTTCCCGCCCTTGTCCCACCCAACACCGTCGGGAAACTGCCCGGGTCTGCCAGGAGTTCAATCCAGGCAAGACCATCGGAGAAGTCCCAGCCCGCTGATTCGCCTCGCTAGCCCCTGACCCACGGATCGGAATCCACAGGATTTTCTGATTCGTTCGTCATCATCGCGATTCCACGAATTCAGCTCCCCGCCGTCCGGATCGATGCCCCTGGGTTTCGACCGACGCCGCCTAACCCCTTACACGGAGTCAGCGGTAACGGCAGTCCAGCTGGCGTTGTTCTCCCTCCCATGTCCATCGGCATTCTTGGGAAGAAACTGGGCATGTCCCAGTTCTTCGACCCCGAGGGCAGATCCATCCCGGTCACCTTGATCGAGGCGGGACCCTGCCGCATCACCGCGACATTCGCGAAAAACTCGTGAACAAGCCGGCCCGAGGCCACCTGAACAAGTCCGGCGATGATCCGCTGCGCCATCTGCGCGAGTACCGCGTCGAAGGCGTCGACGGTCTCGAGCTCGGCAGCGCCATCACTGTGGCGTCATTCGAAGCCGGCCAAAAGGTCGACGTCAGCGGCGACACGATGGGCCGCGGCTTCACCGGCCTTCAGAAGCGCCACGGCTTCAGCCGCGGTCCAATGAGCCACGGCTCTAAGAATCACCGCGAGCCCGGCTCGATCGGCGCCGGCACCACACCGGGCCGCGTCTATCCAGGCAAACGCATGGCAGGTCGCTACGGCGGCAAGCAGATCACCACCCGCGGGCTCGTCATCCTCAAGGTGGACACCGACCGCAATCTGCTGGTGGTCAAGGGTTCGGTCCCCGGCAAGCCCGGTGCCCTGCTCGACATCCGCCCGGCCAAGCGGGTGGGCAGCAAAGCCGCGAACTGAGGAGGAGAACCATGACTGATTGTTCAATCCGCGACTGGCAAGGCAAGGAGGCTGGCAAAGCCTCCTTGAACCTCAGAGTCGCCAAAGAAACCTCTGCCAACGACTTGCTGCATCGCGCCGTGGTGCGTCAGCTGGCTAACGCCCGTCAGGGCACCGCCAGCACGCTCACCCGGGCCGAAGTGGCCGGTGGTGGTCGCAAGCCCTACAAGCAGAAAGGCACCGGCCGGGCCCGCCAAGGCTCGATCCGCACACCCCTGCGTCCAGGTGGAGGTGTCATCTTCGGACCCAAGCCCCGCAGCTACGAGTTGGGCATGAACCGCAAGGAACGCCGCCTGGCCCTGCGCACCGCCCTGATGAGCCGCAGCGCTGACATCACGGTGGTGAAGGACTTCGCCAAGGGCCTCGACACCCCTAAGACCAAGGACATCACTGCGGCACTCGCCCGCTTTGACATCGCCCCGGGCGCCAAGGTGCTGCTGGTGATCGATGGCGCCAGCGACGCCGTCAAACTCTCGGTGCGCAATCTCGAGAAGGTCAAACTGATCGCCGCCGATCAACTCAATGTCTTCGATCTGCTCCACGCCAACAAGCTGGTGTTGAACGAAGAAGCTCTCGCGAAGATTCAGGAGGTCTACGGAGATGACTGAGCGTTTTGCAGGCCGGCTGGCGGATGTGATCCGTCGTCCCCTGATTACCGAGAAGGCCACCCGTGCCCTCGAACTCAACCAGTACACCTTTGAGGTGGACCATCGGGCTGCCAAGCCCGACATCAAGGCGGCCGTCGAATCTCTGTTCGACGTCAAAGTCGTCGGTGTCAGCACCATGAATCCTCCCCGTCGCTCCCGCCGGGTTGGGCGCTTCGCCGGCAAACGTGCCCAGGTGAAGAAGGCCGTGGTGCGCCTCGCCGAAGGCAACGCCATCCAGCTGTTCCCTGAGTCCTGAGGGGTCTGAAACATCATGGCAATCCGTACTTACAGGCCCATCACCCCCGGCACCCGCACCCTGGTCGTCACTGACTTCAGTGAGATCACCGGCAAGAAGCGGGAACGGGGCCTGGTCATCGCCAAGCACCGGCGCAAGGGCCGCAACAACCGTGGTGTGATCACCTGCCGCCATCGCGGCGGCGGCCACAAGCGCCTCTATCGGGTCATCGACTTCCGTCGCGACAAGCACGGCGTCGAGGGTCGGGTGGCGGCGATCCACTACGACCCTCACCGCAACGCACGACTAGCGCTGCTTTATTACACCGACGGCGAAAAGCGGTACATCCTGGCGCCTGCCGGCATCGAGATCGGCCAGAGCCTGCTCTCCGGTCCAGACTCTCCGATCGAGAACGGCAACGCTCTGCCCCTCTCAGCGATCCCGCTGGGTTCCAGCGTGCACAACGTTGAGCTGTACGCCGGCCGCGGTGGCCAGATGGTCCGCACCGCCGGCGCCAGCGCCCAAGTCATGGCCAAAGAAGGCGATTACGTCGCCCTCAAGCTGCCTTCCACCGAGGTGCGCCTGGTGCGCCGCGAGTGCTACGCCACCCTCGGCGAAGTCGGCAACAGCGAACAGCGCAACACCAGCCTGGGTAAAGCCGGCCGCAAGCGCTGGCTCGGTCGCCGACCACAGGTCCGCGGCAGTGTCATGAACCCCTGCGACCACCCCCACGGTGGTGGCGAGGGCCGGGCACCGATCGGCCGCTCCGGACCGGTCACCCCCTGGGGTAAGCCGGCCCTGGGCTACAAAACCCGCAAGCGCAACAAGCCCAGCAACCGGTTCGTGCTTCGGAAACGTCGTCGCACCTCCAAACGGAGCCGTGGCGGACGCGACTCCTGATGACCCACACCGCACTGCTGTACGCCTGATCCGCCATGGGACGCTCACTCAAAAAAGGTCCGTTCGTTGCCGACAGCCTGCTTCGCAAGGTTGAAAAGCAGAACGCCGCCGACGACAAGACCGTGATCAAGACCTGGTCACGCGCTTCAACCATCCTGCCGATGATGATCGGCCACACCATTGCCGTCCACAACGGCAAGTCCCACATGCCCGTCTACGTGACGGAGCAGATGGTGGGTCACAAGCTGGGGGAATTCGCCCCCACCCGCACCTTCCGGGGCCACATCAAAGACAAGAAGGGAGGC
>JAPLID010000099.1:0-1576 GCA_026389285.1 Cyanobacteriota bacterium
CACCGCGGTGGTGTGATGCCCTCACTACTGCCAGATCCCTGAGCCGGTTGTTAACGATCGTGGTGTCTGTGGTCGCTCGTTGATTAACAATCAGGGGTGGAATGCTGCGCTGCTGCGTTACGGCCCCTGAACGGGTACCATGCAACAGACTCACGAGGTAGTCCCGGCTGCGCTCACTGCTCATGCGTCGGCCTCCTCTTCGATGGCCAGGTCGTCGTGCTCATCGTCCGCTGCGGCTAGATCAGGCAACAGTTCTTCGTTCGGCAGCCGGGTCGCCGCCTCTCGTACATCGAGCTTGCCGGTTACCACATCGGCGACGAGACGGGTGCGGTATTCGCGGAGGAAGTCGATTTCACGTTCGAGGCGGGAGATGGCGGAATTGAAGACCGCGAGTGTGGCATCTAGATGCACCACAATTTTCTGTTGCTCGTCGCGTGGCGGCAAGGGAAAATAAATGTCCTTCACGTCACCAAGGCCTAATCCCTGTTTCGTGCCGCCATACTCGCTCGTCTTCATCTGACTCTGCCCGATTCCCGAGCGGAGGCTGAAGGCGAGAAATCTCGATTGAACCACCGACTGACCAAGTCGTACAAGTGCGACATGCTGGTTCACAAAGGATGGGCCAGGCAGGTCCGCATCCACATGCACGACGTTCCCAGTTAGCGCGCCCGTGATGCAGATTAAGAGGTCATCTGTCAGGACGCGCGTTCGCTCACCTTCTGACCCGGACGGCGGTTGGACGTGTTGAATGTAGTGAAAGTTCAGCGCCATGTTCCGCCCAAGATTGCCGCTCTGAATGAAGACAAGGCCACTATCGCTGTAGTAGTCAGCCCAGCCACGCGAGCCAGAAGTGACGAACAACGCAACTCGGCGCACTTGTCGAAACTCCCAATGCTCCGGAATCTCCCCAAGCCAAGGGAGGCCGGAGGGCTTGAGGGCTACGGATGGGTCGAGGCCGCGGGTGACGGCGCGGTGGATAATGGCCTGCTTCTGCTCGTTCAAGAGCGCGATCACCTTCCGCTTCGCCCGGATCGCTCGCTCCAGCCGGCCGTTTGCCCAGTCGAGGAAGCACACGATTGCTGCTTGTTCGGCGGGCGGGGGGATGGCGATAGGCATTCTCTTGAAGTGCGAAAAGTCAAGGCTCTGCCTCAGCCCTGAGCCATATCCGTAAATTGCCTTGCTGGAATCCCAGACATTGAGAAATTGAAATCCGTAATCCGGACTCACGCCTGGCAAGGCCCGTAAGGCCAGATATGCAGATGTGATGATGCCCCTATCTCGCACCATCCCTACACGAAGGCTGGTGTGGTCGTTCTGAAGATCAGTTGTTCGCAGCACACTGTCGCCGGGATCGACAATCTGATAAGTCTCAAAGGACTCAGGAACTAGGCCATGGAGCTTTTCAGCCGGCTTGATAACGATGCGTCCATAGCTGAGCGACAGCACCGTCTTTTCCTTCATGCCGATATTACGGGCCTTATTGGGCTTGAATGCGCCAAATGCGGGCAGCACCGTCCAATGGCTTGGCACCTCCCCGAGCCACGGCAGGCCTGATTCTTTGTAGTCGGCATACGGC
>JAPLID010000099.1:1709-17159 GCA_026389285.1 Cyanobacteriota bacterium
GGCATACGGCTTGAGGTCGGTGATCATGGCTTGGGCCTCTTCGTAGCACGCTTCTTCGAAGTGGTCTGTCTGACAGCATTAGTGGTTACATGCGTTCCGTCCATCTTCGTGGCGTCTACCTGAACCGAAGCGATAGCGCGGACAATGGTGGCGCGGCGTTTGGAGCGGGTCACCACATTGGCTTCTTCGCCGGTTTGCGAAAGCCACTCGAAGAATCTTTGGATGCCATGGCGGGTGGTGGATTCATCACGGCAATCTTTGATGAATACAAACTGCACATGCTGTACCGGGTCGGCAACGAAGACGCCAAAAGGCGTCGAGACGATTGTGGCGTCGGGGAAACCCAGCAACTTGGCTGCCTGGGTTTCGGTGGCCGTCTTATGACACAAGATCAGATGAATTGGGCCGCCGCCATCCTCCTTAAGATGTCCTGCTTTCTGATGGTCAAGCAGGAATGGTTGGCCCACCAGTTCCCGCGCTGGAGCGACAGAAAAGGCAGCTGGAATGGCATGAATACATGCGAGGACAGGAGTTTCTTGAAGTTTTATAGTCATACCAGCTTCTGACTTGATTGAGTCCGAGCGCGCCGCGATTGCATCGGCAGCAACCTTGACCATGGCGTCCCGTCTTGCGCGGAAGTCAAGCCGCGACCAATCGAGAGCTGCACCGCTATGAAACTTGCCTCGCGCTGCGTCTTTCGATCCAGCCTGTGCAAGGCAAATGACTGCGTCACGGAGGGCTTCATTGACCCGAGCCTTAAGACTCACTTCACATGATACTGTGGCACCACGAAACAGGCTCTGCTTTGAAACCTCGACTTGAAAGCGCTGGTTTCTATCGATTTCATCAGCTTTCTTAGTTTCAACGGGTGTCAAGGCAATCAGACGAACCTTCGCTGGAGCATGCCCCAATCCGGTGATCATTTCAGCATGGCAGATTCCAATATCACCACTGTCTTTAGCCCAGCCGGCATCTCCGTTGCTGAGAACGATCAGAATATCGCAATCTTTAACGGCTTGAATGCATACATCCCAGGAGTCCCACGTGCCGACCTGCGGCGGCATATCCTCATTAATCCAAACTTCAAACATCTGCGTGCCACCAATCGTGATAGCTTCGAGCTCTAGCTTTAAGTCTCTACGAATATCCGAAAGCTTCCGCTCTGAACCGACCGGAAAATCTGTGTCACATTTACTGGAGAGCATCACGCGAAGCTTTGAAGAGCGTGCCATGGTTACCGCGCTCCTATGAGCAGACCATCGAGCAGCCCTTCGGCCTCTTTCTTAATGGCAAGGATGTCGGCGCTGATCTCCGCGAGCGTGCGCAAAGGCTTCGGTTTGTAGAAGTGGCGGGTGAAGCTGATTTCATAGCCGATCTTGGTGGCCTCTTCCTTGATCCAGGCATCTGGGGTGTAGGGCAACACCTCGCGCCGAATAAAGGCCTCGATCCCACCGTCTTCTAACAGGGGCACCTGCTCGGTGTCGCGCAGATCGCTGTCGGGCTCGTACTCAACAATGGCTAGCTTCCCGGCGATGGGGTCTTCAAAAAAGCCCCGCATTGGGTCAGCTGTCTGCTTGCCAGACTTGTGAACTTTGGCGATCACGGGTGGGGCTGTTTCTTCACGCCAGCTCACTGCCTTGTAGAGCAGCTTGAGATCAGCGGCTCCAAGCTTGGATCCCTGCAGCTTGAGCGCACGGCCCACTTCAGCCCTGAAGTGATTGTGATCTTCAAACAGTTCATCCCCGAACATCTCAAGCAACACCTGGGCGGCATCCACCAGCCGTTGATCCCTCTCCCATGTGCTGGCATCAAGCAGTTTCTTGCGTTTCTTATCCGGCAGCGTTCGCTTAGGTGCCTCCTCCTCGTCATCGGCATCATCGCCATCGCCACCCCAACCATCCAGGAAAAGGTTCATTTCGCTGCGAAGCACCTGAACATTGCGAGCCAGTCCATCTCCAAACTCATCGAGCAGGGCTTGCCGGATCTCCTGGTTGCCTGAGGCGACCTGCAAGGCGGTTAATGCTGCCGGGGTGATGCGGCTGTGCAGCCTCAAGGGCCGCTCCACGGTCACTTTCCAGTAGCCAAAAGCAGAATTGGGGAAAATCTTCGATTCAGGGCTCTCTTTGAAACCCAGGAATGTGGTGCTGATGCGGTCAATATCTTCAGGTGAAAGCTCGCAGTTCTTCTTGCCGAGGTTCTTACGCAGGGGCTTGAACCAACTTGTGGCATCGATCAGCTGCACCTTGCCCTGGCGGTGGGCGGGCTTCCGGTTGGTTAGCACCCAGATGTAGGTGGCGATGCCGGTGTTGTAAAAGAGGTTGAGCGGGAGGGCGACGATCGCTTCGAGCCAGTCGTTCTCGATCAACCAGCGGCGGATATTGCTCTCCCCCTGGCCGGCATCACCGGTGAAGAGCGACGAGCCGTTGTGGACCTCGGCGATGCGGCTGCCAAGCTCCGACTTGTTGTTCATCTTCGAGGCCATGTTGGCGAGGAAGAGCATCTGACCATCGCTCGTGCGGGTCACCAGGGAGAGCTCCTCGCCTTTGTGCATCACCTTGAAGCGTGGATCGCCCATCCCGTCCTTGCCGCCCATCACCTCCAGGTCTTTCTTCCAGCTCTTGCCGTAGGGCGGATTGGCGAGCATGAAGTCGAACTCGCGCGCCGGGAAGGCGTCGTGGGCCAGGGTGGACCACTCGGCACCGCCAATGATCTGGTCGGCGTTTTCTCCTTCGCCCTTGAGCAGCATGTCTGCCTTGCAGACGGCGTAGGTTTCAGGGTTGATCTCCTGGCCGTAGAGAAGGCTCCGCACCTGCTCCCCCCGTTTGCTGGCGATGGCGGTAAGGGTCTCCTCGGCCACGGTGAGCATGCCGCCGGTGCCGCAGGCGCAGTCGTAAAGGAGGTAGGTGCCGCTCTTGATTTCGGCTTCGATCGGCAGAAAGACAAGGTTCGCCATCAGCCGCACGGCGTCACGCGGCGTCCAGTGCTCGCCCGCTTCTTCGTTGTTCTCTTCGTTGAACTTGCGCACCAGTTCTTCGAACACCGTGCCCATGGCATGGTTGTCGATACCCGCGGGTGAGAGGTCGATCGCGGGGTCGAGAAACATCGCGACCAAGGTGCCGAGCGCATCGGCCTTTGAGAGAGTTGGAAGCTGGTTGCGAAACTTGAAGTTCTCGAGGATGTCTTGAACGTTGGGCGAGAACCCGTTCAGGTAGTCCTCAAAATCGGCGAGAAGCTGCTGCTGGCTGCCACGCGACTTCAGGTCGCGGAGCGTGAACTTGGACGTGTTGTAGAAGGCTTGTCCCGCGGCGGCGCACAGCGCAGCCCGCTGCTCGGTGATCAGGGCCCCATCAAGCATCACCTTGGTTTCGAGCACCTGCTTCTTCGTTGGCTCGAGCACCGCATCCATGCGCCGGATCACGCACATCGGCAGGATCACGTCGGGGTACTTGCCACGCCTGAACAGGTCGCGCAGGACGTCGTCAGCGATACCCCAGATGAAGGAGACGATCTTGTTGTGGGTTGCCTGATCCATCAATCAGTCGTTTTCTTCTGGTTTGATTGGACGCTCCCAGCACCCAGGCCATACTACTCACAGGGCTTCCGGCGTCGCTTATGTGGACAAGCTTTGTTGTCTAGTCGGGCTAAAGTTACCCCCCGCCTTCCCGCAGAAAGCCCTGATCGCATGAGACGCAATGGGGGCAGGCCAAGTGCAGGGCGGAGCTTGGTAGCTGTAAACTAATATTGAGGCTCAGCCCAAGCAGCCATAAACTGATTGCAGCTCTACATGGCCTGGAATAGCTTGCACTTGGATTTGGGAACTACATTCAAGTGTTGATGTATTCCCTGCGTAGCTGTCGGGTCGCTTTCGAATCTGCGCCTAGCTTTTCTCGCTCCAGGAATCTCTGCCAGTTCAATCAAACCGAGGCATTGCATCATGCCACTCGAAAAGAGATCATCGACACCCTTGACCTTACCTTGCTTGGCTGCATGATGTAAGCCATAAATCAAGCAGTCTCATCCTTGACACTCCCATGGGAATACCTGCTCACTTAATACAACTGCTCCGCCTTTAAGATCGTTTTCAGCTTGATAGAGCGGGCTGAGGTATTTGCCCGCTTTGAACAATCTCCCTGAATGCTCGCGCGCATCATTGAGGAGGGCAATCTTTTGCGCTTCATCACGTAGCTAGCCCAACCGGAGTTCGAGGCCTTTTCAGCTTCTTTGTCCTGAGCAGCCTGTGGGGCACCATCTTCCAGAACATCCCATATCTCCCGACCATGCCAGCGGTGCTGCCGCAGAGGACGTCTTTCGACAGCTGGTGCAATTGCCTCACAACAGCATGCCCCCCATTCACCCCGATGTAGTTGGTGCCGTAGCCCGTGCGATCGCTGAGCCGGGTCATCGTGGCGATTGACCAGGTGCAGCTACCTGAGGAGAAACCAGCTCAGCCGGTAGAACGCTGAAGGGATGGGGCCTGCTGCCCCCCCGGGCTACGGCGCCTTGATTCGCCCTGGCCGCCAGGCGGTGTCGATCAACAGGTTCTGCAGCGCGCGCGCTTCGCGGTCGATGTTGACTGCCATCTGGGTTGGGCTCTCGCGGCGCATCGAACCGAGGTTTCGTCTGCTCATCCGCCCACTCATCTGGCCTCGCTCGGCGATCGGCGCTGGGGGAATCGAGCGCTAACGGAAAAAAATCCCCGCAACGATCAGGCCCCACGTAATCCCGGACGGGGCATTTCTCCGCGGCAGCCGCGATGATTCAGGGCTTTCGGCCTGATCCGCCGCCTGGGGCGACATCGTCGTCATCCGCTGTAGTGGCCGCGGCAGTATCCGCCTCGACCACCCCAGCCTCAACATCAACCGCGCCGGCAACAGCAGCCCCGACATCGCTGGCCGATTCGCCTGGGGCGGGCAGCACAGGGAGGGCCGTGGACTCGATGTCCTCCTCCTCCGCAGCCGGCGGCACCAGCACCACCTCGGTGAGCCGATCGCCGGAATCGAGACGTTGCAGGCGCACGCCGGTGGCCGCGCGGGATTGCTGCGGGATGGCGTCGGCCTTCATGCGCACGATCACGCCCCGTTCGCTCACCAGCAGCAGCTCTTCACCGGCCCCCAACACTTTCAAACCCACGAGCACATCGCCCTCACGGCGGAATTTGATCGCCCTCAGGCCCATCCCGGCCCGCTTCTGCAGACGGAACTGATCCACCGGCACCCGTTTGCCCAGGCCGCTGGCGCTGGCCACCAGCACCCAGGGCCCCTCGCTGGCCGCGACGATCTCCTCGGCGCCATCGATCGCTTCGCCGTCGTCTTCGGCTTGCTCGGAACTGGCTACCCGATCGGCGAGTTCGGCCGGCAGCACATCCATGCTCACCAGCTGATCCCCTTCGCGCAGATTCATGGCGCGCACGCCGCGGGCGGTGCGGCCCAGGGGCCGCAGTTCCTCATCGCTGAGGCGGAAGTGAATCGTCATGCCCTTGAGCGAGCCGATCAGCACACTGTCGCCGGGGAGAGCGAGCCGAACCCAGCGCAGATCATCGCCATCCTCCAGGGAGATGGCGATCAGACCGTTGGAGCGGATGTTGCTGAATGCCGAAAGGCGGGTGCGTTTGACATAGCCACCGCTGGTGAGCATCACCAGCTGCACATCGTCTTCGAAGGCACTGACCGACAACAGGGAGGTGATCGCCTCCTCCCGCGGAATCGGCAGCAACTGCACGATCGGGGTGCCCTTGGCGGCACGGCTGCACATCGGCACCCGATAGGCCGGCAGCGAATAGACCACGCCGCGATCGGAGAACAGCAGCAGGGCATCGTGATCGTTGCAGCTGATGAACAGCTTCACCCCCTCTTCGCCCTGGCTCTTGGTACCGGCCTTGCCGCGGGTGCCGCGGCTGGTGGCCTCAAACTCATTCACCGGCATGCGCTTCAGATAGCCGGTCTCGGTGAGCAACACCACCGAGCGCTCATTGGCGATCAGATCGATGTCCTCAAGACCGCCTTCCAGATCAAGAATCTCGGTGCGGCGCGGTGAGTCGTAGCGGCTGCGGATCGCCTGCAGCTCCTCGACGATCAGGGCGAACACCCGTTCGCGGCGGGCCAGGATGTCCTTGTAATCGGTGATTTTGGCCAGCAGATCATCGTGCTCGAGGCGGATCTTGTCGGCCTCAAGGGCCGTCAGTCGACGCAGCTGCATTTGCAGAATGGCATCCGCCTGCAGATCACTGAGACCGAACACCTCCATCAGGCCCCGGCGCGCTGTGGCCGTATCGGCAGCAGAGCGGATCAGGGCGATGATCGCGTCAAGTTTGTCGAGCGCAATCAGCAGGCCGAGCAAGATGTGATCGCGTTCCTCGGCCTTGCGCAGTAGATAGCGGGTGCGGCGCTCGATCGTCTCGACCCGGAAGTCGAGGAACACCTGCAGCATGCGGCGCAGGGTAAGCACGATCGGCTCGCCATTAACCAGCGCCAACATGTAGGCACTGAAGTTGTTCTGCAGGGGCGTGAGTTTGAACAGGTTATTGAGCACTACCTGCGGATAGGCGTCCCGGCGCAGTTCGATGACGATGCGCATGCCATCGCGATCACTTTCATCGCGGATGTCGGAGATGCCCTCCAACTTCTTGTCGTTGACCAGCTCGGCGATGCGCTCGATCAGAGCCGCCTTGTTGGTTTGATAGGGGAGTTCGGTGATGATCACCGCGTCGCGATCCGGCCTGCCCTTGACCTCGAGCGTCTCGATGTTGGCGACACCGCGCATCGTGACCGAACCGCGACCGGAGGCGTACATCTCACGGATGCCCCGCCGCCCGAGGATCTGGCCACCGGTGGGGAAATCGGGGCCGGTTATGATCGAGGTCAGTAGGCGATCGTCCAGCTCCGGATCAGCGATCAGGGCCAGTACGCCGTCGATCAGCTCGGTCAGGTTGTGGGGAGGGATGTTGGTGGCCATCCCCACGGCGATGCCGGTAGAGCCGTTGAGCAGCAGCTGGGGGATGCGCGCCGGCATCACCGTGGGCTCCTGCTGGGAGCCATCAAAATTGTCGATGAAATCGACGGTTTCGCTCTCGATGTCCGCGAGCAGGCTGTCGGTGGTCAGGGCCTGCAGCCGCGATTCGGTGTATCGCATCGCCGCCGGCGGATCGTTGTCCACCGAACCGAAGTTGCCGTGGCCACTGACCAGGGGCATGCGCATCGAGAAGTCCTGGGCCATGCGCACCAGGGCGTCGTAGACCGCCGTATCGCCGTGGGGGTGGTACTTACCGAGCACTTCGCCCACCACACGGGCGCATTTGCGGTAGGGCCGGTCGCTGGTGAGGCCCAGCTCGTACATCGCATAAAGGATGCGGCGATGCACCGGCTTGAGGCCGTCGCGGGCATCGGGCAGGGCCCGACCCACGATCACGCTCATCGCATACTCCAGATAGGAGCGCGACATCTCATTGCGGAGATCTGTCTGGATGATCCGACCGTCGGATTCACCGGGTCCTGTGGGTTCGTCCGAAGAACCGGTAGGTCCGGTGGGATCCGCCATGTATGAGCGCCTTAAGCAGTTCTCAGCCTACCGAAGCCTGCCGCAACCGGCCCGAACGGCCGCAGGATGGGTGGCATGAAGCGGGAACCGGGCGCCCCACTCCCCTGCCGCAGCGAGGCGGAGCTGCAGGAACGGCAGCGGACCGGCCAACTGCGGGTGCGGATTGCCGCCGATTTCCGCCAGCTGGTGCAGCAGCAGGGGCTGAGCCAGGCCTACGGCCAGACCGATGTGGTGGTGGCGGCCAATGCCGAGTTCCACGACCAGGCCAGCCTCCATCTCAGCCTGGGCGCCATCGATCCGCCGATCCGCCTGCGGGATCCCCAGCTCGATGGTGTGGCCGCCCTGGCCGGCGGCGCCGGCAGTGATCTGGTGCTGCCGCTCGCCGGGATGCGCGGCGATGGCCAGCGGCACGGCGGCGCCCAGGTGCTGGCCGCCCTGCTGGCCGGCGGGAGCATCGATCTCAGCGCCGGCGGCGAGGTCACGCCCCTGCAGCCCCGCCGCGAACTCAACACCCGCTTGAGCCTGGCTCAGATCGGCATGGGCCGCCTCCTGCTGCACCGGGCCATCGGCGAGAACGGGCTGGTGGCGGTGAGCAGCGCCGAGGGTCTGATCCGCAGTCCCTATGGCCCCCTATTGGGCCCCTGGGCCAATGCCCTTTACACCTGCGGCGGTGCCGACAGCATCGGCCTGGTGATGCCCGCTCTAAGCCTGCTGGGCCCCGGATCGCCGGTGCTGGTGGGCGGAGCGATCGGCTGGGTGGTCGGCTGCGGCAGCGCCCACCAACCCCAGCCGCGGCGCCTGCCCAGCGGCCACGCCCGCTCCCCCGGCGCCGTGGCGGCCGTGAGCGTCGACCTGCATGAGCTGGATCCGCGCTGGCTGCGGGCGACCTACTTCGAAGGCCACGGCAGCGCCCTGCTGGTGGCGATCGCCGCCCCCGTGCCCCTGCTCAACGGCAGCATCGCCCGCCAGGCCGCCGCCCTCGATGAGAATCTCGAGGCACCGGTGCTCGACATCTCGATCCCCAGGCGGATCAAGCCCAGCTTCGGCGGCGTTCCCTATAGCGCCCTCAAGGCCGGCCAGATCCAGGTGGATGGCCGGCTGATCCCAGCGGCTCCGGCCCACAGCCCGCGCCTGGCGGTGGCCATGGCCATCGAGTTGACGGAGCGCCTGATCAGCGGTCGCTTCCCACTGCGGCTGCCGCTTCAACCGCTGTCGCAGCGGCCTGGCCTGATTCCGCTGGAGGCCTGAGTCGGCGTCTTGCGGCTGCGGCGGCAGCCGCAAGACGCCGACTGCAAACCGCCGTAAGCTCCGACCAGCCCAATCCGTCCCCATGGCCGAGACCCCCTTTTCGCAGGAATCCACCCCCGAAGAGACTGAACCCGTCGACGCCATTGCCAGCTCAATCGCCAGCCCAGCAGACCCAGAGTCCGCAGCCGTGGCCGACGTCACGCCCGAGACCGACGTCACGCCCGAGGCCGCCTCACCCGCCCCGGAGCCAGAGGTCATGCCCGAATCCCCCTTCCCCCCGGCCCTGAGCGAACCCGAAGCGATCGCGGCCCCCCAGGCGAGCGAGACCGAGCAGCAGACGCCGCCTGAGGCGGCCGCCTCCGAGGCCTCGCCCTTCCCAGCACCGGCGAGCGCACCTGCCGCTGAGCTCGTCCAGGCTGAGGTCCAGGCTGTAGTCGCAGCCGAGCCCCCTGCCGGCATCGCCACCACGATCGCCGTGCCGCCTCTGGACAGCTCCAGCCCAGCCGCCGGGGGCGAAGGCGGTGAATGGGAGCTGCTGGTGGGCAAAGTCAATGCCTGGTTCAGCTCCGGCGAGCTCCACCGTCAATGGCAGAAGATCCGCGGCCCGCTCAAAGGGCTGGCGATCCTGGTCGGGCTGATCCTGGCCGTGCGGCTCTACGCCAGTCTCGTCGGCACCGTTGATCGCATCCCGGTGGTGTCCGGGCTGCTGGAGCTGATCGGCCTGATCGCGCTCGGGCACTTCGGCCTCACGAAGATGGTCCGTACCAATACGCGCGAGAAGGTTCTGGCCGACTGGAAACAGCGCTGGCTGGCCTTCCGGGGTCAGGACTGAGCAGGCCTTACCCCCAGGCGAGGACGGCGACAACCCGGGTTCGGCTGCGGCCCTATTGATAGTTTGTTACGAGTGCGTCCTTTCTCCGGTGAACCTTCAGCTCGGTCGTTCCCGAACCGTCCGCCGCGCCTACGGCATCGATGAGATCGCGCTTGTCCCCGGCGGCCGCACCGTCGATCCAGCCATCACCGACAGCAGCTGGAGCCTGGCCGGCATTCAGCGCGAGATCCCGATCATCGCCAGCGCCATGGATGGCGTCGTCGATGTCGACATGTGCGTGGCCCTGTCCCAGCTGGGCGCCATGGGGGTGCTGAACCTGGAGATCCCGTGCTCGATCGCATCGCCGCCGTCGGCCGGGACGCGTTTGTGCCCCTGATGCAGGAGCTCTACAGCCAGCCGGTGCGCGAGGACCTGATCCGCCAGCGCATCGCCGAGATCAAGCAACAGGGTGGCATCGCCGCCGTCAGCGCCACGCCGGTGGCGGCCCTGCGCTTCGGCAAGGCGATCGCCGAGGCGGGCACCGATCTGTTCTTTGTGCAGGCCACGGTGGTCTCCACCGAGCACATCGGGCCGGAGGGTCAGGAGACCCTGGATCTGGAGGTGCTCTGCCGCGAGATGGGCGTGCCGGTCGTGCTCGGCAACTGCGTCACCTACGAAGTGGCCCTGCAGCTGATGCGGGCTGGGGCCGCCGGCGTGATGGTGGGTATCGGCCCCGGCGCCGCCTGCACCTCCCGCGGCGTGCTCGGCATCGGCATTCCCCAGGCCACCGCCGTGGCCGACTGCGCCGCTGCCCGCGATGACTACGAACGCGAAAGCGGCCGCTACGTGCCGATCGTGGCCGACGGTGGCATTGTCACCGGCGGCGATATCTGCAAGTGCCTCGCCTGTGGCGCCGACGCCGTCATGATCGGCTCGCCGATCGCCCGGGCCACTGAGGCTCCCGGCCGTGGCTTCCACTGGGGCATGGCCACGCCGAGCCCGGTGCTGCCCCGCGGCACCCGCATCAAGGTGGGCACCACCGGCAGCCTGGAGAAGATCCTGCGGGGCCCCGCCGGCCTCGATGACGGCACCCAGAACCTGCTGGGCTGCATCCGCACCTCGATGGGCACCCTCGGAGCCCGCACCATCAAGGAGATGCAGCAGGTGGAGGTGGTGGTGGCCCCATCCCTGCTCACCGAGGGCAAGGTGTACCAGAAGGCCCAGCAATTGGGCATGGGCAAGTAGGGGGATCCTGGTCGTTCCACCGCCGAACGACCCTGGCTGAGGGGGTGACCGGGCTAGCTTTGTTGTGTGGGGGTTTCGGCCCGCACACTCCTCACACCCACCGGCCCGGCGCGTCCGGGCTTTTTGTCTTCGCCATCAGCAAGCCTTCTGGCAGCAGCCAGCCTTAAGGCCTGCAACACCATGGGCTTTCCGGTTGGTGGCACCGGAAGAGCGTTGCTAGATTGCCCTGAACCGAACCCCCTCTAAGGATGTCCAGCGCAGCCGCCGTCACCGACGCTTCCTTCGAGCAGGACGTTCTGAAAAGCGAGGTGCCCGTGCTGGTGGACTTCTGGGCCCCCTGGTGCGGCCCTTGCCGCATGGTGGCCCCGATCGTCGACGAGATCGCCAAGGAGTTCGAGGGCAAGATCAAGGTCTTCAAGCTCAACACCGACGAAAACCCCAACGTCGCCAGCCAGTACGGCATCCGCAGCATCCCCACGCTGATGCTGTTCAAGGGCGGCGAGAAGGTCGACACGGTGGTCGGTGCCGTGCCCAAGACCACCCTGTCCGGAACCATCTCCAAGCACCTCTGATCCCCGTCTCTCCTCTCGCCGCCAGCCCCCGCAGTCCCCTCCAGGCCCTGGCGGAGCAGTTGGAAGGCCATCCCCAGCGTCGTTTCATCGAGCACGCCGTCATCTCCCTGCTGGAGGTGGCGCGCGATGAAAACGAAGCTGATGCCTGGCGGCTGGTGAGTGGCTGTCTGGCCGACATCAGCGAAGCGCTTGAGGTGTTCCGGCCGCGCCGGGCCGCCCGCAAGATCACGGTGTTCGGCTCGGCCCGCACCCAGGTGCAGGATTCCTGTTACGCGCTCGCGGAACAGGTGGCTCGCCTGGCGGTGGAAGCCGGCTTCGAGGTGATGACCGGCGCCGGTGGCGGTGTGATGGAGGGCGCCAACAGTGGCGCCGGCTGCGACCACAGCATCGGCCTGAATGTGGATCTGCCGTTTGAGCAGCACGCCAACCGCTTCGTCAGTGCCTGCGAAGGTCGGTTGCTGTTCTTCCGCTACTTCTTCACCCGCAAGCTCTTCTTTCTGCGCGAGAGCGATGCGCTGCTGGTCATGCCCGGTGGCTTCGGCACCCTCGATGAACTGTTTGAGTGTCTGACCTTGATCCAGACCGGTCGCACGCCGCCCATCCCCCTGGTGCTGCTGGCCCCCGCCGGCGATGACTTCTGGTGTCAGTGGAAGCAGAGCATCCATCAGGTGCTGGCGGAACGCCAGCTGATCTCACCGGAGGATGTGGATCTGATCGTCGAGGCCAGCTGCGCCGAGGACGCCGTGGCCCACATCAGCCGCTTCTACCGGGTGTTCCACAGTGCCCGTCCCGGCGACGATCGCACCGAACTGCTGCTGAATGCGCCGATCCCGCGCGAGCTGCTGCCCCGGCTCAACCATGACTTCGCCGACATGCTGGATGAGGGGGCGATCCAGGCCGGTGAAAGCGTCGATGACAGCGGCCTGATGTATCCCTGTCTGCGCTTGCGCCTCGACAAGCGGCGGGTGGGCCGGCTCTATCAGTTCATCGACCATCTCAACGGACTGGAGCTGCCCGATTCGCCGGCCCTGGATCGGCCGGCCGTGCGGGTTCCCCAGGAGGCCATCGCGCCATGAGCCGCATCGGTCTGATTGATTACGGCATGGGCAATCTGCATTCGGTGCAGCGGGCCTTTGAGCGCCTCGGTGCCGAGATCATCCCGGTCCACGGCGCCGCCGCCATGGAGGGCTGCGATGCCCTGGTGCTGCCGGGGGTGGGCTCCTTTGACCCGGCGATGGAGCGGTTGCATCAGGGCGAACTGGTGGAGGCGATCCAGGTTTCCTGCGCCGCCGGTCGTCCCCTGCTCGGCATCTGCCTGGGGCTGCAGCTGTTGTTCGAGGGCAGCGATGAGGGCAGCAGTGCCGGCCTGGGGTTGCTGGCGGGACGGGTCAAGGCCCTGCCGCGGGTGCCCCACCATCCGATTCCCCATATGGGCTGGGCGCCGCTGTTGCCCGGGGTGGCCAGTCCGTTGCTGGCGGCGGACAAGCGCGACGCCTGGGTGTACTTCGTGCACTCCTATGCCGCCGCTCCCGAGCGCCCCGAGTGCGTGACCGCCTGGGTGGACTGGGCCGGCACACCGGTGACGGCGGCCATCTGGCAGGACACGATCGCCGCTTGTCAGTTCCATCCGGAGAAATCCGGGCCGGTGGGGGTGGCGATGCTGCAGCGCTGGCTGGACTGGGTGGCCAGCCGGTGAGCCTGCGACTCAGCGGCGGCCGGCGTCTGCAGAGCCCCCCCGGCGAGTTGGCCAGACCCACGGCCGCTCGGGTGCGCCAGGCCGTGATCAATCTGCTGGCCCCGGACCTGCCCGGTTGTCGCTGGCTCGATCTCTGTTGCGGCAGCGCCGTGATGGCCTGCGAGGCCCTGCAGTGGGGGGCCTCCCAGGTGGTGGCCGTCGAGCGGGACCGGCGCATCGCCGCCGTGGCCCGGGCCAATCTGACGGCCGTGGCCGGTGGGCTGCGGCGGCAGGAGTCCACTCCCAGCATCCAGGTGGTGCAAGCCGACGTGTTGTCCTGGTTGGCACGGCCCCAAGCCAGAACCAAAGCCATGGAGCAACGCCTCACCGCCGAGGCCGTTGCCATGCCAGGTGCTGCGGCGCTCCAATCCGCAGAGGTCGGGCTGCAACCCAGCACTGCGGCCGGCCCTCGGGCCGTTGACGCCAAGACGCCAAGCGCTGCTGGGGCGGCCCCGGCGTTGACGGTCAGTGATCGATCCCAGGGCTTTGATCTGATCTACGCCGATCCCCCCTGGCCCGCCGATCTGCACGCGGCCATCGCCGAGGCTGTGGGCCGGGGCCAGTGGCTCAGGGCCGGCGGCACCCTGGTCTGGGAGTGCCCCAGTGAGCGGGTGCCTGAGCCCCCGTCGGGTTGGCGGCTGCGGGACAGCCGGCGCTACGGCGGCAGCACCGTGGTGCTGCTGGAGGCCGACTAGGAGTTTGCTGAAAACTCCTCCCAGGCCCGATCGAGCGTCCTAGTGAGGGCAACCAGCCCAGTAACAGCCAGGGTTACTGTTCGCTCCCGGGCTGGCAATAGGCTGATTGCAGCGGTTTTTTAGCAAGCTCTTAGGTGCATCCTTGAGGCTGATGCCAAGGACTGCTGGAGGCAGCCTCCGAGGGAACCCAGCTTGAAAATCCTTGCAGGCAGTCGCTATAGAGCGCCCACAACCCTGCAGGCGTAGGGACCGATGAGTGGACGGCCTCCGCGGTGATCAGCGTGATGCATGGCTCAGCTTGACCTGAGCCTTTGGGCAAGCTGCTGGGGCTTGCTGCACTGGGATCGAAGCTGAGGTTCAGCGTTGGCTCAGGGAAGCCTCAACGCTGTCGCTCCCTTCAGCCGCCGAGGGCGCTGCCACGGCGGTACTGGTTCCAGGCGGCGACAAACAGACCCACCAGGGTGACGGGGATCAAACCGAGCACGATGCCGCAGAGCAGGGGTTCGATCATCGGAAACGCAGGGTGCGTGGACGTCGGCTCATTCTTCCATGATGGGAGCCTCGACCGCGACGCTTCGCCACCATCCGTGACGGCCGGTTCCACCAACGCCCCGATGCCCAACCCCGCCGAATCCCCCCCAACGATTGAGGCTGCCCCGGCCCCCCCGGCCCCCCCGGCCCTGAGCGGCCTGATCAAGGCCCTGATCGTCGTGGCCGCCAGCGCCAGCCTGGTGCTGGCCCTGTTGTTGCTCGGTGCCAGCCACAGCGATCCTTACACCCAGGCCACGCTCGATCTGGTGGGATCGGAGTCCAACGGCGGCCGCCTGTTCCGGCTCAACTGCGCCGGCTGCCATGGGCTGGCGGCCCAGGGGCTGGTGGGACCCAACCTGCATGGCGTCAGCCATCGCAAGAACGACCGTCAGCTGATCCAGCAGGTGGTGAGCGGCCGCACACCGCCCATGCCCCGCTTCCAGCCCGAACCCCAGGCGATGGCCGACCTGCTGGCCTTCCTGCACAGTCTTCCCTCCTGAGCGGGATGCCGTCCTGACCATGTCCTCCCAAACCGGCCCCCCATGAGCCTCCAGTTGGTGCTGGTGGAGCCCGCCGGGCCCCTGAATGTGGGCAGCGTGGCCCGGCTCTGCGCCAATTTCGGCATCGAGGGCCTGCGGCTGGTGGCGCCGCGCTGCGATCCCCTCGGCGAGGAGGCCCGCCGCATGGCCGTGCACGGGGTGGGGCTGCTGGAGCGGGCGCGCACCTATCCGACCCTGGCGGCGGCCCTGGCCGATTGCAGCCGGGTGGTGGCCACCAGCGGCCGCGGCGAAGGCGAACCCCTGTCCCCCAGCCCGCCCAGCGAAGCGCTCCGCTGGCTGCTGCGCGCTGAGCGTGGTGGCGCCACGGCCTCGCCCAGCTCCCCAGCCTCGCCCAGTGCCCTGGTGTTCGGCCGCGAGGACCGGGGGCTGAGCAACGATGAGTTGTTGCAGGCCGGTCGCATCCTGCAGATCGCCACCGGGCCCGCCTACGCCTCGTTGAACCTCTCCCACGCCGTGGCCGTGGTGCTGCATGAACTGCATGGGTTGCGCCAGCAGGTTGTGCGCCAGCACCCGAGCGACC
>JAPLID010000099.1:17189-18180 GCA_026389285.1 Cyanobacteriota bacterium
GGGTTGCGCCAGCAGGTTGTGCGCCAGCACCCGAGCGACCTGCAGCCGCAGCCTGCACCGGAGCAACGGACCGGAGCGCAGGACGCCGGCGCCCGGAACCCGGAACCCGCCGCCGAAGCTCCCTGGCCTGGGGAGGACCACGACGCCGAGCCCTGCCCGCGGGGTCTGCTGGAGGCGGCCCTGGCCGATGCTGAGGCCCTGCTGCTGGAGGTGGGATACCTGTATACGCACACCGCCCATGCCCGCATGGCCAAGCTGCGTGCCCTGCTGCAGCGCGCCCAGATCCGCCCCGCGGAGGTGGCCCTGCTGCGCGGCATGGTGTGCCAGTTGCGCTGGGCAAGCCGCCGCCCTTGTGCAAAAAGTGAAGACCACTAGCGTCAGACATTATTTTGATTTCGCTTACCCCCGTGAGCTCCGGTCGTCCGTCCCCTTCCCGCAGCAAACCTTGGGTCCAGCCCGTGCTGCTGCTGCTGCGTCTGCTCGTGATGGGGGTCGGCCTGGGCGTGATCATCGGCACGGGGCTGAAATCGATGGCACCGCGCCTGGCCCAGGGCTCGGTGGTGGTACCCAAGGTGGATCCCACCCCGCGGGTGGCGGCCGCCGGCGGCCTCTCCTCCGGTCGCTTTGAACCGCGGCGGGAGCTCTCCGGCATCAGCCAAACCTGGAAGACCCTGGCGGCGGCCCAGAAGGGGCTGATCGCCAGCGGTTTCCTACTGGTGCTCGATGACGGCCGCTATGCCCAGCTCCAGCCCGACATCCCCCTGCCCGCCGCCAGCTCGATCAAATCGCCGATCCTGCTGGCAGCCCTGGAGGATTTTGATAGCGGCAAGCTGCGCTGGAATGAACCGCTCCAGCTCACCAAGGAGGTGATGGGCGGCGGAGCCGGCTGGATGGGGGCCAAGCCCCTAGGCACCAAGTTCCCCTTCTATGAAGCCGCCACCGAGATGATCCGGGTGAGCGACAACAGCGCCACCAACCTGCTGATCAAGCG
>JAPLID010000004.1 GCA_026389285.1 Cyanobacteriota bacterium
CATCACCGCGGGGGTGTGATGCCCTCACTACTGCCAGATCCCTGAGCCGGTTGTTAACGATCGTGGTGTCTGTGGTCGCTCGTTGATTAACAATCAGGGGTGGAATGCTGCGCTGCTGCGTTACGGCCCCTGAACGGGTACCAGATAATAAAACCCTCAGTCAGTGCCCAAGGATTGAATGTGATCTCCGCTTGAGGTCAGAAACAGAACGGCAGGTACTGAGTGCGGCAGGCGTTATAGCCATCCACCAGGCCTCCAAGGCCGATCTGGTGGGCATTTCCGAAGCCCGTCAGTCCCAAAACGATGACGCCGATCAACAGGCCAAGCATGGGAGCACCGCCATTGAAGAACTCAACGCGCTTGAGCTGATCCATGTGGATCTACTACCAGGCCTTAGGCTTCAGTCCGCAACATTGGGCTGTAGCAGGGGAAGAGCAAACCAGGCACCGAGCAATGTGATATTGAGGAGGTGCATCGTCAGGCCCTAGGCGCCAAGTCGCTGGGGCTTATGAGCATGTAGGCGACAACGGCGGTGAGGCCAATGATGAGGACAACGACGGCCATAGTGGCTGCGGTGTAGTCGGTATTGGCGAGGATCAGCCCAGTCCGATTTGGGAAAGGATGCTCTGACCCGTCAGCAGCTCGGTGGCGAGGCCGATCACGAAGCCGAGCATGGCCAGGCGGCCATTCCAGGTTTCGGCAAAGGCAACAAATCCAAAGCGGGGAGTGGAGTCGGCCATTGGTGCAACGAAATGTTTCAATAACTTTAGCAGCTTGAAACGCGCTTTCGGAAGCATTCACCCTGCCGGGTTTGCCGTCCTCCGCTTCTGTGGTGGACAGGGTTTTGGTCCTACCCCTGGAGATCTTGCGACCTTGAGGCGATCGCCGCATCGCCTTCTCCATTCCCCTGCTGGGCCTTGCCATGCGGGTGATCCAGGACGGCGCTGCTCCAGGTGGCGGAGATCCAGGCGCCGCTGGCGTCATAGCAACGGACTAACCGCTCCAGCCTTCCGGGGCTGGGCAACCAGCCGGCTTCAACCCTGAACGCTTCTCGGTGACTTACCTGCAGAGGCACCAGGCAATAGGCGCTGTCAGGTAGCAGCATCAGGCGCTCGGAGTGCCCGCCGCTGCTCTCTTCCACAGCGCCGATCTTGGTGTGAAAGGTCAGGGTCCCGTTGCCGCCCCGATCGACGTCAATGGCACAAGGGGCAAGATCCGGCTCCGGCCAATCGGCACTGATCGTGGCGGCCTGGCCCGTCCAATGGCCCAGTAGGTGATCGGCCTCCAAGGGTGGTCGTTCGTTGGCGCCGCTACCAGCGCGGAACTCACGGATCAGCACCAGACTCTCAAAAGCCCCTTCCGGGCTGTGGAGCTGCACCAACCGGTGGCGGCGATCCCCTGCCACAAAGCCGAACTCGGCGCCGAAAACCGTGCCTGGAGCCACCTGCAGCGAACCCTTGCAGAAGGTGCCGGATGCAAAGAACACCACCTGCTTTCCCAGGGTGCGGTACTCCTGGCTGATCTCCCGCGTAGGTGCGCTGTCGAGCCCGTTCCCGAAGCGGCGCAACTTGAAATGAACCAACTGCTGTCCTTCCTCCTGCTCCAGGCTGAGGATGGAAGGTGTGCTGTCCACGATCGTGCCGCTGGCATCGAGGGAGGCAAAGGAGCCATGCCACTCGCCGAGGTTCTGTAGAAAGTTCTCCCATTGACTTCCCATCGCGAGAGCCCACCAACCGAAACAGGACTAACTCTAAGTCGATGGATTGACCTCCAGGGAAAGGAAAGACTCACCAGGGCCAATTGGATCACCCGCAGCTCCAACAAGGCTAAAACCTAGGGCAATCCTTAAGGCCCGCAATTAATCTGGCCTGTTAACGCTGCAACCCTTCATGGCAGCGGAGGCCCGGCGAGCGATAGCCATCCCTGCAGCGCGGGCCAGCCTGGTTTTGCTGGCGATGCGGCTTGGGCTGATCCGTACCTGTCAACGGCGTTCAGCTGATCGAGGGACAGGGTTCGAGATCTCGATTGTTCCCCCAGATCGCGGCGACATGCCGATCGACCCGCGCCAATCGGCCTCGGACTAAGCGGAGATCAAAAGCCGAGAGTGCGCCGTCGGCGCTCCATTTCAGGGAAGTGAGGCCAATACAGCAGCCTGTGCTGATCGATCTGTTGGTCAATGCCGGACTTCCTGATTGCATCTGCTCCCAATCTTCTCGGTTCCGG
>JAPLID010000120.1 GCA_026389285.1 Cyanobacteriota bacterium
TACGAGGAATCGGGCTGGTACGACGGCCAGGTCTGGGAAAAGCCGGTGGCCTGGCGCCAGCAGGATCTGCTGGTGGCCACCCACCAAGTGAAGCCGGTGCTGCAGCGCCTGCGACGCACGATCCTGATCACCTTGGTCCTGCTGCTGGTCGGCACCGGACTCTGCCAGGCTTTCTAAGCCCACACGACGCCAGCGCCCGCATCCGCCATGGCCCAGACGACCCCCAGCTACCCAGGCTCCGGCCGTTCGGTGTCCCCGCCGCTGGTGGTGAGGCTGTTGCGCAACGGCATCGTCGAATCCCAGCATCGGGTGCATGCGGTGGTCTGCGATCAGCGCGGGCGGGTGTTGATGCGCTCCGGAGACTCCCAGCAGCTCAGCTTCATCCGTTCGGCCCTAAAGCCGTTCCAGGCCACGATGTTCGTCAGCAGTGGCGCCATGGAGAAGGGCGGCTGCGGCGATCGGGGCCTGGCCATCGCCTGCGCCTCCCATGCCGGCACGCCGGCCCATGCCCGCGAGGCCTTCCGCATGCTCTGGGGGGCGGAACTGGACGCCGAACGGCTCCAATGTCCGATCCCGGAGTGCGGCCACAGCCCCCTGGAGCACAACTGCTCGGGTAAGCACGCCGCTTTTCTGGCCACCTGCCGCCAGATGCACTGGCCGCTGGAGAGCTACCTGCAACTGAGCCATCCTTTGCAGCAGGAGGTGCTCAAGCGGGTGGGTGAACTGCTCGGGCTGCACGCCGCCGAACTGGTCAGCGCCCGCGACGACTGCGGTGCGCCGACGCTGCAGCTGCAGCTGGCCCAGATGGCCTCCGGCCCTGATCGCCGGCCAGGGACGCTTTGACACGGAGCTGATGCGGCTGGGTCACGGCCAGGTGCTCAGCAAGGGGGGAGCCGAAGGCATTCAGTGCCTGAGCCGTATCGGCGAAGGGCTGGGGGTGGCGATCAAGGTGGAGGACGGCACCAGCCGCGCCAAGCACGCCGTCGCCCTGCACCTGCTCGAGCAGCTGGACTGGCTCACCCCCGCCAGCCTGGAGGAGCTGCGCCAGCACCATCTGCGGCCCGCCGACCATCTGCGGCTCGATGTGCTCGGTGAACTGCGCTTCACCTGAGGCAGCAGCAGCTGCCGTCCCTCGTCTCCCCCCCCCTGCGGGGACGCAAAGTGAGGGGAGAAGGCTGGCTGGTACAGTGCAGAAGTCGACGCGGGGTAGAGCAGTCTGGTAGCTCGTCGGGCTCATAACCCGAAGGTCGCGAGTTCAAATCTCGCCCCCGCCACCAACACCAAACCTCTTCAATCGTGAAGAGTCAATTAACCCCTGGGTCAGCGACCTAGGGGTTTGTTGTTGATCGGTTCAGGCAACTCGGGGTCGCCGGCTGCTGGCAGCCCATCGCTTCGAGGGCCCTTCAGGAGCGGGCGAAGATCGCCACCCACGGAATCACCTGACTCGCGGCGCTGTTGAAGTCGTCGGGGCATTCGCCGGCCAGCGCAAGGAGGTCGCCGGAGCGATGATGCCGAATGGAGCTCTCCCTCGGCACGCATCCATGCTGAGGCCCAATCCGATGCTGGCGCTGGCGCTGGAGCTGGAGCTGACCCCACGCGGCCATGTGGTGGTGGTGATGTTCACGGTGGCGGATGGCGCCCGCAGGCTGGCCGGGCTGCGCTTCACGGGGGCACCTATTTCCGCCAGTAGCAGGCGATGCTGCACGAGCATCTGCCGGCGGTGTGACCCGGGCCGCCGATCTGATCGAGGGATGCTTCGCCAGCGCCAGTGTCAGCACCTGAGCCGGGCCGGCCGATAGCGTGCCGCTAAGCCCAGCCGCCCGCCCGCCGTGGATACCGCCAATCTCAGGGACCTGTTCACCAAGACCTACGGCGCTCCGGCACCGACGGAAGCCCAATGGCGGGCGGCCTATGCCGAGGATGTGCACTTCCAGGATCCCACCCAGGAGAAGCGCGGCCTCAGCGCCTACATCGAGGCCCAGGAGGGCCTGCTGCAGCGCTGCGATGGGGTGTATCTGAGGCCGGGGGCGATCGCGGTCGAGGGCCGGACGGGCTTTGTGGAGTGGGAGATGGGCATGAAGATCAAGGGCCTCCTGTTCATTTATCCCGGCACAACCCGCCTGCAGTTCAACGACGACGGCAAAATCAGCGATCATCGCGACTACTTCGACTTTGTCGGTCCCACCTTTGCGCCCGTGCCGGTGGTGGGTGGGTTCGTGCGCTGGCTCTATGGCCGCTTTGTGTCTTGAGCGGCCTGGTGTCCGGCTGCAGCGGCTATGAGCACTTCAGGCCGGAGGACGGTCCCTGATCGCAGGATCGCAGCCGCGACCCGGATCCACCTGAGGACTTAAGTTGACCCAAGTTTATGAGGTCGTGGTTTGAGTACAGAGTCGCTCTCTCCCGAGGATGCCGGCAAGGTCAAGCTGCCGGAAGCCGGTTGGATCGGCGACGTGCTGGCGACCACCATTGCCAGCCTCGAGATCCCGCCGATGGCCACCACCTGGAAGCTGCATCTCACCTGTGAGCCCGGCGGCAGTGCTCCGGCGACGGTGGTGCTCAAGAGTGAGACCTCCAATCGGGCCTTCAACGAATTCAGCCGACTCAACAACGCCTTTGGCCGCGAAGTCGGTTTTTATACCCACTGTGTGCCTCGGCTCAACAACCATCAGCCGATCATCTACGCCAGTCAGGGCAGCGAGCCATGCTGGCTGCTGATGGAAGATCTGACCCATCTGCGCGCCGGCGATCAGTCGCTGGGGCTCAGTCATGCTGAGACGCTGACGGCGGTGCAGCGGATGGCCGCCCTGCATGCGGAGTTCTGGATGGATCCCTATCTCCAACAACAGCCGTGGCTGCCGCAGCACAGCTTCTGGTTTCAGCACCCCAAAGCTGATCTGGTCGAGTCGTTCTTGCAGACCTACAGCGTCCGCTTCGGCTCCAGGGTCACCCAGCTGGTGCGAGCAGTGCTGGAGCAGGATGAGGCCATCGATGCGGCCCTCAACGAGCGCCCCTGGACGCTCGTGCATGGCGATCTGCGCGCCGACAACTTGCTGTTCGACGGCACGGTTGAAGATCCGCTCGCCATCATCCTCGACTGGTCCTGGGCCTGCCGCAGCCTGGGCAGCATCGACATCGCCTTCCTGATCGGCGGCAGTGAGCCGGTGGCCCAGCGCCGCGGTCGCCACCAGGAGCTGCTCGGCGCCTGGCACGGGGAACTGGTCGCCCGGGGCGTCCGCGATTACACGCTGGTGGAAGCGCGGCGCGATCAGCAGCTGGCCGCCCTGCGCTGCATCACCACCGGCCTTGCCATGCACGGTTTCCTGCAGGAACCCGACACCACGATCCGCACCGCCCTGTTCATGGATCAGGCGATCCAGCGCCACGCAGCCCTGGCTGAAGAGCTGGCGGCCTGGGAAGCACTGCCGGATCCCAGTGGTTTCGGTCCGGAGCGTTGATCAGGCCGTGGCGCTGGCGACCACTGGCCCCGCATCGACCCGGCTGGAGGAGGCCGCGGTTCCCGGATGTGCGGCGACCCAGCGCTCGACCCATTCGGCGGCGATGCGATTAGAGGCCTCAGCTGCCTCGCTGCTTGCAAAGACACTCAGGGAGATCATCCGATCTCCGGCTTCGCCTACATCCACGAAGTAATAAGAGATGAAGCCAGGCAGGGCCTGCATCTCGGCCAGCAGGCCATCCCGGAGGGGTTCCAGGGCTTGCTGAGGATCTGTGATCCCTTCGTATTCGCGCAGGGTGGCGTACATGGGTAAAAATCAACCAACCCTATTTAGTACCCATTCAGGGGTCGGGACAGCTCTCCGTAAACTTCATCCCTGCTGAACCCTTGACGGCGGCCTGATTCCCGTTTGCATCTCAAGCAGAGGTTGGTTGTGATGGGCACCCCACCAGCTGGGATTTCAGAAGCGGAC
>JAPLID010000200.1 GCA_026389285.1 Cyanobacteriota bacterium
GTTCGCTGTTCCTGGCTCCTGGGGTGCCGCTGCTGCTGATGGGGGACGAGGTCCGGCGCAGCCAGGGGGGCAACAACAACACCTGGTGCCAGAACAACCCCCTGGGCTGGATGCACTGGCAACCCGATGAGCGCGATCTGAACCTGCGCCGTTTCGTGCGCCGCCTGATCGCCCTGCGCCAGCAGCTGGCCAGTCTGATCAACCCCGAGCAACCCCTGCCGGACTCCCCCCAGCGCAGCGGCGGGGGAAAGGTCCAGCTCTGGCGTGAATGGCACGGGGTGGAGCGCCACAAACCGGACTGGGCCAGCTGGTCCCACTGCCTGGCCTGGAGCCTGCACGATGCGCAGCACGGGCCGCTGTTGTGGTGCGGCATGAACGCCTTTTACAAGGCGATGCACTTCGACCTGCCACCCGCCCCCGCCGGCTGGTTCTGCCTGATCGACACGGCCCTGCCGTCGGGCAGCGACCTGCCGCAGCAACCGGAACCCTGGCTGCCGGCCGACATCCCCCTGGAAAGCCGCAGCCTGATGCTGCTGGTGGCGGCCCCCCTGGCTAAAACCATCCAGCTGCCGGCCTGAACCTGTGGGGCGACCCAGCCGATCCAAGGGCCACTCGAGCCCCCCATCCCTTACCCCGGAGGGAGATTCGGACGTCGATTCGGAAGCGGCCTGGCGCTCCCGTTGCGAGCGGCTCGCTGCCGTGCTGGTTGAAGCGGGCCGGGTGGCGCCGGGGCTTGGCACCGATGAGAACGGCCAGCTGCGGGCGCAGTGGTGGCCGCTACCGGCCGCAGAAGATCGTCCCTGGCTGGAGGCTCTGCTCGAAGCCGACGATCTCCCCCACCAGCGACGCCTGAGTCAGGCCCTGGCCGAAGCGGTGGATCGCTGCGTGCGCCTGCGCCTGCAGGGTGCTGGCACTGGAGGCCCACCATCCCCGGCCTTAAGGAGTCGCCAGAAGCTTCCGGAGGCCTGGCTCTCAGCCCTGACTGCCGTTGAACCCTCCTTGCCTGCAGGCCTGGAGGCCAACGGCCAGGCTGCCCTGCTCGAGCGCGTTGGCAACTGGGTGCGCCAGGGGATGGCGGCCAGCGGCGATCTTCAGCTCTGCCTGCGCTGCCATGAACCGGCCGATGGTCGCCGCCGCCGCTGGACCGTGGAGCTTTTGCTGCGGCCGGCGGCCGATCCCAGCCTGCTGGTGCCCCTGGGCGACTTCTGGGCCGGCGGGAGTCCCTTCCCTGCCAGTGCCTTTGAGGCAGTGCTGGGCCAGCTGGGCCTGCTGGCACGCCTGGCCCCCGAACTGGCTCAGCTGCTGGAGCAACAGGCCCCGGCCTCCCTGGAGCTGGACGAGCAGGCCCTGGTGAACCTGGTGACCCAGCGCGCCGGGCTGCTGGCCGACGCCGGCTTCGCCCTGCTGCTGCCGAGCGGCCTGCGCCAAGGGCAGCGGCTGGGGCTGCGGGCCCGCACCCTGGACTCCGGGCCGCTCAAGCGCGCAAAGGCGGCCCCCTCCGGTGGCGGCGCCGGCCTGGATCTTTCGAAGCTGTTCCAGTTCGAGTGGCAGGCGGTGCTAGGCGATCGGCCCTTGAGCGCCGCTGAACTGGAGAGCCTGGAGCGGGCCGCAGCCCTGAAGCGACCCCTGGTGCGACTGCGGGGCCAGTGGACCCTGCTCGATGCCGCCGCCATCGCCGGGGTGCTGCGACTGGCGGGCCAGCAGGACGAGGCCAGCGGTGCCGCGTTGCTGCGCGGCGGCCTCGGCCTGGAGCAGCTGGGACTGCCGCCGGAGCTGGAACTGGCCGGGGTTTGCGATTCCGGGGCCCTGGGAACGCTGCTGGCGGGAGATCTGCACCAGCGGGCCGAAGCCATGCCCACCCCCCAGGCCTTCGTCGGTGAGCTGCGGCCTTATCAGCAGCGAGGTCTGGGTTGGCTGGTGTTTCTGGGGCGACTGGGGCTGGGAGCCTGCCTGGCCGACGACATGGGCCTGGGCAAGACCGCCCAACTGATCGCGTCCCTCTTGGCCGACCCGCTGGCGGCGCCGACCCTGGTGGTGGCGCCAGTCACCCTGCTGGGCAACTGGCAGCGGGAGCTGGAGCGCTTTGCACCGGGGCTGGTGGTAGCCCTGCACCATGGCCCGGAGCGGCCCCGCAGCGCCGCCGCCCTGAAACGTGCGTTGAAGGCCCTCGGTCCCGGCGGGGTGCTGCTCAGCAGCTACGGGGTGCTCAGCCGCGACGCCGCCCTGCTGGGGGCACAGCCCTGGGGCCGACTGGTGTTCGATGAAGCCCAGCAGCTCAAGAACCCTTACACCGCCATGAGTCAGGCCGCCGCCGCCCTGGCCGGCGAACGCCGCATTGCCCTCACCGGGACGCCTGTGGAGAACCGCCTCAATGAACTCTGGTCGCTGCTGCACCTGCTCAACCCCGGCCTACTGGGCAGCCTGAGCCAGTTCCGCCAGCGCTTTGCCATACCGATCGAACGCGATCGCGACGCGGCGGCGGCCGAGCGGCTGCGGCGGCTCACGGCCCCCTTCCTGCTGCGGCGCCTCAAGAGCGATCGCTCGATCCTGCCGGACCTGCCGGGAAAGATTGTGCAGACCGAGCACTGCCAGCTCAGCGAGGAGCAGGCCACCCTGTACCAGGCCGTGGCCGACGAGCTGCTGGAGCAAGCGGAAACCAGTGAGGGCATCGAACGCCAGGGCCTGGTGCTGGCAGGCCTCACCCGGCTCAAACAGATCTGCAACCATCCGGCCCACTACCTCGACGACGGCAGCGATCTGGCCGGCCGCTCCGGCAAGCTGACGCGCTGCGAAGAGTTGCTGGGCGCCATTTTGGAGGCTGGCGAAAAGGTGCTGCTGTTCACCCAGTACACCGCCTGGGGCGAAAGGCTGGCGTCCCACCTGGCCCGCCGCTGCGGTCTTGAGCCGCTCTGGCTCCATGGCGGCCTCACCCGCGCCAGGCGGGACGAGCTGGTACTGCGCTTCGCCAAGGACGATGGCCCACCGATCTTCCTTCTGTCGCTCAAAGCCGGTGGCACGGGTCTGAACCTGACGGCCGCCTCTCACGTGATCCACTACGACCTCTGGTGGAATCCGGCAGTGGAAGATCAGGCCACCGACCGGGCCCATCGCCTCGGCCAGCAGCGCCATGTGCATGTACACCGCCTGGTCTGCGGCGGCACGGTGGAAGAAGGCATCGATGCCCTGATCGCCGGCAAACGGGATCTGGCGGAACGGGTGATGACCAGCGGCGAGCAGGCCCTCAGCAGCCTCTCCACCGAAGAGCTGCGGCAGCTGATCCGCCTGCGAGGTCCGGAGGCAAGGGCATGAACACCGGGGGAGGGATGCCGGCCCGACGCAAGCGGGGCGAACCCCTGGCCAGCCAGTGGTGGTCGCAGCGATTCACCGCCGTACTCGAGGGCTATGGGCTAGGGCCAAGGATGGAGCGGGGTCGCCGCTATGCCCGTGGCGGGAGGGTGCAGGAGCTGGTGGTGAAGGCGGGCCGACTGGAGGCCCGGGTGCAGGGCTCGCGAGCCACGCCCTACCGGGTGAGTATTCGGATTCAGGTCCCCCGCAAGGAGCAGTGGCTTGCCCTGGAGGCGGCCTTCGCCAGGCGCCTGGGCTGGGCGGCTCGCCTGCTGGCCGGCGAACTGCCCATGGATCTGGAGGCAGCCTTCGCCGCAGCCGGCGTGGCCCTGTTTCCGCACCACTGGGAGGAGCTGGAGGTGCGCTGTGGCTGCCCAGACGATGCGAAGCCCTGCAAACACATCGCCGCCGCTCTCTACGTGTTTGCCCAGCAGCTCGATGCAGATCCCTGGCTGCTGCTGGCCTGGCACGGCCGCGAACGCCAGGCGCTGCTCAAGGCGTTGCAGCAGGTGGCCAGCACCGGCGCCGGCCCGGCCACGGACGCTGAAGCTCTGCCGCCCTGGTGGCCCGCGGGATTGCGGGCCCGGCCCGACCCCCGCAGCCAACCGCCCGCCCCCCTACCTCCCGATCCACCGGAGCGAGCGCTCCAGCGTCTCGGTCCGCTGGAGTTACCCGAAGCGCCGGCGGATCTGGAGCACCGCCTGGCGGCCCTTTACCGACAATGGCTTGGACTGGAGTGAGGCAGTCGCTATCAGCGTCTCTCGCAGACCTCAACCGCCTGAACCAGCCCCATCGTTCTTTGACGCTGCCCTCTGACGCCATGGCCGGCAAGCGCACCCTCAACGCCAGCAACCTCGAAGCCCTCGGGGCCGCCGCCCTCGCCGAGCTGCTGATCGAGGTGAGCGGCGGCAATGCCGTGATCCAGCGCCGGCTGCGCCTGGCCCTGGCGGCGGCCCAGGGCGCCGACGGCGCCGCCCAGGAAGTGCGCAAACGTCTGGCGGCGATCGCCCGCGCCGGCACCTTCATCGATTCGCGCAAACGCAAGGCGCTGCTGGCGGATCTGGAGGCCCAGCACCAGGTGATCGTCGGGCCGATCGCGGCGGCCGATCCCGCTCAGGCCTTCCAGCTGCTGGTGCGCTTTCTGGAGCTGGCCGATGGGGTAATGGAGCGCTGTTCCGACAGCACCGGGGCCGTGCTCGGCGTGTTCCAGCGGGCGGCGATCGATCTGGGGGAACGGGCCAGCGCCGCCGGGGTGAAACCGGAGAGGCTGGCCGAGCAGGTGGCCGAACTAATCGCCGGCAACGGGTACGGCCAGGTCGACGAGCTGATTCCCGCCATGCGGGACGCCCTGGGCCAGGAGGGGCTGCTGGCGCTGCAGCGCCATTTCCGGGCCATCGGGGGCCCCGACGCCTCCTACGCCCTGCTGCAGATCGCCGAGGGGCTGGGGGACGTGGATGCCTACCGCGCCCAGTTCGACGCCAGGCAGCTGGCCTGGCCCAGCATCGCCGCCGATGTGGCGCTGCACCTGCTGGCGGCGGGCCGGGCAGCTGAGGCCCTGACGGTTCTCGACGGGGCCGCCAAAGCAGCCGCCAGCTGGTCCGCGCCCGAATGGGTGGAGGCCCGCCTGAGTGTGCTCGAGGCCCTCGGCCACGGTGAGGCAGCCCAGCAGCTGCGCTGGCAGTGCTTCTGCAACACGCTTTCGACCCCCCACCTGCGCGACTATCTGAAGCGACTTGAGGCCTTCGAGGACGTGGACGTGGAGGAGCGGGCCCTGCAGATGGCCGAAGAGCACCCCAATCCGCTGCTGGGTCTGCGGTTCCTGGTGGAATGGCCCGCCCTGCCCCGCGCCGCCCGGCACGTTCTGGCCCACGCCCGGACCTGGGATGGCGAGGCCTTCGAGATTCACAGCCACGCCGCCGAGCGGCTCAGCCAGGGCCATCCACTGGCGGCGACGCTGCTGCTGCGGGCGATGGTGGTGTTCGCGCTGGCGATGGGGCGCAGCAAGCGCTACCGGAACGCCGCCGAGCACCTGCGCAGCTGCGAGCGGCTGGCCGCCAGCCTCGACGACTGGCAGGGATGGGAAAGCCACGCCAGCTTCAGCGGCCGGTTACGGGAGGCCTTCGCCTTGCAATGGAGCTTCTGGCAGCTGCTGGAGCGCTGAAGCTCTCGGCAGCGGCGGCCTAGGCAGGGGCGGCCCAGTCCTCCAGAGCCAGACCCTCGATGCGGGCGAATTCGCGCATATTGTGGCTCACGAGGGTGGCCCCGAGTGCCAGGGCATGGGCGGCAATCCAGAGATCGTTGCCGCCGATGGGGGTGGCCTGACGCTTGAGGGCGGTGGCCTGCACGGCGTAGTGGCGGCAGATGGCGGGGCCATCGGGGTAGAGCACCGGAACCTGCCGGGACAGGGCATCGAGCTGCTGGAGGGTGGTCTGGCGGCGCTGACTGCCCTCGGCCCCACGCAGCAGTTCGGCCCAGGTGATGAACGACATCGCCAGGCTGTCGACATCGGCGAGCTGGTCGATGTGCTCAGCCACCTGGGGCGGCCGATTCTTGATCAGGTAGATGAGGATGTTGGTGTCGAGCAGGTAGATCAAAGGTTCTCCCGCTCCTGCACCGGGATCGGCCTGGCCTGCTGTGCCTCCAGGCTGGCCACGAAGCTGGGCTCGAAGCCGGCGAGGGTGTCGAGCAGGGCCTGACCCCGCTGGGGCTGGCAGGGGTGAATGATCAGATCACCGCTGGGGCTGCGGGTGATCTGCACCCGGTCGGTGACGAGGCGGAACTCGGCGGGAATGCGTACGGCCTGGCTGTTGCCGTTCATGAACACCCGGCTGGGAAGCACGTCCACGGGCTGCGGGGGTGTGTGTACGGTTGCGTGGGTACATCCTAGGGGAGCGGCCGAGGCTCAGGCCAGCGGGTCCACCTGCATCGCCTCGTCCCCCAGGTGTTGATCACCTTGAGGGCGATCCGGTCGCTCTCGGGCTTGGCAAGCGGCACGGAAGTGGCGCTGGTGAACGAGGTCTTGAGGCTCATGCTGGGGTCGTTCGGGCCCCTGCAGGTCGTCGGCGCACCGGGTGTTGCCTTCTCCGTCGCCATGGCGCCCTCGCGGGGCAGCTTCGATCTGCAGTTGACCTGATCACAGCACAGGCACGGGTTCAGCCGTGATCCTGGAAGGAAGCAAGCCGAACGATCGCTTGACTACTGGCGACGGTGCAGTTCCAGCACCTCGGCCAAGTGCAGCCGACGCATCAAGCCAGGCGTCGGTAGAGCTCCTGGTTCTTATCGAGCACCCGTTGCGCAACAGGATCGAAATCGGCGGACTGATGAGCCAGCAGTTCCCGTACGGCTGCAGCGGCCAACTCCGCCTCTGGTACCTGGAGCCGTGTAGCAGCCTCGCTCAGCGCCTGGGCCTGGTGGTCGCTGAGTTCGATCGCGATCGCCATGGAAGCTATCACTTGCTTTCCAACGATGGCACCTTCCTCGGCTGACGGTGCCCCGTGAACGACCAGGCGGGCCATTGGGGTCTGATCCCCCTGGGGATGGGTCGCGCGGGCTTCCTCATGGTCGCCCCACGGGCAAGGGCTGACGCGAGCGGCTCGGCAACAGGCGCCGCCGCCGCCCTTGTCTACGCGGGGCACCACGTCAATCTGCTTTCGGGGCATCGCTACCGCGGCGCCAATCCGATCCTGCTCACCCTCAGCATGCACATGCGGGGATCAGCCCTGCCGTTCTGGTGCGGCTTTGCCGAGGCCAGAAAGCTCGGCATCTTCCCCCGCAAGGGGAGCAAGGCGGTTCACATCCTGCGGCCCCAGCTCCACAGCCGCGAGGAGCCAGGCGTTGGCGGCGAGGTCACCCTGCGCAGCTGGGCCAGCTACCGGCCGGTGGCGGTCTTCAATGCCGCCGATCTCGAAGGCGAGGCCCTTTCCGCCCTGATCGAAGCCCGCAAGGTGGCGGAAGGCGTGGAGTCCAGGCCGGAGCCTCAACGGCTGGAAGCGGCAGAAGCCGTGCTGGGTTCCTGGCCGGTGCCGGTCAGCTTTGGCGGAGATCGCGCCTGCTATCTCCCCGCTATCGATCGGATCCAGCTGCCGGATCGCGCCAGCTTCCACTCACCAGCAGCGTTCTGCGCCACCTGGGCCCATGAGCAGATCCACTCCACCGGCCATGAATCCCGCCTGAAGCGGGATCTGGGCGGTGCTTTCGGGAAGAGGCGCTATGCCCGCGAGGAGCTGGTCGCCGAATTAGGGGCGGTGCTGCTGGGAGATCGGCTGGAAATCGGCAGCGAAATCGAGTGCCATGCCGCCTATCTGGGCCACTGGATCGAGTTGCTCAAGGAATCGCCCAAGGTGCTGTTCCAGGTGCTCAGCGAAGCGCGGCAGGCGGCGGATCTGATCTGTCCGGAGGCAAAGGAGTTGCTGGCTGGCGAATCAGGCTCCCACTGCGCACATGGTCATTGATGTCCAATTCATCCTGCTTGCAGGTTCGACGTTTGGTTGTAGCGGAACAGCTCGCCGTAGGTCACCCTGGCCAGCAAAGCCGGCGTGAAGCGATCAGCCGGGTAGGGGCGGCTGGATCCTTCGATCAGGGCTGAAGGAGCTGCAGGATGGCATCAAGCTTCAATGTGACTTCAGGATCAATCGAGGCCACTTCCTGCAGCTCGATCAAGCGGTAGAGATCCCTTTTCCGAAGAGGGATTGGAGTGCCGGTTGCTTCGCCAACACGTCTGAAGAACTCCTCGGCCACGAGGCTGAGCTTTTGGGTCTGCGTCTGAGCCCGCCAGATCGTGCTCTGCGTCGATGGATTCGCCGATGAGTAGTTCTCGAAATCAGCAGCATTGCCATCGAAGATCTTCTCAAGAAGAAGGTCATCAAGGATGGTCTTTCGCTGGTCAGCAAACAAGTCTATGCCGTCAGGCTGCGCCCATTCCATGAGCAGCTGAGGCGTTACAACATAGTTTTCTAACTCATAGCGCTTCCACGGCAGGCGCGTGAAACCACCGGCTTCCGATTCCTGCAGACCGCGGTTATCGTTGTCGATGATTTCCAGCCCATGCAGCTCTGGAATACTATTGCGCAAGGCGAAGAAGTGATCCCTGGCTTTCTGGCCAAAGGCGCCTTCCACCGTGTCGAGTAATTCATCAGGAGTCTGACCAGGAGCTGGGCGATTGTCCTGAAGGTAATAGACGTTCAGATGGGAACCATCAGCAATGAGATCCCGAACAGGATGGTTAAGGCGATCCGCCATTGCCCTCAGCATGGCGAGATCGGTGCTTCCTTCCAGGTACAGCACATGGCCTGTTTCTCGCGCCCTCACATAATGGGCGGCGCCGAAGCGCTTCAACGATTCCCTGATGGCAGGCTTGGAGGCCAGATCCTCGGCATGGCCACCAAGGATCAAGGTAAGGTGGCGATCCAACGCCTCCTGCATCACCACCTCGGAATGGGTGGCCATCAGCACCTGGCAGCGATTGCGATCAGCGATGCTGCTCAGCAAGGCATAGATCTGCTGTTGGCGAAGGATTTCAAGATGGGCATCGGGTTCATCAATCAGCAGCACACTGCCCTTATGGGAATACAGGTGCGCCAGGATCAGCAACATCTGCTGGAATCCACGCCCTGCTAGAGATAAATCGAGAGGCCGATCCGCGCCACTCTGCTCGTAGAAGAGGTCAAGGGAGCCGCCATCGTTTTCCTGGGGTGTGGTGAGGGAAACCTGGAACAGGCGACGCATCAACTCGGTGATCTCCTCCCAGTCTTTCGGGTTGCCCTCATGCACCACGAGGCAGAGGTTTCTCAGCACCTCGGCGGTGCTGCCACGTCCCATGTGGTAATCAATCCTGTTACGCGTGATCAGGGGTTCATCCGCCGAAATCCCCGACATGGGATAGAGCAGGGCCACGTCCAGCTGGGCAGCCCTAGCCAGAACCTGCGGGTTGCTGGCCGTGGAAGGGTGGGGCTCGGCATAGATCAGCTCATCACTGGGGTGATGACGAAAGACCATCGTGACCGGCTCGACCCTCCCATCCATGTCAACTCCTACGGAGATATGGAGATCCTTCCCTGAAACCTTGAGGTTCTTCCAGAAATGGCGAGTCTTTGGTACGGGAACAGACAGGATTGTCAGGCGGTTCAGGGGTTTACCGGTGCGCTTCTTGGCCTTGGAGTCTTTGGATTCCAGCTGCCATGTGCGTACAGCAATCGACCAGAGGGCAATGGCTTGCAATGCTGTGGTTTTGCCGCAGTTGTTGGGGCCGATCAACACCGAGGGGTGCTCCAGCGGGATGCGCCCAGAGCTGCCGTAACTCTTGAAGTTGCTGATCTCCAGCCAGTGGAGGATCTTCACTGGTTCGCCTCCAGCAGCACCTGGCCATCCTCGCTGGTTTCCCGGATCGCACCATTTGAATGCTCCACCTCGAACTGCTGCCGGAAGCGCTCAGGATCCAGTTCGGAGGCGGCCAACAAGGCCCGCTCACTGAGGGCCCCGCATTCCTGCAACAGGCCGCTCAGCAGATTTGGCGCGACGGGGGCGGCATCAAGAGGGAGTTGATCCGGGTGGGGTACAGCCTTCTTCCGCCCGCGCCGGGAGGGTTTGCCCGCAGCGGCTTCTGCCTGACGGGCCGCCCGGATCCGCTCCAGCAGAACGCTTGCGGGTTCGTCGCTGGGGTCCTGGGGCACCAGCTCACCGCAGAACGCCTTGGCCAGCAATGCAGGCGTGAGGCGATCGACGACCTTGCGGGCGGCGGTGAGCTTGGCTTCGAGTTGGTCGGCGTAGGAGAACAGTTCGTGGGTACGTCGCACAATCTCAACTTGCTCATCAATCAAGGGCAACATAAATGAGTAGGCTGCAAGCTTTTTAGCATTGATGTTGGATTGGCTCACCCCATCTGACTTGACACGCCAGCAGTATTCCCTTGCGGCTAAGCTATTCAGGCTGACATTTAAGAACTCGGGATCTAGAGAGGCACGACAACGCACACGAATGAGATACCCGGCGTAGATGGCTGGCTGTTCACCTCGGTATATCGCAGTCTTTCCGACCAATTCGGGACTATTCGTGCGATTAAACAAGACATCTCCAGGATCGAGCATGTATTTGGCAATCTCAGACAAATCTGAGGTGAAAGCTAAGCTTGTCCAATCAAGTCCACCATTCTGGATATTCCCCATGCGAAGCACAGGGATCTCGCCTTCACTGTGTGACTTTGCAGATGTCCCATAGCTAAAGCCCTCTGCATGGTCACAAAGAATCACCTTGGGCCAGTCAAAAACTGTGCCTGCTTCTTCCCTCCACTCCTGCGTCAATTCCCCCGATGTCGCCGCCGCCAGCACGGCCTGACGAAAGCGCTTGAGGATCGTCGCCACGCCGTCGAGCCGCTGGCGGCAGGCATCGACAGCGGCGAGGGTGGTGTCGAGCTTGGCGGCGATGCGGCGCTGTTCGTTTAGAGGTGGAAGGCAAACCTCCGTCTGCTCAAACTTTCCCTTGGTGACATGACGCAGGCCAACTCCTCCATGCGCAATATCGATCAGGTCATTTAGCTTCTGGTTGATCGCGTATCTGAAAAAGTCTTTCTTAAGAGAAACTTCATCAAAATCAACCCTGAAAATGTGCTGATTTAGAGCGGCCTTGCCGCCTGCCCAGATATGGGCGCCGAATGATGTGCCAGGCGTCCCAGACCATGCAAACAGAAGTTCGCCGCCACCGAGGAGATGGTTGGCGTCAACCTCGCCTTGATAGTGATTGAACTTTGCCTGCCGATTGTTGAGATTCTGGATTCGGACAATCGGAATCCCTTCATCAGACCATTCCGCTGGTTTGAAGGCGCGGCCATTGCGTAGCTCGCACAAATCGCCGATCGGAACTTCAACCCACCCCACCGGTAACTCCCGCCCCTCCATCACACCAACTCCTCCACCTCTTCCCCCAGCTCCGCCAGGATCGCCCGCAGATCCTCCAGTGCCCCTTCCAGCTCCAGCATCGCCTCCTGGGCCAGAAGCGCCGGCTCCGGTAGGTCGGCGCTGTCTTCAGCCGAATCATCCTTCAGCCAGGCCAGGTCGAGGCTGTCGCCCCGGGCGGCGATCTCCTCACGGTGGAAGCACTGCCAGCGGCCTTCCGGTCCTGTGGCCGTTCGCGGCGCCAGGCCCAGCGGATCGGAGCCATAGGCCTCTTCGAACTCGGCGAAGTGCTCGCGGGTGAGCGGGGTGCGCTTGCCGAAGGCCGGCATGTTGGCCCGCAGGTCGTACACCCACACCTCCTTGGTGGTGCCCCGATCGCCCGTGCCACGGGTGAAGAACAGCACGTTGGTCTTCACACCCTGCGCATAAAAAATGCCGGTGGGTAGGCGCAGGATCGTGTGCAGGTTGCACTTGTCCATCAGATCGGCGCGGATCTGTTTGCCCACGTTGCCTTCGAACAACACGTTGTCCGGCAGCACCACCGCCGCCCGGCCGCCGGGTTTGAGCGCCCGATAGATGTGCTGCAGGAAGCAGAACTGCTTGTTGCTGGTGGGGAAGGTGAAATCGGTGCGGCTGGGCAGGCCGCCACCCTTCTTGGTGCCGAAGGGTGGGTTGGTGAGAATCAAGCTGGCCGGCGGCAGGGATTGGCCATCGCCGCTGAGGGTGTCGCCATACCAGATGCCGCCCTGGCCGGGCCGGGAATCGAGCCCATGCAGCATCAGGTTCATCAGCGCCAGGCGGTGTGTGTCCTGCACATGCTCCATGCCGAAGAAGGTGCGCTCGTAGAACCTTTTTTGCTGCGCCTCATCCAGCTCGAACACATCCTGCTGCTCGCGAATCCAGTGCTGCGCGGCGATCAGAAAGCCGCCGGTGCCCGCCGCCGGATCCTGGATCACATCGCCCAGCCGCGGCTGCATCACCGCCACCATCGCATCGATCAAGGGCCTTGGCGTGAAGTATTGGCCGGCACCCGATTTCTTCTCCTCGGCGTTCTTCTGCAGCAGGCCCTCATAGAGATCACCCAGCCCCTCCTGGCGGGCGCTGTACCAATCGAGCTTGTCGATCTCGCTCACCAATTTCGTGAGCGTGACCGGTTTTTTGATGAACGA
>JAPLID010000131.1 GCA_026389285.1 Cyanobacteriota bacterium
ATGCCCTCGCCCTCAGCTATACCCATGGCGTGCTGGCGCGGGCGGCCACCCGCGGCGACGGCGAACAGGGCGAGGAGATCACCGCCAACGTGCGCACGATCGCCAGCGTGCCCCTGCGCCTGGAGCTCCAGGATCCACCCGCCTGGGTGGAGGTGCGCGGTGAGGCCCTGATCCCCGATGCCACCTTCGCCGCCATCAACGCCGAACGGCAGGCCCGCGGCGAGGCCCTGTTCGCCAATCCCCGCAACGCCTGCGCCGGCACCCTGCGCCAGCTCGACCCGAAGGTGGTAGCGAGCCGGCGGCTCGACTTCTTCGCCTACACCCTGCATCTACCGGAGGATTGGAGCGCCTCAGGCGACGACCCCACCGCGCCGTCCAGCCAGTGGCAGGTGCTGCAGTGGCTGGCGGCCGTGGGTTTTCGCGTCAACCCAAACGCCAGCCTCTGCCCGGACCTGGCGGCGGTTGAGAGCTTCTTTGCCGACTGGCAGGAGCGGCGCCGCGGCCTGGATTACGCCACCGATGGCGTGGTGGTCAAACTCGACGACCTGCGGCTGCAGGACGAGGCCGGCTTCACCCAGAAGGCGCCGCGCTGGGCGATCGCCCTCAAGTACGCCGCCGAGGAGGCCCCCAGCCGCCTGCTGCGCCTGGTGATGCAGGTGGGCCGCACGGGCGTGGTGACGCCGGTGGCCGAGTTTGCACCGGTGCCCCTGGCCGGCACCAGTGTCAGTCGGGCCACCCTGCACAACGCCGATCGCCTGGGGGAACTGGATCTGCATGCCGGCGACACGATCGTGGTGCGCAAGGCCGGCGAGATCATCCCCGAGGTGGTGCGGGTGCTGGCAGAGCTGAGGCCGGCGGCGGCCGAGCGCCTGCAGCTGCCCGATGTCTGCCCGGAATGCGGCTCCCGGCTGGTGCGCGAGGAGGGGGAGGCGGCCACCCGCTGCGTCAACAGCAGCTGCCCGGCGATTTTGCGGGGCTCCCTGCGCCACTGGGTCAGCAAGGGGGCCCTGGATGTGGAGGGACTGGGCAGCAAGCTGATCGGATTGCTGGTGGATCAAGGGCTGGTGCGCACGATCCCGGATCTGTACCGGCTGGATGCGACCCTGCTGGCCAGCCTCGATCGCCTGGGGGAGAAATCCGCCGCCAACCTGGTGGCGGCCCTGGAGGCCTCCCGCCAGCAGAGCTGGCATCGCCAGCTGTTCGGTCTGGGCATCCACCACGTCGGCGAGGTGAACGCCAAGGCGCTGGCCAAAGCCCTGCCCAGCGCCGCCCTGCTGGCCACGGCCGCGATCGAAACCCCGGAGCTGATCACGGCGATCCATGGCATCGGCGCCGAAATCGCCCAGAGCCTGCAGCAATGGTTCAGCACCGCCGCCAACCAGCAATTGCTCAGCGACCTGGAGAGCCTGGGCTTCACCCTGGCCAGCGCAGCGCAGGAGGCGACGGCTGACGCCGACGGGACGAGCGACCATCTGAGCGGCCAGACCTTCGTGCTCACCGGCACGCTGCCAGCGTTGAGCCGCAGCCAGGCCCAGGCCCTGATCGAGGCGGCCGGCGGCAAGGTGAGCGGCTCGGTCAGCAAAAAGACCAGCTACGTGGTGGCAGGCGAGGAGGCCGGCAGCAAACTCAGCAAAGCCGAGAGTCTGGGGGTGCCGGTGCTGGATGAGGCGGGCCTGCGCCAGTTGCTGGAGCAGCCCGCCACCCGCTGAGGCCCCGACTTGACGGGGGCCGCCGCAGGCCGAAATCTCAGCGCCGGCCGGCCCGGTTGACCGGACCACCCCCATTGGCCCCCGCGCCAGGACCGGCGGCGGGGTGATGGTTGGCCGGACCGCCGTAGTTCGGCCCCAAACCGGGACCAGCGCCCGGTCGCACGCCAACACCAGGGGCGCCCTAGCCCACACCGGCGGAAGGATTGGCGACAGGACCACCTGGACCGGCCACAGGGGTGACGGCCCGGGCGGCCGGAGTGCATCGGGAGGGAACCCCGGGACGCACACAAGTCACGACAGCAGCCTGGACCGGAGCCGCGGCCAGCAGGGCCACCGCCGAGAGACCCGCCATTCGCAGCAGAGCAAGCATCACATCAAAGCGCATATCGGTTTCATCCTGAAGCAGACCCTGGGCACCCACTACGGCGGAGCTGGGGGAAAACCGCAGCCACACCCTGTCTTCCTAGGCTCAAACCATGAGCTCACCCCCCATCCACCGCTGGATCAAGACCGAGTGCGGCCGGGCGAAGTACGCCGATTTGGCGGCCCGGCCCGGCTCCCTGGCCCGCCTGCGGTTGGCCTGGTTCGTGCTGGTGGCGGTGCTGCGGGATTGGCGGCTGCCGGCGTCGCCGCCGGAGTAGTGGCCAAAGGAGGCTCTGAACACCAGAGCCAGCCCTAGGCAAGGCTCGAGCTGGCCTGTCCTGGGCCAACTTCCAGGTTGCGGTAGCAGGCTCAATCCTTGGGCTCAGCTCCTGCCAGTGCCCGCTGCGCCGCCCGGCCCACCAGCCACACGGAGGCCACGGTGGCGGCCAGGCCAATGATCCGCAGAGCCCAGGTGCCGGGATCGGCCTGGCCGGACAGCACCTCGCCGAAGCGGGCCACATCGCCGGCCAGCGCACCCAGCCCGCAGAACAGGATCGTGCCCGGCAGGATGCCGATCAGGCCGATCGTGTAGTCGCGCAGGCTCACCTCACTCAGGCCGTAGGCCAGGTTGAGCAGCGAGAACGGAAAGGCCGGCGAGAGGCGGGTAAGGAGCACCAGCTTCAGGCCCTCGCGGCTCACGGCTTGCTCCACCGCCTGCAGCTTCGGCAGCGCCGCCAGGCGCCGGCGGGCCCAGTTGCGCAGCCAGCCCCGCCCCAGCAGGAAAACGATCTCGGCCCCCAGGCAGGCACCGACGAAGACAATGGCGCTGCCCCACCAGGTGCCGTAGAGGGCGCCGGCCAGCATCGAAGCCCAGACCCCCGGCAGCAGCAGGGTGACCCAGAGGGCATAGAGGGGGATGAAGGCCAGGGCACCCCAGGGGGAGAGCAGGAAGGATTCCGCCTTTGGGAGCAACTCGGCACCTGGCATCTTGCCTCTCCTGCAGGTGCCTCAGCCTGGCAGATCTGCGGACGCCTCAGTGGCGTCAGATCCGGCAAACGCCGGAGCGTCGTGCACGACACATGCAGGCTGCAGCCAGGAGCACATCTCGTTTGCCTGGCCTTAACAGGGTTTGAGAAGAGTGTGGGAGCTAGCCAATGTGCTCCTCTGTGACTTTCACCGCCCTCGCGAAATTCTCCAGCCTGAGCACCCTCTCGTTGGTTGGTGGCGCCGAGATCAGTGCCTTTCACGCAGCAGCAAAACTACTGTTCACTATTGGTGGCTCCGAGCAACTTTCGGTTGTCGATTTCTCCAATCCCAGCATCCCTGTTCTGCTCACAACCAAGACATTGGCTGGAGTGGGCAACAGTGTGGCCGTCTCCAGCTCTGGCCTGGTGGCCGTGGCCGTAGAAGGTGCCGGTGCGGCCCGGTACACCGATGGCAAGGTTTTCTTTTTCCAGGTGGCTGGTGTCGGCAGCGCGGCGACGGTAGCCCCAGCAGGCTCAGTGCTAGGAGCCTGTCGCACATAACCCACCCACAACCTCTCCGCAGACGCCCTTAAATCTGCCCAGATCCCTGTGACTGCAACGGTTTTGGGTGATAAACTGGCCTATGCGCAAGCCCAAGACTTTCCGTCCCTGGAACCCGGA
>JAPLID010000191.1:0-6792 GCA_026389285.1 Cyanobacteriota bacterium
CCGAAGAAGTAGGCGGCCAGAGCCTTGGTCAGCTCGGTTTTGCCGACGCCGGTGGGGCCGGAGAAGATGAAGCTGGCGATCGGCCGGTTGGGATTCTTGAGGCCGACGCGGGCACGGCGGATGGCACGGGAGACCGCCTTGACGGCTTCATCCTGGCCGATCAGGCGCTGGTGGAGGGTTTCCTCCATGTTGAGCAGCTTCACCGATTCGCTCTCGGTGAGTTTCTGGACGGGCACACCGGTCCAGGAGGCGACGATGTGGGCGATGTCTTCTTCGGTGACGACAGGAGGTCGACCACCGGTTTCGATGCCGCCATCGGCGAAGGCACTGCCGGCGTTTGCGGGCGGGGCAGCCACCGCCACAGCGGTGGCTTCGGTTGCGGGTGTCGCCTCGGTGTCAGGCTCCTCGTCGCGGCGGGCCTGCAGGATTGAACGGATCTGTTCGCGCAGTTCCACCTCCTTATCACGCAGTTCACCGGCCTTGGTGAAGTCCTGGTCGCGGACGGCGTCCTCCTTCTCCTTTTGCACGGCGCGCAGTTGCTTGTCCACCTCCTTAGCGGCAGGGGGCAGCTTGGAATTCATCAGGCGCACACGGCTGCCGGCCTCATCCATCAGGTCGATGGCTTTGTCGGGTAGAAAGCGATCGGAGATGTAGCGATCGCGGAGGGTGGCGGCGGCCACCAAGGCCTCATCGGAGATCTTGAGGCGGTGGTGCTGCTCGTAGCGCTCGCGCAGCCCCCGCAGGATTTCGATCGTGTCGTCGACGGAGGGTTCGCCCACCATCACCGGCTGGAAGCGGCGCTCGAGTGCGGCGTCGCGCTCGATGTGTTTGCGGTATTCATCGAGCGTGGTGGCGCCGATGCACTGCAGTTCACCGCGGGCCAGGGCTGGTTTGAGGATGTTGGCGGCGTCAATGGCGCCTTCGGCGGCTCCGGCACCGATCAGGGTGTGCACCTCATCGATCACCAGGATCACATTCCCTGCGGAGCGGATCTCCTCCATGATTTTCTTGAGGCGCTCTTCGAACTCACCCCGGTACTTGGTGCCGGCCACCAGCAGGCCGATGTCGAGGGTGAGGACTCGCTTATCCTCAAGAATGTCGGGGATATCGCCGGTGATGATGCGCTGGGCCAGGCCTTCGGCGATGGCGGTCTTGCCGACGCCCGGTTCGCCGATCAACACCGGATTGTTCTTGGTGCGGCGGCCCAGGATCTGGATCACCCGGTCGATCTCATTGTGACGACCGACCACTGGATCCAACTTGGAATTAGCCGCCAGCTGGGTAAGGTTGCTGCCGAATTCGTCGAGGGTGGGGGTTTTGGTGGAGCCCTTGCCACTGCTGCCGGCAGCCACCTCGGCCGTCTCGCCCAGCATGCGGATCACCTGGGTGCGCACCTTGGCCAGGTCGACGCCGAGGTTTTCCAGGACCCTGGCGGCGACGCCTCGCCCTCACGGATCAGGCCCAGCAGCCAGCCACGAAGCCGGAGCCGCGGCCGATGATCTTCTCAACCTCCACGCGGGCGTCCTTGAGGTTGACCCCCATGGACTTGAGAACTTTGGCCGCCACTCCGGTGCCCTCGCCGATCAAGCCCAGCAGGATCTGCTCGGTGCCGACGAAGTTGTGCCCAAGGCGACGAGCCTCTTCTTGGGCAAGCATGATCACCTTGATGGCTTTCTCGGTAAACCGCTCGAACATGGCCAGGGCCTGGTGCAAGTGCATCCAACCTATCAGGGTTGAAGCGGTGCTGTGTGTCCAGTGGGATAGTGCTGGCTGAAGCAGGGCACAAGCAAGGCCTGGACAAGGGTTTGCTCGGGCTTTGATATACCTGAAACAGGGTGATTCGGGCTTTTATGGCTTAGGAATCTTCGGTTAACCGCACTCCAGGCGCCCTGCCTCAGTTGCATCAAGCTTGAGCCATTGGATCAGGGCATCCTCGCCTTTGCGGTAGTAACCGTGACGGATGCCGGCGTCGCGGAAGCCGCAGCCGCCGTAAAGCGCCCTGGCGGCGCTATTGCCGCTGGCCACCTCCAGGGTGGCCCGCTCGGCCCCGCCCTGTCGGGCGGCGGCCAGCAGGCCCAGCAGCACCAGTCGGCCCAGGCCCAGGCGGCGCTGTGTCGGTGCCACCGCCACCAGGGTGATGTGCAGCTCATCGACGACCAGCCAGCCACTGGCCATGGCCAGCAGGTCCGCCCCGCGCCAGACCCCCAGCCCCGGTCGGCGGTCGTCCTCCAGTTCCCGCTGCCACTGGGCCGGGGTCCAGATCCCGCCGAGGGCGAGTCCATCAAGAGCCAGGCAGGGCTCAAGGTCGGCCGGTTTGAGCGGCCGCAGGGGTGGGATCGGTTCAGCGGTCATGGTTCAGCGCCAACAGTTCAGAGGTAGTGGTTCAGCGGTCACCGTTTAGTGCTCACGGTTCAGTGCTCAGCGTTCAGTGCTCACGGTTCAGTGCTCAGCGTTCAGGGGCACGGTCCCGGGCGGCCTGGCTCCCTACGATCGGATACTGCGATCGCCCCGGAGTGCCTGCCCATGGTCCTGTCGTCCGCCGCCTCCACGGGAACCGCCTCCTCGGCAACTGGTGTCACGGCAACCGATGTCAGTGGCGGGAGCGATCTCCTGCCATTGCATCCCTTTGAGCTGCCCGGCGATCCGCTCAGTCCCAACCGCAACCTCGCACCGATCACCACCCGCATTAACGGGCTTGGAGCCCTTGAGGTGGGTGGCTGCCAGCTGAGCGAGCTGGCCCATCGCTACGGCACACCTCTTTATGTGCTCGATGAGGCCACCCTGCGGGCCACCTGCCGGGCCTATCGCCAGGCCCTCGAGCGCTTCTATCCCGGTCCCTCCCTGGCCCTCTACGCCTCCAAGGCCAACAGCTCCCTGGCGATTTCGGCCCTGGTGGCCTCCGAAGGCCTGGGCCTCGATGCCGTCTCCGCCGGTGAGCTGCTGACGGCCCTCGGCGGCGGCATGCCGCCGGAGCGGATGGTGCTGCACGGCAACAACAAGTCGGCCGAGGAGCTCGAGCTGGCCGTCGCCCGGGGCGTGACCGTGGTGGTCGACAACTGGAACGACCTCGAGCTGCTGGCGGCGATCGCCCCGGCTCGTAGTTCCCGGGTGCGGCTGCTGGTGCGCTTCACCCCCGGCATCGAGTGCCACACCCACGAGTACATCCGCACCGGCCATCTCGACAGCAAGTTCGGCTTCGATCCCGATCAGCTGGAGGCGGTGCTGCGCCATCTCGCCGAATGCCCCTGGGCCGATCTCGATGGATTGCATGCCCACATCGGCTCCCAGATCTTCGAGCTGGAGCCCCACCGCGATCTGGCCGGGGTGATGGCCGACGCCCTGCAGCTGGCCCGCTCCCTCGGCCATCGCTGCTCCGACCTCAATGTCGGCGGCGGCCTCGGGATCCGCTATGTCGCCGGCGACGATCCCCCGTCGATCGAGGACTGGGTGCGCACGGTGTCTGAGGCCGTGGTGAGTGCCTGCAGCCAACGGGGCCTGGCCCTGCCCCGCCTGCTCTGTGAGCCGGGCCGTTCACTGGTGGCCACCGCCGGCGTCACGCTCTACAGCGTCGGCAGCCGCAAGGCCATCACCGGTCTGCGCACCTATCTTTCGGTGGACGGCGGCATGAGCGACAATCCGCGGCCGATCACCTATCAATCTCAGTACACGGCGGTGCTGGCCGATCGCCCCCTGGCGCCCGCCACCGAGATGGTCACCCTGGCTGGCAAGCATTGTGAGTCTGGCGACGTGCTGCTCAAGAATCTGGCCCTGCCGGCGGCGGCCAGCGGCGATGTCCTGGCGGTGTTCGCCACCGGGGCCTACAACGCCTCGATGAGTTCCAACTACAACCGCATCCCCCGGCCGGCGGCGGTGCTGGTCAGCGATGGTGGCGCCGATCTGATCCAGCGTCGTGAACAGCCGGAAGATCTACTGCGCTACGACGTCCTGCCGTCACGGCTGTCGTCGTTAAGTTAAAAAAGTCTGCGACATCCGCTCAGGGTTCAGTTTTTCAGGCCGATGTTTCTCGGCTCTGGGGGCCTGGCCGAAGCGCCTGATCGCACCCACACCCCGGATTTTCAAGCTTTTCCCCGTGACCTGGCTGCAGAACCTCGACCTGCGCCTGCTGCTGGATCTGCTCTTCGCCACGGCCCTGGGGGTGCTGCTCCTTGGACGGGTGACCGAGCCTCGGACGCTGTGGTTGTTGCGGGGGTATTTGTTTCTGGTGGCGCTGGCCTGGGTGGTGCAGCGCTACGCCGATCTGCCCCTGACCAGCAAGTTGGTGGATGCCCTGGTGCTGGCCTGCAGCATGGCCCTGGCCATTCTCTGGCAGGGGGAGCTGCGGCGGCTGATGGAGCTGCTGGGTACGGGGCGTTTCGCGGTGCTGTTCGCGGACCGCAGCCGGGATCAGCTGGCCTCTGGCTCGGTGAGCATCCTCACCGAAGCCGCCGGCCGCCTCTCCCAGTCGCGTCGCGGCGGTCTGATCGTGCTGGATCTGGGCAGTGATCTGCGTCCCGAGGATTTCCTCAACCCGGGTATTCCGCTCGATGCCCAGCTCTCGGTGGATCTGGTGCTCAACCTGTTTGCGGTGGATACACCGCTCCACGACGGAGCGGTGCTTGTGCAGCACAACCGCATCGCCGCGGCCGGCGTGATTCTGCCCCTCTCCCGTCAGGGTCTCAATCGCTATGGCACCCGCCATCTGGCGGCCCTCGGGCTCACCGAGCGCCACGCCCGATGCCTGTGCATCGTCGTCTCCGAGGAAACCGGCACCCTGTCGCTTGCCCACCAGGGCCGGCTGGAGCGGCCGATCACCAGCAGCCGCCTCCACGACCTGCTCACCGCGAGCCTGGCCTCAGTGCCGTCTGGGCGTAGCCTCAACCCGGACCTGCCGGAAGCCCGCGGATGAGTCGCGCCCTGGCGACCACCCCTAGCACCCCCCATCAGCCGCTGCCCTCCCAGCTCGATGGGGCACGGCTGCCCGCCCATGTGGCCGTGATCATGGACGGCAACGGCCGCTGGGCGCGGCAGCGCGGCCTGCCGAGGGTGATGGGTCACCGGGCCGGCGTCGAGGTTCTCAAGCGCACCCTGCGGCTCTGCAGTGACTGGGGTATCGGGGCCCTGACGGCCTATGCCTTCTCCACGGAGAACTGGACCCGGCCCGGCGAGGAGGTCACCTTTCTGATGGCCCTGTTCGAGAGCGTGCTGGCCCGGGAGCTGGAGGCCCTGGAACGGGAGCAGGTGCGGATCCGCTTTCTCGGGGATCTCGAGGCTCTGCCCCAGCGCCTTCAGAGCCTGATCGCTGACGCCCCCGCCCGCACGGCCAGCAACGACGGCATTCATTTCAACGTCTGCACCAACTACGGCGGCCGCCATGAGCTGGTGCGGGCGGCCCGCCGCCTGGCCGAGCGGGCCGCCGCCGGCGAGCTGGAGCCGGCCTCCATCGACGAGCACCTGTTCGCCTCGGAACTGTTCACCGCCGGCGAGGTTGATCCCGACCTGTTGATCCGCACCAGCGGCGAGCAGCGCATCAGCAATTTCCTGCTGTGGCAGCTGGCCTATGCCGAGCTCCACATCACCGAAGTGCTCTGGCCCGACTTCGATCAGGCGGCCCTGCTGCAGGCCCTGCTGGACTATCAGGGCCGCACCCGTCGTTTCGGCGGTATCACCACACCTTCATGATCACCCGTCACAACTGGTCCCGTTCGGAGATTCAGGCCCTGCTCGTTCAGCCCCTGGTCGACCTTCTCTGGCAGGCCCAGCAGGTGCATCGGGCGGCGAATCCTGGGTATCACGTGCAGTTGGCCTCCCTGCTCAGCGTCAAGACCGGGGGCTGTGAGGAGGACTGCGCCTACTGCCCCCAGTCGATGCACCACAGCGCCGATCTCGGCGGACGGCCCGAACTGGAGGTGGAGCCGGTGCTGGCCCGGGCCCGGGCCGCCCGTGATGGTGCCCCCTTTGAGGCGATGCTCGCGATGGTGCGGGGGGTGAGGGAGCTGGGGCTGGAGGCCTGCGTCACCGCCGGGATGCTCAGCGACCATCAGGCCCAGCGCCTGGCTGAGGCCGGCCTCACCGCCTACAACCACAATCTCGACACCAGCCCGGAGCACTACGACCGGATCATCAGCACCCGCACATATCAGGAGCGGCTGGAAACCCTGGGCCGGGTGCGCAGCGCGGGCATCACCCTCTGCTGCGGCGGCATCATCGGCATGGGGGAGGGCCCTGCCGATCGCGCCGGTCTGCTGGCGGTGCTCGCCAACCTCGATCCCCATCCGGAAAGTGTGCCGATCAACGCCCTGGTGGCGGTGGAGGGCACGCCTCTGGAAGATCTGCCGCCGGTGGATCCGCTGGAGCTGGTGCGCATGGTCGCCACCGCCCGCATCCTCATGCCCCACAGCCGGGTCCGGCTCAGCGCCGGCCGCCAGCAGCTGAACCGCGAAGCCCAGATCCTCTGCCTGCTGGCCGGCGCTGATTCGATCTTCTATGGCGACACCCTGCTCACCACCGGCAACCCGGATGTGGCCTCCGATCAGGCCCTGCTGGCGGCCGCCGGGGTGAGAGTCCTGCAGGAGTCGTCGCAACCCGCCTGTCAGCCGGCTGCGGCCGCCCGGGGCTGAGCGGCGATGGGGATGCGGGTCATCAGCTTCTACCGCTTCGTGGCGTTCACGCCCGGGGAGCTGCCCCTGTGGCGTCAGCGGCTGCTCGAGCTGGGCCTGCACGTCGATCTGCGCGGCACGGTGCTGCTGGCTGAGGAGGGCCTCAACGGCACCGTCAGTGGCGAGGAGTCTGCGG
>JAPLID010000191.1:6797-29550 GCA_026389285.1 Cyanobacteriota bacterium
TGGCGCTGCTGCGCTCCGATCCCCGTCTGGCGGAGCTGGAGTTCAAGCGCAGCGAGGCACCCGAGCCGGTGTTCCATCGCTTCAAGGTGCGGATCAAGCGCGAGATCGTCACCCTGGGGCGGCCGGAGCTGCAGCGGGCGGTCGAGGCCCCGGTCGGTGCCTATGTGGCTCCGGCCGACTGGAACGCCCTGATCCGCGATCCGGACACCCTGCTGATCGACACCCGCAATGCCTATGAAGTGGCGGTGGGCCGTTTCGACGGCGCGATCGAGCCCGGCACCGCCAACTTCAGCGAGTTTCCGGCCTGGGTGGAGGACCGGCTGCGGCCGCTGGTGGAGCGCACCCAGCCCCGGGCCCTGGCTCTTTATTGCACCGGTGGTATCCGCTGCGAGAAGGCGACAGCCTGGCTGCGCCACCAGGGCTTTGAGGGGGTGCACCATCTCCAGGGCGGCATCCTGCGCTATCTGGAGGCCGTGCCTGAGGCGGACAGCGCCTGGCGAGGTGAATGTTTCGTCTTCGATCAGCGGGTGGCCCTCAACCACCGGCTCGAACCCGGTGAGCACAGCCTCTGCCACGGCTGCCGCATGCCCCTCTCCGCCGCCGACCGGGCCCAGCCCAGCTACGTAAGCGGGGTCTGCTGCCCCCACTGCCGGGCCGCACGGGACGAGGCCGACCTGGCCCGCTTCAGCGAACGCCAGCGCCAGGTGACCCTGGCCAGGGATCGCGGCGAGCGCCACATTGGCCAGGTGTTTGCCGGCGAAGCCAGCGATGGTTGAACGGAGGCCCTGGCTGATGCAGTGGCTGGGCCGAACCGTCGCCCTGCCGATGGACCCGGCGGGCATCGTGCTGGCTGCCTCCCTGGCCTGGAACAGCTGTTGACCGAGACCGCGGCACTGCCGATCCTCTACAGCTTCCGTCGCTGCCCCTACGCGATCCGGGCCCGTCTGGCCCTGGCCTCGGCGGCCGTCGCCGTGGAGATCCGCGAGGTGGCGCTCGCCTGCAAGCCCCCGGAACTGCTGGCGGCCTCGGCCAGGGGCACCGTGCCCGTGCTGGTGCCCCCTTCCCTCGCCATGCCGGTCCAGCCGCTGGCGGAAAGCCTGGAGATCATGCGTTGGGGGCTGTCCCACCACGATCCGCAGGATTGGCTGCGCCAGGGCGATGCCGCCGCCCAGGCGGCGATGGCGGAGCTGCTGACGGTCTGCGATGGCCCCTTCAAGCACCATCTTGACCGCTTCAATTACGCCAGCCGCTACGGGGCGGCCGCCAGCCATACCGAGATCGAGAGCAAAGCCGTAGCCGCTGCCGAGCGCGAGGCCCATCGCCAAGCGGCTCTTGAGGTGCTGCGGGGCTGGAACGCGCGCCTGAGGGCGGCCGCGCCGGCGGCTGGCGCCGATGGCTGGCTGCTGGGTTCCCGCCCCGCTCTGGCCGACTGGGCCCTAATGCCCTTTGTGCGCCAGTTCCGCCTGGCCGATGTCGCCGCCTTCGATGCCGCTGGCGATCTGGCGCTCCTGCGGGCCTGGTTGCAGCGTTTGGAGCAGGGTCCGGAGCTGGCGGCGGTGTTGTCCGAGCCCTGGGGGCCGCGTCAGCCTTGGCTTTCGCCCAGCTGGCTCTATCACCTGGCCCTGCCGGACGAATGGGCCGAGGCCCGATGCCACGGTGAGTACCGCCGCTCCAGCCGCGGCCTCAGCCTGGAGCAGGTCGGCTTCATCCACGCCAGCTACGCCCCCCAGCTGGCCGGCACCCATCGACGTTTCTACGGCGATGTCCCCGGGGTGCTGCTGCTGACGATCGACCCAGGGCGGTTGGCCGCCGCCGGTGTGGCTGTGCGGGCGGAGGCGGCGCCCGGCAGTGGCGAGCTGTTTCCCCATCTCTATGGCCCCCTGCCCCTGTCGGCGGTGCTGGCGGTGGAGCCCTGGCGGCCGGTCCCGGTGCTCCAGGAGGTAGCGGCATGAGTGAGTTGCCGTCTTCTTTGGCAGGAAGCCCGCCGGACCTGACGGCGTTGGAAACGTGGGCCACGGCCCGGGAGCTGCTGCTGCGCCTACGGGCGGACCGCCGGCTGGGGATCTGGGGGCTGCAAGTGGCGGTGGCGCGCCCGCTGGGGCCGGGCCGGGCCCAGCTGCTGGGTGAGCTCAAGGGCTGGGCGCTGCCCACGGCCGCCGGCCTGCAGCTCGACACGATGCGGGTGCAGGGGCAGGACACGGCTTTGGTGGGACCGCTGATCTGGGCCGCCACCTTTGCCTGGGCCTTGGAGGTGACCCCCTGCCGCAGCGCCCGGTTGCTGGCCATCGACGACGACGACCGCCAGCACCGGCGCCTGGTGCGTTATTTCGCTGCCCTGGGCTTCGAGCCCGTGCACGCGTTGGGGGCTGGCCCCGCCGATCTACCCCTGCGGCTGATCTGGGGTGGGGCGGGGTTGCTGATGCGCGGGGACTGCGCCGAGGGCCTGCGGCGCAGCGGCCGGCGGCTGGCGGCGGCCGGCCCTTACGACAGGGCAGCGTGATAGCTGCTGCGCACCAGGGGGCCGCTGCGCACGTCGGCGAAGCCAAGGGAGCTGGCGATTCGCCCCAGCTGCTCGAACGCCTCGGGCTGCCAGTAGCGCTGCACCGGCAGGTGGGCCAGGGAGGGGCGCAGGTACTGGCCGAGGGTGAGGCGCTGGCAGTCCACGGCGCGTAAGTCCTCCAGGGCGGCGACCACCTCCTCGAACGTCTCGCCCAGCCCCAGCATTAGTCCGGACTTAGTCGGAATCGCCGGCGCCAGCTCCCGGGCGGCCGCCAATAGCCCTAGGGAGTGGCGGTAGGTGGCACCGCGCCGCACCTCCCCCTGCAGGCGCTCAACCGTTTCGAGGTTGTGGTTGAAGCACACCGGCACGGCGGCCAGCACGGCGGCCAGCCGCTGGCGCTGGGCCCGAAGCCCCTCACTCGCGTCCCGGTGGCCTCCCCAGAAATCGGGGGTGAGCACTTCGATCGCCACCTGGGGATTGCGGGCCCGGATCGCGGCCATGGTGGCGGTGAACAGGCTGGCGCCGTGGTCGGCCAGGTCGTCGCGGGCGACGGCCGTGAGCACCACGTAGCGAAGGCCCAGATCGGCGACGGCCGTCGCCACCCGCTCCGCTTCCTGCGGGTCGAAGGGGCTGGGGGCCTGGCCCTTCTCCACTTGGCAGAAGGCGCAGCTGCGGGTGCAGATCGGCCCGCCCAGCAGGAAGGTGGCGGTGCCGGCGGCGTAGCACTCGGCCCGGTTCGGACAGCGCCCCTCCTCGCAGATCGTGTGCAGGCGCTGCTGGCGCACAACGCCCTGGACCTTCTCTATGGCGGAGGCATCACCGACGGGACGGCGCAGCCAGCCTGGCAGGCGCTCACTGGGGAGGAGGCTGCTGTAGCGGCTGGAGGATCGGCTCATCGACGGTTTCGAGCACACAGATGGTCTTGATGACCCGCAGGGGTTCGCATGGCCAGCATGGGTCATCAGGAGAAAGTTGCCGGCGGCTGAACCGTGGCGCGACTGGCGCGGGTGGATCGGGAATGGGATCGGGGGGAGCGGATCGGGGGATGATCGGGAGAACCGGCAGCGGCAGTGAGAGTCACCGGCCCAAACTCATTCCACTGGACGGCGTCCCTCGAACGCCCGCGCCAGGGTCACCTCATCGGCGTAGTCCAGTTCACCCCCCACCGGTAGCCCGTAGGCGATGCGGCTGACCAGGGTGAAGGGCCTGAGCAGCCGGGCTAGATAGAGACTGGTGGTGTCCCCCTCCACACTCGGTGTCAGGGCGAGGATCACCTCGGCGGTTGCTTCGCGATCGACCCGGGCCACCAGGGGCTGGATCTGGAGCAGCTCCGGGCCGATGCCATCCATCGGTGAGATCAGCCCCCCCAGCACGTGATAGCCGCCGCGGAACTCGCGGGAGCGCTCCATCGCCAGCAGGTCGCGGGAATCGGCCACCACGCAGATCTGGCCGTTGCGGCGCTCCTCGTTGCGGCAGATCTCACAGAGGGGTTCGGCCGAGAGGTGGAAGCAGCGCTGGCACTGGCCCACCTGGCTGCGGGCCGCCAGCAGGGCATCGGCGAAGGCTCGGATCTGCTCCTCCGGCTGACGCAACAGATGCAGGGCCAGCCGCTGGGCGGTGCGGGGACCGATGCCCGGCAACCGCTCGAACTGGTCGATCAGCCGCGCCAGGGGTCGGGTGTAACCGCTCAGGACCGCAGTGCAGGTGGTCTGAATCTAGGGACGCCGGCCCGGCCCTGCCCCACTGGCGACGTCGGGGGCGCCGCAGGGTGAGAATGCCCGCAGCTGCTGTAGTGCCATGGGCCCCGATGCCCGACGCTTCTCCTGGTTCCGCCGGCCGCCGCGGACGTGGCTGCCCCTGCTGCTTTCGCTGGTGATCGGCTTCGCGCTGGTGGGCTGCAGCGCCGCCGCCGCCGGGCTCAACTCCTTCGCCAGCCCCGACGGTCGCTACGCCTTCCTATACCCCACCGGCTGGACGCGGGTGCAGGTCAGCGGTGGGCCCCAGGTGGTGTTCCACGACCTGATCAACAGCGATGAAACCCTCAGCCTGGTGATCTCCGATGTCACCCCCGACCGCGATCTCGAGCAGCTGGGCAGTGCGGTCGCCGTGGGTGAGAAGCTGCGCCGCACCGTGATCGCTCCGGCGGGCAGCGGCCGGCAGGCCGATCTGGTGGAGGCCAGCCAGCGGGAGGTGGGAGGCCGCACCTTCTACGACCTCGAATACGCCGTGCATCTGGCCGATCGCGATCGCCATGAGCTCGCCACCGTTGTGGCAGACCGGGGCCGGCTCTACACCTTCGCCGCCAGCACCAACGAACTGCGCTGGCCCAAGGTCAAGGAGCTGTTCGAGCGGGTGATCGGCTCCTTCACCCTGCAGATCTGATGGCCGGCGTCGATGGCGATGTGCTCGTCATCGGCGCCGGGCTGGCGGGCTGCCTGGCGGCCCTTGCCCTGCGGGATCAAGGGCTGGCGGTCACCATGGTGGCCCCGCCCCAGCGTGCTGTTGCCTCTTATTGCAGCTATGGGGGTATCCCCGGCTGGGCGGTTCTGCCAGGCCGCTTCGGTGAGGCCATGCTGCGGGCGCCTGAGAGTTGGCGCGCCCTTGAGCAGCGCCACGGCTCCCTGGGCTGGCAGCCGTGCGCGCTGAGTCTGCACTGGTCGGAGGCGGAGGCGGAGGCCGCCAGCCCGCTGGTGGAAAGGCTGCAGGCCCAGGTGCCCGGTGCACGCCTGCAGTCGCAGCGTCTGATCCTGCCCTTCGGCCGGGTTGATGGGCTGTGCCTGGCCCAGGCTCTGCCGCTGGCCTTGGAGCGCTGCGGCATCCGTCGGCTCCAGGCTGCGGTGGCCAGCCTGGAGCCCCTGACGCCCCAGGGCTGGCAGCTGATTCTGGCGGGTGGTGGGCAGCTGCAGGCCCCCAGGGTGCTGCTGGCTGCCGGGCCCGCCAGCACCGGGCTCTGGCCGCCGCTGGCGCAGTGCCGGCCACCGGCCGTCGGGATGAGCTGGTCGGGGGCCCTGGCGCTCGAGGCCGGCGCCTGTGCGCCGCAGGATCTGCCGGCCGGTGCCGCTGAAGGAATCGTGATCCCGCTGCTGGGTCAGCGCCAGGCCCTGGAGGGCCGCTGCAGCCGTCTGGAGCGGCCGGAATGGATCGTCGATGCCGGACTGGCGCCGCACGGCGATGGCTGGTGGCTGGGCCAGATCACTGTGGTGGCACCGTCGGGGGCGGCCTGCCCCGCGCCCGATCCGATCTGGATGGAGGCGGAGTTGCGCCGCCAGCTGCGGGCTGTCTGGCCCCGGCTGGCGGACCTGCCCGGGCGGTTGGTGGTGGTGCCGGTGGGCTTCCCCGGCGCCGATGGCCCGTTGTGCGGCGCCGTGGACGGCGCCTCGGGGCTGTGGGGATGGGCCGGGATGCCGGGTTCCTTTGCGCTGTTGCCGGTGCTGGCGCCTGGGCTGGCCAGCGCCATGGCTGGGACGCTCTGAGCTGACAGCGGGCCGGAAACATTCCATGCTGGGTGCCATGGAGTCTGTAAGCCCCTCACCTCCAGCCCGCCAGCGCTGGCTGAATCAGGCCGGCGGCCACTGGCATGGCCTTGGGCCCAGGCGCCAGCTGGGCCTGGTGCTGGCGGCGATGACCGCCTCGGTGGGGGCCTGGGCCCTGTTCTGGCTGGTGCCGACCGAGGTGGTGGGCCGGGGCGTGCTGCTGTTGCCCGACAACGCCGGCCTGCTCGATGCCCGGGCGGCGGGCCAGGTGCGCCGGATCGCCGTCGCCGTGGGCGATCGGGTGTGGCGGGGTCAGGTGCTGTTCGAGCTGTACCTGCCGGTGCTGGAGAAGGAGCTGGAGCAGCAGCGCGAGAACCTGCGCGAACTGGAACGCCAGAATGCCGCCCTCGATCGGCGCGATCGCTTGCGGCTTAAGACCGAGCAGCAGGCCGTGGACACGGCCCTGTCCAAGCTGCGGGGCGATGCCGAGCGCTATGGAGCCCTGCGCGCCACCTATGCCGAGAAACTGAAGAACCTCGCCTGGTTGGCCAGGCGCGAGGTGGTGGCGCCCCTCTCCAGCGAGGTGGTGAGTGTGGAGCAGGGCCTCACCAGCACCGGCGTGAACCTCGATCAGGTGCGAATCGAGGAGAAGAAGGTGCTCACGGCTTATCAGCAGGTGAAGCTCTCGATCGAAACCGAGGCCCTGCAGCGCCGCTACCAGATCGATGATCTACGCCGCCAGATCCGGGTCACCGAAGCCCGGCTCGCCTACGACGGCGAGCTCCTTGCCGACCGCGACGGCCAGGTGATCGACCTGCAGGTGATACCCGGCCAGACCGTGGCGGTGGGTCAGCGGCTCGGCACGATCGGGCGGCTGCCGGCGGGTCTGCCGCTGCGGGCGGTGTCCTATTTCGCGCCGGCCGATGCGCGGCGGCTGCGGCCGGGCATGCCGGTGGAGGTGGTGCCCCAGTGGGATCAGCGCGGCCGTTTCGGCGGCATCGTCGGCAAGGTGCGCCAGGTCAATGTGCTGCCGGCCACCGAGGAGGACATCTCCACCACGATCGGCAATCCCCAGCTGGCCAAGGCCCTGAGCGAGAGTGGCCCGGTGATGCGGGTTCAGATCGCCCTGGAACGGGATTCCCGCAGCCATGACGGCTTCCGCTGGACGCTCTCCGGTGGCAGCGATGTGTTTCCGGTGCGTGAAGGCCTGACGGTGGAGAGCCATGCCTATGTGGAATGGCGCACGCCGCTCTCCTATCTGCTGCCGAGCCTGCGTTCGATCACCGGCGGCTATCGCAGCCCCGCGATTGACCGCCAATGGAAGCGTGGGCTGGAGCAGCCGGGGGCATCCGGATGGTGAAACCGCCCACGTCGCGGCAACTGTTCCGTCAGGAGCTGCCCTGGCTGGTGTCCGAGGTGGTGCTGCTGGTGGTGATCGCCAATGCCAATGCACCCGAACTGTGGTTCTGGTTCGTGGTGCTGCTGGTGATCCTGGCGTACCGGATCGAGCGCTTCCTGGCCACCGGCGAGCAGCCGGGGCCTTAGGGCAGGACCTCCCTGGCCGCCTCAAATCGCAGGGCGGCGTTCAGCAGCTGCTGGCAGGCCACGGCCCGCCGGCCGCCGGAGCGGGCCATCAGCAACGCATTGGCTTCGGCGTCGGCGAACACGGTCGCCTCGGCGGCCTCCAGGTCCGCCAGCGCCTCCGCCAGGTTGTCGCGCTGATCGCGCTGCTGCCTGGGCGACCAGCTGTCCTGGCCTTGCAGACTCCACAGATCCAGCCGGTCGGCCAGGGCCCGCAGGCCCGCCACCTCGGCCGCCAGCAGGCGCGTCAGGCTGGGGCCGGCCATCGCCACCATGGGTAGCCGCAGCAGGGTGCGGTAACTGGCGATCAGTTCGCTGAACAGCTGCTCCTGCAGATCCCAGAGGCGCCCCATGCGCTCGCCGAGCCGGTCGCTGCTCAGTTCCACTTCGGCCTCAGGCCGCTGGCTCTGGAGCTGCAGCAGCATGGCCAGCAGGGCATTGCGCCGTGCCACCCGCTCGCCGGCCTCCCCCTCCTGCCCGCGCTCGAGTTGTTGGGCGCGTTCCCGCAGGGCTTCGGCGAAGCCGGTGTGCAGGCGGCGCCAGAGCTGCTGGCGCTGATCGAGGGCGCGACTGGGCCAGAACTTGGCCACCGCCAACCAGGAGAGCAGCACACCGATCAGGGTCACCAGCAGGCGCAGGGGAATCCAGCTGCCGAGCTCGCTGGCGTGGGCGGTCCAGCCGATGCCCACCACCAGCCCCGCCACCTTGTAGCCGGTATGCAGGCCCAGGGAGCCGCCGAACAGGCGGGTGCAGGCCAGGGCCAGGGCCACCCCGATCGGCATCGGCAGGATCGGACTCAGGCTGGGATGGAGGATCACCAGGATCACGCCCCCCAGCAACGTGCCCTGCATGCGCTGGATGCCCATGGTGCGGCTGGCCCCCACCGTGCCCCCGAGCACAGCGGCCACCGCCAGGGGCGCATAGACGGGATCGGGTAAACCCAGCGTGATCACCAGTCCGGCCGACAGGCCGGCAGTCAGGGCCAGGCGCAGGTCGGCGCGGGTCAGCAGTGGCGGGGTGGTGGCGCTCATGAAGGGCCACCCGATCGATGGGCCCCAGGCCCTGGCTGGTCGTCGTGGCGGCTTGCCAGGGCGAGACTGTGCAGGCTCCTCACCAGCCGCTGCAGTTCGTCGTCGACGGCCAGCAGCAGCAGGGGCGCCAGGCCGTGGTCGCTGGCCAGCCGCACCAGGCTCTGCCGCTTCGCCAGGGGGGGCACCACGGGCTGGGGGCTTGGGGCGAGCATCTCCGGCAGCCCCTCAAGCCAGGGGGTGTCGGCGCCGGCCAGGGCCCCCTGGGGCAGCATCCGCACCAGGCGTTGCAGCTGCAGGCTGTGGTGGTTGATCCGTTCCCAGAGCAACCCACGCTGGCGCCAGCGCTGCCGCTGGCCCGGGCCGTCATTGACGAGCCGGCTCAGCTGCTGGGCCAGTCGACTGCCGATGATGGCGACCGGTGCGGCGACGGGCTCGGCGTGGCCCGTCTTCAGCCACTGGCGTATCGCCACCAAGCGCTCCTGGGTGCTGGCTCGCAGCTGGCCGTCGAGGCCGCGGATCTCCGCCAGACGGTTCACGGGCCAGAACAAATAACTCACCACCAGCACCGCCGCGATGCCGAGCAGGGTGTCGAGGATGCGGTTGAGCACATAGACCCAGTCCAGCTGGGAGTAGTGCTCGATCAGAAACAACATTGAGCACACCAGCATCCCCAGCCCGCGACTGGATTGCCAGCCCAGCAACCGCAACAGGGGGACCACCAGCAGCAGGCTCACCGTCAGGCCGATCCAGCCGCTCAGGATCGTGTGCACCAGACCGGCGACCACCCCGCCGGTGACCGTGCCGAGCACCCGGGTGCGGGAGGCGGCCAGCACCCGGGTGTCGGTCTCGTCCATGCACATCACCACCGCCACCAGGGTGTACCAGACGAAATCCACGTCCTTTCTGTTCATCGCCAGGGCGCCGGCCAGGGCCGCCGCCACCCCGTACTTCAGCGTGTTACGCAGAACAGAAGGGGGCAGCATGGGCCGAGGGGGCTGGGAGTGACTCAGGGGGTGGCTGGGCCCCCTTGGGCCGCTGGAATGATCGGAGCCAACGGTGCCGTCCCTGGAGCTAGGGGGCTGGCCGGGGCTAGGGCCTGGGGCAGCTCCAGGGTCACGGGCACCGGCGCGCCTGGATCGCGGGGCACCGGCAGCAGCTCCCGCAGCAGCTGGGCGTAGGTGATGTTGACGTCCACCGTGGCGTTCAGTCGCCGCACCAGGCTTTGCACCAGCCGGTCCTGGGTGAGCGAGAGGGTGGTCTCATCGGACAGGCCGGTCTGATAGCGGAGTCTGGCGTCGCGGAAGCCCTCCAGGCTGGCCGCCACGCCGCGGCGCGCCGAAGCCAGCTTGGCCAGGCTGGCTTCATGGTTGAAGAAGGCCTGCTCCAGTCGCAGGCGAATGTCGTTGCGTTGGGCGGCATAGCGCTGGGCCTGGGCCGCCTCCTGGCTGGCCAGGGCCCGCACCTCGGCGGCGGTGCTGCCGGCGTCGAACAGCAGCCAGCGGAAGGTGAGCGCCAAGGACCAGTCGTAGCCGCTGGTGTACACGCTGGGGATCGCGGTGGTGCCGCAGCATTCGCCCGCGACCGACCACTGGTTGATCTGATTAGCCAGGCCGCTGGCGCGGGCCAGGAAGCTCAGCTGGGGCAGCAACTGGGCCGCCACCTGATCCTTCTGGCGGGCCAGGGCCTCCCGGGCGGCCAGCACCGCCTCCAGTTCGGGATTGCCCTGGTAAGCGGCCAGCAGGCTGGCTTCCAGATCCAGGGGCCAGGCCGGTTGCAGGTTGATCGGGTCGCTGGCGCTGGGGGTGAGATTGGCCGGCAGGTTGAGCAGGGTGGCCAGGCGCCGGCGGGCGACGGCACGGTCGGCCAGGGACTGGGTGAGCAGCTCCTGCGACTCGGCTTCGATCGCCTCGCGCCGCAGCAGATCAAGGCGGGGCACCAGGCCGGTCTGCTTGAGCGCCAGCACATCCGAGAGGATCACCAGGTCGTTGCGGACATCGGCATCGCGGATGCGCACCAGCTGGTCGTTGCGCTGGAGGTTGTAATAGGCCTCACTGACACTCAGCTGCAGCAGCCTCAGCGCATTGGCGTAGCTGCTGCGGGCCTGTTGCAGCCTGGCCCGGGCCGCCTGCACCGCCGGGGTGCGGGCAAAATCCACCAGGGCGTAGCGCAGTTCCATGCCGGCGGCGCTGCTGCGCACACCCTGAACCAGAGAGAGGTCGGCGCCCGTGGGCACATAGAAGGCACCACCGGGGGCGAAGGCACCGCCGAAGCCCAGCACCGGATTGCCCACGGCCGCCGTGTAGCTGTTGCCCGCCTGGTCGTAGCCGAGGCCGGCCACCGCCAGCAGCCGGGGCCAGTAGCTGCCCAGGGCAGCCTGCAACTCCGCCAGGAAGCGGGCCACCTCCAGCCGCTGAGCCTGCAGGCCTGGGCTCTGGGTGTAGGCGATCGCCAGGGCCTGGGGCAGGCTCAGGCCCTGGACGCTGCCGGGCTTGAGGTCGCTGGCGCTCGGCAGGGCCAAGGCGGCACTGGCCGCGGTGGGGAGTGGAGCGTCGCCAGCGGCGGGGCGGTTGGCCCGCAGCAGGTTGGGCGTGAGGGACGCCGCTTCGGGGGTGTCCAGGCGCAGTGGACCTGCGGAGCTGGGCAGCATCTGATCGAGCAGCCGCAGCTCCTGATCCAGCCGGAACCAGGAACGCTCCAGCTGGCCGATGCCGGCGCCCGGGCTGGGGGTGGCGAGGGGTGCAGAGGGCCGTGGGGGCGAGGGCAGTGGGGGCGAGGGCAGGCTCTGGCCGCGGCTGGGGGGAGCGAGGCAGCCCAGCAGGCTGGAGCCGATCAGCAGCCAGGGGATGGCGCCAACCAGGACCGGCCAGCCTCGCGTCCACCGATCGGGCAGGGGTTGCACGGCCTGCCGTTGGCGGCTGCGATCGACGGTTGATCGAAACGAGGCCATCGACTGCATCAACCCAGCGTTTGTGGAGATGCTGGCTGGCGCCTTGATCCGGGGTTGCGGCCTGGCAGCAACATGAATCAGCTGGCTCACAACGCCTGGCGCCTGGGATTCGGCGTACTCAGCATCGGTGGTCCTAGTGGCCAGGCGCCCGCAGCTCAACCCAGCTCCCCAACTGGTCGGACCATGGCACTGTCCGGCCGGCCGGCGGATGATGGCGCCGTCCATGGCCCCAGGTCCAAAGCCATGCAGCTCAGCCCCGATCTCGAAGCGCTGTTGCGCATGGGCCTGGCGGTGCTCTGCGGTCTCGCCGTCGGCGTCAATCGAGCCCATCACGGCAATACGCCCCACCCCAATCGGCTGAGAGTTCATGTGCTGGTGGGTCTCAGCGCCTGTCTGATGGTGCTGGCCGCCGGTCCCGATGTCGAGGCCCGCAGCCGGGCGATCCAGGGGGTCGCCACTGGGATCGGCTTTCTTGGTGCTGGGGAGATTCTGGTGCCGACCCGGCCCCGCAAGCACGCCCCGCCGGAGGTGCAGGGCCTGAGCAGCGCCGCCTCAATCTGGTTCACGGCCTCCCTGGGGGTGACGGTGGCGGCGGCCAGCCCTCTATTTGCCCTGGTCGCCCTGGTGCTGGCCCTGGTGACCCTGTCGGACCGGAGCAATGGCGGCGAGGCCTTATCTGGCTCGGCAGCCTCTGCCCAGAGTGTCGGGGGCGGTGTTAATGGCCAGCCGCGGCGCCCAGGTGCCCTGTTCCGCCTGCCCCTCAAGCGGGCCATCAAGCGGTCGTCCCGGACGGATGCCGCCGCGATCAATCCGGAGGAGCTGATCGCCGGCGAGGATCCGCTGGACGCTGTGATGCCCCCTCAGAAGAGAAAGCGGTGAGGGCTGGGCGTTGTCTGTCGGCTCTGCTTGCTGTCGGGGCCGGCGGTTGAACCAGAGGTTTCATTGCCGCGGGGTTGATCGGCACTGGCCCAGTCCGCATCCCAGTAGCTGATGCCGTTGAGGTCAAAGGGGCGGCCGTCGAGTCGCTGGGTCTCCAGGGTTGTGTTGGCCATGCCGGTGATCAGGCCCCCCAGCTCCATCGGCCCGAGATCGGTGCGCAGGTCGTTGCCGCTGGCCAGCATCAGCGCTGGCAGGCGCACGATGTTCTGAGGCTGGGTGAGTTTGCGGAACAGGGCCTTGAGGGCCAGCTGCTGGCGCTCCATCCGTCCCAGGTCACCGGTTTCGTCATGGCGAAAGCGCAGGAAACCCTCGAGTTCGCGGCCCTGAAGCTTCTGGGGACCGGGTTGGAGATCGATGTAGAGGCCCTGGCTGCGGTCGGTGTAATAGAGGCGCTTGGGGACATCCACCTCAATGCCCCCGAGCTGGTCGGCCATGCGGCGAATGGCCGAGAGGTTGACCACCAGATGGTGCTGGATCGGGCGATTGAGGTGGTGGGAGACTTCCTGTTTGATTGCTTCGGCGCCGCCGAGGCTGTAGAGCGCGTTGAGCTTGAGCGGCCCATAGCGCTCAGCTTCGACGTAGGTGTCGCGGGGAATCTGGGTGATTTGGGTGATGCCGTTCTCGACGTGGAGCACGGCGATCACATCGGTGTTGCCGCCACCCACATCGGTGCCCAGCAGCAGCAGATTCTGGTTGCTGATCCCCACACTCCAGGCGGAAAAGGGGTTGGTGAAGCCGCTGGCGCTGTTGCCGGATTTCTGGCTGGTGATCAAGTCGGCCATAGGCCTGGCCAGCACCAGCCCTCCGCCTAGGCCGATCAACACGGCCAGGAGCAGGGGAAATCGGTGGGGGCGGCGGGAGTGGGCGCGCCCCTGGGGTCGAACCGCAGGACTGCTCATCGCCACGACGCTACGGCAAGGCTGAGAACCAGGCGGTTCATTATGAGACGCTTCCTCAACGGGTCAGCTCATGCAGGAGCTGACCGGGCTCGGCGGGCCGCCGAATGGCGCACCGTGCTGAGGCGAAGGGCGATCACCAGGGTGGTCCGCTGGCCTCCGCCAGTCGGGCGGCCCGCTCGATCGCCAGCCTCGGAACTTCAAAGCTGCCGTAGGCGATGTTTTCGGCCACCCTGCCGTGAAACAGAAACACCTCCTGGCTGATCAAGCCGATGCTGTGGCGCCGATCCTGCAGGCACAGCGCGCTGATCGGCATCCCGTCCAGCCGAATCCGGCCCGCCTGGATCTCGAGGGGACGGAGCCGGCGCAGCAGCCGACCCAGCCCCCCTTCGACGCTCGCCGGGAAGTCGCTCAAGGGGAAACGGGAATCACCAGCGATTGCCGCCACCGCCGTAGCCGCCACCACCGGAGCGGCCTCCACCGCCGCCTTCGCGGGGCGTGGCTTTGTTGACGCGGATCATGCGACCCATCCACTCCACATCCTGGAGGTCATCGATGGCCTTCTGCTCGGAGGCGTCATCGGCCAGCTCGACAAAGGCGAAACCGCGCTTGCGGCCCGTTTCGCGGTCGAGAGGGAGGCTGCACTGGCGCACTTCGCCGTACTGGCCAAACAGATCGAGAAGATCCTCGCGTTCGGTCTGGAACGAAAGGTTGCCGACGTAGATGGTCATGACCTGAAGACTGGAACTGAAGAAGATCAGAGGTGATTCGCTCGATGCCGGGTTGCCCCAGAGGAACCCTGTTAAACGGTGAAGCCTGAACTCGTAGTCTTGAGGGGTGTCGAATCGAGATGGGAACCGTGGGCCGTGCCGAAGGCACCCTGAACGCCATGCAATCAGCAAAACCTTACAACTCAAAACCCCGATGCAGGGGAGAGCGATGTGCTGCGGCACCAGCGTCTGGAAGTCAGGCATCCGGGTGGGAACGAGCGGAATCGACAGCCCCGCGCATGGAGAACCTTGAAGCTGAATGGGAAGCGAAGCTGAAGAACGGCCCCGTCAGCGCCCAGACTGGAGCATTGTCAGGAAACCCTGATTCCCTTGATCCCCGTGATGATGGCCCCCGTGCATTGGAGCCTCGCCTGGAGCGAGGACGGTGAACTTGCTCCCCAGGATCTGTTTGATCTGCTGCAGACCATGGTGGTCAGCGAAGGGCTGGAGATCCAGCCCTCCCTGGTCGCTGCAGTCGAGCGTTTATCCAGCATCCATCTGAATTTGATGTCCGCCTCGGCTGGGGTCACCCAGCTCTGCGCCTGAGCCCCGCTCAGATGGGGTAGCGCTGGGCTGTGGCCTGGCGGCAGTCGCTGCGGGCTGTCTCGATGGTGCTGCCGCTGCCGATCCGCTCGGCAACGCAACCGCAGGCGTAGTTGGCCATGCCGGCGGGCGGCGTTTTGCCGGACTGGGCCATTTCGTTTTCGAACGCCGAAAGACAGAAGGCTTTGACGATGGCCCCCATGCCCGATTCCGCCATGGCCGGCCGACCCAGGCCGGCGACGATCGGCAGGAGGGCCATGGACAGCAACGCAGCCGAAACCAGAGCGGCCTGCGGAAACGGGTATTCGCGAAGCATGGGGAAGAGCAAGGGGTGCTGGTGGGGATTCAAACGGACATGCGCGAGATCTGAAGTTCCCGGTTCATCACCTTCAGCCGCCGCAGATCGCTGAAGACTTCTTCTGGCATTCCTTTGGGCAGATCCACCGTGCTGTGGTCGTCAAAGATCCGGATGCGCCCGATCGAACGACCGGTGATGCCGGCTCCGTTGGCAATGGCGCCCACAATGTTGCCGGGTTTGACCCGATCGCGCCAGCCCACCTCGATGCGGAACCGCTCCATGTGAGCCTCGGGGGGACCATCCTGACGATCCGGCAGAACGCGCCGTGCGCCGCCATCGCGATCGCCGCGCTCATGGCCGCCATCGCGGGATCCATCGCGGGAGGAGGGCCTCGGCGCCGTCCAGCGCTCCTCTCCCTGCTGCAGCAGGGGCTTGCTGCCAAGGCTGAGGGCCAGCGCTGCCACGGCCAGTTGTTCACCGCTACAGCCCTTTTCCTGACAGACCCGCTGCACGATCTCGGCGAGCAGGGCCAGTTCCTCCTCGCTGCGCCCCTTGCCCTCGAGGCCTTGGGTGAGGCGCTCGCGCAGGCGGTCGAGGCGATGCTGGTTGATGGTGGCATTGGCGGGCACCTCCATCAGCTCGATCGGCTGGCCGACCGTCCGCTCCAGACCGCCGAGGAAGCGGCGCTCCCGGGGTGTCAGGAACAGGATGGCATCGCCGCTGCGGCCGGCCCGGCCGGTGCGGCCGATGCGATGGACGTAGGCCTCGCCATCAAAGGGAATGTCGTAGTTGACGACGAGATTGATGCGCTCCACGTCGAGGCCGCGGGCGGCCACATCCGTGGCTACCAGCACATCGACCCGGCCATCGCGCAGCCGCTCGATCGTGCGTTCGCGCTGGGCCTGGGGCACATCGCCATTGAGCACGGCCACGTCGTAGCCGTGGGCCTCAAGGGATTCGGCCACCGTCAGGGTGACAGCCTTAGTACGGGCGAAGATGATCACCCCTTCGCTGCGTTCGGCTTCGAGCACGCGCTCGAGGGCCTCCAGTTTCTGAGGCGCGTTGACCATTAGATAGCGCTGGCGGATCCGGCGACCATCGGCGCCCTTGGTCTTGATCGTGACCTCGGCCGGATCCTTGAGATATCGGTGCGACAGGCGACGGATCTCGGACGGCATGGTGGCGGAGAACAGCACCACCTGGCGCTGGCTCGGCAGTTTTTCAAGCACCCACTCCACGTCGTCGATGAAGCCCATGCGCAGCATCTCGTCGGCTTCGTCGAGCACCAGGCTGCGCAGTTCCGACAGATCGAGGGTGCCCTGGCGCATGTGGTCCATCACTCGGCCCGGGGTGCCGACCACGATCTGCACGCCGCGCTTGAGGTGCTGGATCTGATCGCGGAAATCGGAGCCGCCATAGATCGCCAGCACCCGCACGCGGGGCATCCGCGCCGCGTAGCTGCTGATCGCTTCAGCCACCTGGATCGCCAGCTCGCGGGTGGGGGTAAGCACCAGAACCTGGGGCTTGCGTTGCTCTGGATCGAGACGGTTCAGCAGGGGTAAGCCAAAGGCTGCCGTTTTGCCCGTGCCGGTCTGGGCCTGGCCGACCAGGTCGCGGCCGAGCAGCAGCTCGGGGATAGCGGCCAACTGGATCGGCGACGGGGTCTGGAAACCGATGGCCCCTAGGCCCTCGAGCAGATCGTCGCGCAGGCCGAAGGCGACAAAGCCGTTGGGCTCCCTGAGGGTGTCAGCGCCACCGCCCATTGCTTCGGGTGTCGCTGTTTCGGCGGTCGCGGCCACCGCAATCACTGGCTCCGCAATCGCTGGCACCGCAATCGCTGGCTCCGCAGTCGTTGCTTTCGCGATCACTGCTTCTGTGATCGCAGGTTCAGTGATCACTGCTTCAGCGATCGTTGCGGTGTCGGCTGTGCTCTCGCTGGAGGCGCCAGGGGCTGTTTCGATCATCTCGGGGGAATGGGTCAGGGTCTTGGGGGCGGAGGCGGGGATCTCCGGAGTTGCCGTAATCCCGACGGCGGCCGGAACGCCGTCGCTGGTCGCGATCGGTTGGGGGGTGGTAGGTGTTGCTTCTATTGCGATCGTGATGGCGGAAAGCATTGCAGCCTTCAGGCCTTCGGCGCCGTTCTGGACCGGTTCGTCCAGTGGCTGTAGGGCTGGCGTCAGGTCTGCCTCTTGAGACGCCCGATCGGCGCCATCGGTGCCGCCGCTGACAACGACTGCAATAGCGCGTTTTGCGTTGTCGCGTACCGCTTGATCAACGGCTGGCTTCTGGTTGATAGTTGAGCTGGTGTCGCCGGTGGAAGTGGGGGTTGACGATGCGGCGGTTACGGCAGGATCTGGCACAGCAGAGCTACCGGCAAATACAGCCGTATTTGCTTCTGTGACGCCGTTACCTGCGACACCGTCGGTGGTCTTGATCAAGGTGAGAGTGGCCTGGTGAGTCCTTCAACGCAGGCCGGCAGCGACCCGTTGGAGGGAGAGGATTGATGGGTGAGCGAATCGACAGATCCCGGGGGATGGCAGATTGGTTCACCTCCTCTCCAGAGCTGCCTCGCCCTTGATCAAAGGTTGAAATGAGACTTTACCACCCGACCGAAATCGTCATCGAATCGCTCGATGTCCTCCTCGCTGAGCAGTTCACCGCGCTGCACTTCGATGATCACCAGGTCTTCGCTGCCGGCCGTAGCGCGATGCAGGCCGCCGATCGGGATGGTGAAGCTGTCGCCGATGCTGGCCTGCAGGCTGCTGTCCTCGCAGTCGACCGTGCCGTGACCGCTGGCGATGATCCAGTGCTCACAGCGGTGCTGGTGGCGCTGCAGGCTGATGCGACGGCCGGCAAGAATGCATAGCCGTTTGACTAAATAACCTTCGCCAATTGCCAGGGTTTCAAACCAGCCCCAGGGGCGTTCACTGCGCCCTGCCGGGACGTGCTGTGTCGCGGCAGGCAACGGGTCGGTGGAGGGCTCAGAAGCTGCCGGCACGGAACGAATGGCAATGGGCCTCGCCGACCCTGTCTGATCCGAACGCTAGCGCTGATCCTCAGGAAAAAGACTGACCAGAGCCACCTGGGGCCAGGATGTCCAGGTGGTTGCCCTATGAAAACCTCGGGGGCACCTCAATCTTCCGAATCGATCAGGATCGACAGGATGATTGTTGCGATGCAGGAGGTCATTCCGGGGTGGAATGAGAAGGGCTCCCGACAAGGGAGACTATTGGAGCAGGGGCTCTGGTGAGGCCGGCTGGGAGTGACCTCCTCGCCGATGGAAGAAGTATGGGCTGATCGCGGCGATGGCCTCCGTGATGTTTACTTTTCTTTGGCATGTTGCCCATTGTTGTCGTCGCTTGGGTCGAGGCCTGCCCGGACCGGTGGGGTGATCAGCACCGCCTGCTCACTGGCGCGGGTCAGGGCGGTGTAAAGCAAGCGCGGATCGGTGCGGCCCGGTGGCAGCAGCACGATCACCTGACGAGCCTCGCTGCCCTGGGCCTTGTGCACCGTCAGCGCCAGGGCGGCCTCGGCCGCTCCCGCCAGCTGGGCCGGATGGAGCGGCGTGATCTCCAGGCCGGGGCTGCCGAACACGATTCGCCTCTGGCTTCGGTCCGCACTCGATCCGATCAGGATGCCGACATCGCCGTTGGCCAGCCCCAGTTCGGGCCGGTTGCGGGTGCAGAGCACGGGGGTGCCGGCAGGCCATTCCAGGGGCGGGCGGCGCTCCAGCTCCCCGAGCAGGGCCCGGTGGATCGCCTCCAGCCCCCAGGCCCCCTGCCGCACGGGGGTGAGCACCAGCAGCCGGTCGCGCAGGGCCAGCAATTCAGCCTGGATGGCGACGTCCTCCGGCCCGCAGCCCTCGGCCAGGTTGCGCAGTTGCTGCTGGTGCCGGCGCAGCGGCGTGATCAGCTCCGCTGGCAGCAGGGGCGGTCGGGCCTCGATCCAGTGCAGGTTGTCGCCGGGGCCGAGGGCGGCCAGCTGCCTCTGAATGCCGGCCAGCGCTCCGAAGGAATGCCCGGGATCCCGCCCCTGACCTACCTCCAGGTCTGCTCTGAGGGCCGAGGCCACCGCGGCGATCGCGCCGCTGTTGCGGTAGGTGGTTGTCAGGGTGATGGCCGCCTGGGCCAGATCCTGCCGCCAGGGCGGTTGCTGCAGATCGAGCAGCACCGCTCCCGGGGCGATCGGTGGCAGCTGGGCCGGATCGCCCACCAGCACCAGCCGGCAGCGGCTGGGCAGGGCGTCGAGCAGGGCCTCCATCAACCCCAGATCGACCATCGAGACCTCATCCACCACCAGCAGATCGAGCTCCAGGGGGCGGCGTCGATCGCGGCCGAAGCTGCCGCCGCGGCTTTCGAGCAGCCGGTGCAAGGTGGTGCAGGGCAACTGGCCGCTGGTGGCGCTGCGCAGCCGTGCCGCCGCCTTGCCGGTGGGGGCGGCCAGGTGGATCCTCAGTTCCGGTGCGGCGGCCCGGGCCGCCGTGATCATCGCGGCCACGGTGCTGGTCTTGCCCGTGCCCGGTCCCCCTTCCAGCAGCACCAGCCCGTGGCGCGCCACGGCCCGGACCGCCTGCCGTTGCCGCCCATCCAGGGGAGCCAGGAGTTCGCTGTCGTCCGCTGTTTCCGCCTGGGGGATGTCAGGTTGCCGCCTGGCCCGGGCGATCAGATCGGTGAGCACCCGCTGGCGTTGTTGCTGCCAGCGGCGCCACATCAGCCGGTGGCCGTCCACCAGCACCAGCGGGCCATCCGGTTCCGCGGCCAGGGGGGAGGTGGCCAGGCTGCGGCGATGGGCCTGGGGCCAGCCTTCGCTGCTGATCGCCTCCGGCGCCGCCCCCATCAGATCCACCTGCAGCTGGCCGCTGGCCAGGGCATCGCTGAGGGCGGCGATCAATTCGCCGATCAGCGGATCGCCGGGGACACCGTGGAGCCGGGGCAGGGCTTCGGCCAGGGCCGCCGCCAGGGTCGGTGCCCAGGTGGGGGTGGGTCCGCCGGAGGGGGTCATGGGCCTTTGCCTCCCAGGGCGTCATCGAGGGCCAGGATGCGTTCCAGCGGCGGCCGCTCGACCAGCATCCCAGGCACATCCCCCGGCAGCACCTCCTGCCCGGACGGTCCGGGGGTGCCGCGCAGGAAGACATAGGCGAAGCCGCCCAGATGGCGCCGGGGGTCGTAGTTCTTGAGGCGCCAGCCCAGGTAGCGGTGCAGGGCCACGAGATAGAGATGGGCCTGCAGCAGGTAGTGATTGGCGCTCATCAGAGCGGCCATCGCCGGCACTCCGTAGTGGTCCGGTCCGCAGGCGATCGGCCGTCCCTCGTCATCGCGGCGGCCGAGCCAGTTGCTTTTCCAGTCCGCCACCCACCAGCGCCGCTCGTCGCCATCTGGGGCCTGGAAGATCAGGTCGACCGAGCCGGTCAGGAAGCCGCGGCTGTGGATCGGCAGGCTGGCCAGCTGGCGTCCGTAGTCGGCTGCGACGCTGCCGCCGGGGTAGGCGTTGAAGGCCGCGGCCAGATCGGCGGCCCTGACCTCGCCGAGGCTGAGGTCGAAGCCCATCTCGTGCAATCGCTCGCCCGCCTCAAGATCGGCGATCCGCAGGCTGCCCAGGGTGCCGCCGAACGGGGTCTGACGCAGCTGTTCCAGGCCGGCCAGCACCGGCTCGAGCGGCTGCTGGCCCAGGCCGGCCCGCTGCAGTTCCGCCGTCACCACGGCGCGGTTGACCTCCTGTTCGAGGTTCTGGCCGAAGTCGAGCCGCTCGAGGATGCGATGCAGGCAATCCCCCGCCGCCGCGCCCCTGGGAAAACCGGCCAGGGGCCCCTGTTCCGGCCAGCGGGTTTCGCCGTTGCCGCTGCGCTCCAGGGCCTCCTCCGGACTGGGATCCTCCGTGTCCCGGTCGGCGTCGATCGGCACGGCCAGCGGCCCGCTGTGGTGGCTGCTCCGGGTCCAGCTGGTGTAGCTGCTGCGCCCCCAAAGCCAATCGAAGCTCCGGCTCGGAACGGGGCCGCAGGTCAGCGGCGGGCCTGGGATCGTTGCCGGCTGCAATCGGGTGGGCCGCGGCGGCGGCGGATCGATCACCCGGATCGCCAGCTCCCGTGCCGCCAGACCCTGCTCCAGCTGCCGGCGCCATTCGGCATCCCCTTGCTGCTGGTAGGGATCCTCGCTGGCGCTGGGCAGTTCGGCCCCGTTGAACAGCCAGGGGAACAGGGGATTGGTGTGGTGGCCCGCAGCCGGTCCCCAGGCGAGCACCAGCCGATGGCAGGCGCGGGTGGCGGCCACGTAGGCCAGCCGCTCCCTTTCCTGTTCCTCGGCCCGGCGATGCTGGTGGGCAGCCTCATGGCCCACGCCCCAGTGGGGGTTGAGATGGATGTCGAGCCGAGGCCGGCTATGGCCGGGGGGTTGCCAGCGAACCGGCCTGCCGCGCCCCGCCCGTCGCCCGTCGCCGGGGCCTTGCCAGAGGTAGGGGCAGATGACCACGGGGTATTCCAAACCCTTGCTGGCGTGCACCGTCACCACCGACACGACCCCCTGCTCCCGGTCGCTGTGGGACAGGTGCTCTTCCGGCACCGAGCGCTCCGGGTCCAGCCGCAGGCGCCGCAGCCAGTCGGCCGTCGCCGCCAGCCCCTGCTGCTCGCTGTGGAGGCGCTCCTGCACCAGGGCCGCCACCTGCTGCAGATCGGCCAGCAACCGTCCCTGGCGCCAGAGCCGCACCAGCACCCGGGCCTCCAGAAGTTCGGCCAGTACCCCCAGCAGGCCCTGGATCGCTACCCGCTGGCTGAGCTGCTCCAGGCGGCCCGCCAGCGCGCTCCAGCTGGCGGGCCCGGCCTCAGCGATCGTGCGGGCGCTCCAGCCGAGCAGGGGCGAGGCGGCGAGCAGGCGTAGCCGGTTGCTGTCGCCGGGATCGGCCAGGGCGTCGAGCAGGCGCTGCAGGGCCGTGGCGGCGGGGCTGGCCAGTACATCGAGGCGGCTGATCAGACGGCTGGCGATGCCCTCGTGCTCCAGGGCGGACCGCAGGGTCTCGGCCTGATAGCGATCACTCACCAGCAAGCAGATGTCATCGGGGCCGAGGCGGCGACGGCGTTCGCCTTCGCCCAGTTCGGCCGCCGCCTCGATCAGGTTGGCGGTGAGGATGGCGATCCAGGGGGCCAGCTGCCGTTCCAGAGCGCCCTTGGCCTCGGCTTTCTCGCCCGCCGGCCGCTCGCCTCCCAGCCAGAGCAGCTCCAGGGCCGGGCCCTCGGGCCCGGAACGGGCGGCCTGGGCCCGCACCTCCGGCACCTCCAGCCCGGAGCGCCGCAGGCCGGGCCCGTGCATCAAACCGTTGAAGGCCGCCACCAGCGGTGCGGTGGAGCGGTAGTTGGCGCCCAGTTCGTAGCAGGCTGATGCGGTGGCCTTCGCCGCCAGATAGGTGGCCAGGTCGCCGCCGCGGAAACGGTAGATCGCCTGCTTGGGATCGCCCACCATCACCAGGCGGTGCTTGCCGCCGCCGAAACAGCGCCGCAGGATGCGCCACTGGATCGGATCGGTGTCCTGGAACTCATCCACCAGGGCCACGTCGTAGCGCTGAGCGATCCGATCCAGCAACGGATTGGCCGGTTGCGGGTCAGGATCCTGCTCCGGATCCAGACCCGCAACGGCTAGCGGAGCCGAGGCGGCCTGGTCTTCGCCAGGATCGAGATCCTCGAGCAGCTGCGAGAAGCTGATCCGACCCATTTGGTGGCGGCGGCGGCGCAGCTCACGGCGACCCCAGTGGCCGGCATGGAGCAGCACCAGCTCCGCCGGTCCATCCAC
>JAPLID010000188.1 GCA_026389285.1 Cyanobacteriota bacterium
GGCCAGCATCTCCAGCATGGTGTGCTTGTTATGCAAGACCTCTTTGGCCCGGATCTGGATGTCGCTGGCCTGGCCGCGGGCGCCGCTGCGGGGCTGGTGCAGCACGATCGAGGCGTGGGGCAGGGCGGCCCGCTGGCCCTTGGTGCCGGCGCTGAGGATCATGGCGGCGGTGCCCATGGCCTGCCCGATGCAGATGGTGTGTACCGGCGGTTTCACATAGCGCAGGGTGTCGCAGATGGCGAAGGCTTCGGTCTCGAAGCCGATGGCGTCGCCGGAATACCAGCTGGTGCCGGTGGAGTTGATGTAAAAAAAGATCGGCTTCTCCGGATTGTCAAATTCCAAGTAGAGCAGCTGGGCAATGATCAGCTCGGTAACGTCGATGCCCATCTGGCGCTTGGCCTCGTCGTCCGAGAACAGGGGCAGTCCCAGGTAGACGATCCGCTCCTTCAGCAACAGCGAAGGCAGATCAGGGGGCGGGGTGCGCATCACGGCGGAATCGCCGTAGTAGGGGGCCGACACCGTCATCCGCACATACCAGTTGATTTGGACTTGGAGCCTAGCCGGGTCCGGGAGGCAGCGGCTCCTGGCCACTGTTGGGTTTGCCTCCCCCCGAGCGGGCTGCGGTCCTGGTCTGGCCTGGGGCAGAGCGGGTGTTCGAGGATCTGGCGGGCGGTGTCTCCAGGGCTCTGGGGGCGTTGCTGTCGCCGCTGTCGTCGACTTCAGTGCCGGCCCTGGTTCTGTCGCTAAGCGGCTGCTCGGTATTGACTTTGTCAGCAGAGCCCTTGTCAGCGCCGCTTTTCTCACTGATCGCCCTTTCAACACCGAACGTTTCGCCGACGACCCTGTCGCCACTCCCTTTTTCATTACTCATTTTTTCACCACTGTCCTTTCCGTCACCACTTCCCTTGTCACCAATGCTTTTGTCAACATTGGGCTTATCGCCACTGGCTTTGTCGTTTCCAGGCTTCTCGCCGACCCCCTTCTCGCCCGCCCCCTTCTCACTGCGGGCGAAGACCATGCGGCCGGTGGAGGTCTGCAGAGCACCGGTGATCGTGACCGGCAGGCGTTCGCCGATGCGGCGGCGGGCGTCTTCGACCACCACCATGGTGCCGTCCTCCAGGTAGCCCACCCCTTGGTCGGGCTCCTTGCCCTCGCGCACGATCTTCAGTTGCAGATTGTCGCCGGGCTGCACCTCAGGCCGCAGGGCGATCACCAGCTCGCTGAGGTTCATCACCTTGAGGTCCTGCACCTCGGCCACCTTGGCCAGGTTGAAATCGGCGGTGAGCAAGGTGCCGCCGGTGTCGGCGGTGAGCTTGAGCAACTTGTCGTCGGCGCCATTGCCCTCGTAGCGGGTGCTGTTGACCACCAGCCGGCGCCCGTATTGCTCGCGCAGCTCCGACAGCAGCTTGAGGCCGCGGCGACCTTTGCCCCGCTTCTCGTTGTTGGAGGAATCGGCCAGGGCCTGCAGTTCGTCGATCACGGCCTGGGCGACGATCACCTGCCCCTCCAGCAGCCCGGACTCGAGCAGGCCACGGATGCGGCCATCGATGATCACGCTGGTGTCAAGAATCTTGGCGCTGGCCGGTTGCAGCACCCCTTCGGCCACCAGCAGGGCGTCGGTGCTGGAGGGATTGAACAGCCGCAGCAAGGTGCGTCCGTGCACCTCCGCCAGGTTGTAGCCGAGCACCCCGAAGAAGACGTTGCTCAGCACTGCCGCCAGAGGCTTGACCAGCACCACCTCCCAGGGCAAAGGCAGCAGCAGGATCGGCGCCAGCAGCAGGTTGGCCACCAGCAGTCCCAGGATCAGGCCGACGGCCCGGCTGACCAATAGATCCGTGGGCATCGAGCGCACCTGGGCCATCAGCCGCCGCCGCAGCTGCTGGAACATGAAGCCGGCGATCAGGCCGAAGAAGGCGCCGAAGCCCCCCAGCACGGTGCTCAGCCCCTCGGGGTTGGTCACCTCCAGCAGCAGCTTCTCCGGCAGCAGGTCCACACCAAGCCAGCCGGTGGCCGCGCCGGAGATCAGGAACAGCACCAAGATGAGGATGTCCACCATGCCGGAAACGTGTGGTGGCTCATCACATCAGTGACGAAGCATGCCCGATCTGCCGCCATTTGAGAGGCAGGGGTTACCGCCTGTGATGGGAAGCCCATCGAGCTCGGCGGCATCGGTAGCTGCAGCGGTTGCTGCCTCGGTTGCTGCAGCGGTACCGGTCACGGCACAGGCCAGCGCCACCCCTGCGCCCCGATCGTCCTCAGGGCCACCGATTGGATCATCACGTCGCCCCCAACTCCAGCTGCCGCTTCAGCCAGCCTTGCTCGCTCCGCCACGCTCACAGGCGAGTCCACAACCGGGTCCCAAACAGCCTCCACAGCCGGCTCCACAGCAGTGGCCCCCGCGCTCGGCCTACGTGCACATTCCTTTCTGCCATCGGCGCTGCTTCTACTGCGATTTCCCGGTGGTGCCCCTGGGTGATCGGGCCGATGGCGGCGCGGGCAGTAGTGGTGCCGCCTCGATCGCCGCTTACCTGGAGCTGCTGCAGCGCGAGATCGCCACGGCCCCTTCCGGTCCGCCGCTGTCCACGGTGTATCTAGGGGGCGGCACCCCCTCGATGCTCAGTCCGGGTCAGATCGGCGCCCTGCTCGAAGCCCTGGATCGGCATTTCGGCCTGGCGGCCGGCGCGGAGCTCAGCCTGGAGATGGATCCGGCCAGTTTTGATCAGCAGCGGCTGGCCGGCTATCTGGCAGTGGGCATCAACCGGGTCAGCCTGGGGGGGCAGAGCTTCGATGACGCGGTGCTGGCGAGCCTGGGGCGGCGGCACCGGACGGCGGATCTGCTCCAGGCGACGGCCTGGCTGCGGCAGGCCCAGGCCCGGGGCGGGCTGAGCAGCTGGAGCCTCGATCTGATCCAGTCCCTGCCGGGCCAGGAGCTGGAGCCCTGGCAGCGGCAGCTGGAGATGGCCATCGGCCAGGAGCCGCCGCACCTCTCGGTGTATGAGCTGAGCATCGAGCCGGGAACCGTGTTTGAGCGGCGCCTGGGGCAGGGCGAGCTGGAGCTGATCGATGAGGATCTGGCCGCCGACCTGATGGAGCTCACCCAGCAGCGCCTCAGCCAGGCCGGCTACGGCCACTACGAGATCTCCAACTACGCCCTACCCGGCCATGCTTCACGCCACAACCGCGTCTACTGGAGCGGCGCCGGTTGGTGGGGCTTCGGCATGGGGGCCACAGCGGCCCCCTACGGCCGGCGCCAGGCCAGGCCCCGCACCCGCGAGAGCTACGCCGACTGGCTGGCGTCCAAGTGGGCTCCTGCGGCAGCGACCCAAGCCTCCGAGGACGATCCGGAGCATGGCGAGGGCATGGCGATCGATGAGCGCTGGCTGGTGGGCCTGCGGCGGCGCGAGGGGGTGAACGCCGCCGAGCTGGCGGCCGCTGCCGGGCTTGGCGCCCAGGAGCTGGCGACCCTGCGCCGGCAACTGGCGCCGTTTGAGCAGCGGGGCCTGCTGCTGGTGGAAGGCGAGCGCTGGCGGCTGAGCGATCCAGCCGGATTGGCTCTCAGCAATGCGGTGCTGCGGGAGCTGCTGGCCTGGTGGCCGGCCGGGCCGGCCGCTGGGCACTGATCCAGCCCCGCAGGGCGTCCACCGCCAGGCCCCTGCCGTCGAGCAATGGCGGCGAGAAGGGGGGCTGGCGGCTGGTCAGGCCGAGCAGGTCGGCGGTGACACGCACCTGGCCGTCGCAGCCATCGCCGGCGCCGATGCCGATCACCGGAATGCGCAGATCCAGGCTCAGTGCACGGGCCAGTTCGGTGGGGACATGTTCGAGCACCAGGCCGAAGCAGCCGGCGGCTTCGAGCCGTTCCGCCTGGCGGCGCAGCCGTTCCTGGGCGACCGGATCCCTGGCCTGGCGGCGATAGCCCAGCTGATGCACCGACTGGGGGGTGAGACCGAGATGGCCCAGCACCGGAATACCGATCCGCACCATGCGATCGATCACCGCCAGGGTTTCCGGTTCGGCACCTTCGAGCTTGACGCCCGCCGCCGGCGCCTCCTTCAGCACTCGTCCGGCGGCGGCCAGGGCCTCATCGGCGCCGCACTGGTAGCTCAGAAACGGCAGATCACAGATCAGCAGGGGCACGGGGCGGTGGAGACCCTGCCGCAGCTGCTCCAGGCGCCAGGCCTCCAGTCCGCGGCCGCTGGCCTGGCAGTGATGCACCATCTCATCGAGGGTGACCGGGAGGGTGGTGCCGTGACCGAGCACGGTCATCGCCAGGGAGTCTCCGACCAGGACGGCATCAGCGCCGGCCTCAGCTACCACCCAGGCCGAGAGGGCATCCCAGGCGGTCAGCATGGCGATCGGCAGGCCGTCCTGCTTGCGAAGCATCAGATCGGCGGGACGCATCGACACGGTCCGGCGTTGGGCTTTCAAGCCTGGCATCCCGTGGTTTGACTCGGCGCCCTGAGGGCAGCCGGCCTTCGCCTTAGCTGCCGTGATTGCTAAGATCAAATCGACTCGGACCCACGCGGCCCGGACGCCCAAATCTGGTCAGGACCGGAAGGGAGCAGCCACACGGGATGCTCAGGGCAGGCGTGGACTCCGGGTCACCCAATTGGTCAGCGCAACAGGGCTGCACTCCTCAGCCGAGCCTGAGGGGGAAGTTTTTTGCGTTCGAGGCGTCCATCTGAGGTGGGCGTCGCACTGAGGGGATGCCGGAAACGAAGGTGCCTTCTCAGCCGGGCACTCGATCGGGCACCAAGGAACTAAGAAGCTGCGATGCCGGTGGGTGTCTGCCCAGCTCAGGCTTCACGCCGTTGCGTGTTGCTAGGCCGCCGATTGGGCTCCGGTGATTGTGAGCCGGAGAGAAATGTTCCTCTGCCGCCCCCAAGGGTGAGCGGGATGGCCGTGGTCTGAGGGGGCACGACCGACTTCGACCGAAGCACGGTCGGAGTCCTAGCCCCATGAATGTTCGCAAAAAATCTCCGCAGGATCAGCCTTGGCTACCTGGCTCTTATTGGTCAGGGGAAGGCCTGGGCCAGCCCCTGGTTTCAGTCAAATCGGCCCTGACGATTGCGCAGGAACGGGGGAATCATGGCGCCGCGCTCCTCTGGCGAAGCGGTCAGCGCTTCCACGAAGCTGCTGCGGGTCGCGCGTTCAGGACGGTAGTTGCCACCGCTCTCGAAGCCTGTGGCGATCACCGTGACGTGGATCTCGCCCTCGAGGCTTTCGTCCACCACCGCGCCGACAATGATGTTGGCGTCCGGATCCACCATGTCGTAGATCACCTCGGAGGCGGTGGTCATGTCCTCAAGGGTCATGTCCTTGCCGCCGCTGATGTTGATCACGCAGCCGCGGGCTCCGTCGATGCGGGCTGATTCCAGCAGCGGGCTGGTCATGGCGGCCTGGGCGGCCTCACTGGCGCGGGAGCGACCCGAGCCGACTCCGATGCCCAGCAGTGCGGTGCCGGCATCGGCCATCACCGAGCGCACATCGGCAAAGATGCCCTTGACCCCCACCCGCAACACGTCGTCGGCGGCACGGAAGGCGTCCTGCAGGGGCGCTCCGGCGATGGCATCACGCAGGCGGTCGTTGGGGATCACGATCAGGGTATCCACGTGCTCGGCCAGGCGGGCGATCCCCTCTTCGGCCTGACGCAGTCGCTTGCGGCCCTCGAAGCCGAAGGGCTTGGTGACGATGCCCACGGTGAGGGCGCCACATTCCTTGGCCACCTCCGCGAGGATCGGAGCCGCGCCGGTGCCGGTGCCACCGCCCATGCCGGCGGCGATGAACACCAGATCCGCGCCCTGCAGAGATTGCTGCAGGTCGGCGCGGGATTCCTCGGCCGCCTTCTGACCGATCACCGGATTGCCGCCGGCGCCGAGCCCCCGGGTGAGTTTCTGGCCCAGCTGGATGCGCTGCCCCGCCGCCGATTGCAGCAGAGCCTGGGCATCGGTGTTCAGTACCCGGTAGCCCACCCCTTTGAGATCGGAGGCGATCATGCGATTGACGGCATTGCTGCCACCACCGCCGACCCCGATGACCTCGATCCGAGCCGACTGACTGGGCACGATCCCGTTGGATTGGGGGGCGGACTGGCTCATGTCGTGGTGCTCCTGGTGGGACGCCGGCTGGGCCGACTGGTCAACGGATGGGAGATCGTCGAGATCGCGGGTAATCGCGGGGTGCGATGGCGGAAATCCGTTGATCGGCGGCTGCATTATGTCCGGGGCAGGGGCGAGTGCTTGGGGTGATGTGCAAAATCCCTACTGCAGGCTAGGGCCACAATCGGTTATAGGCATTGGCTGGCGTGATCGCCGTAAGCTCACTGAGCCCCGAGGGGCCTGCGGGCCTGGGCTGGACCGCCTTCATTGCGATCGACCACCGGGCCGGGCAGGCTCAGTTCGGGTTGCTCAGGATCGCTGAGATCGATTAACTGGAAGCGACGACCCTTCAGCTGGTTGGGCAGTTTGTGGATCAGATGGGAGGCCACCTCCAGGCGTCGCCGCAATTTGCTATCGGCCGGCCCGAGCCGCAGTTCACCCAGCTCACTGGTGCTGAGCCAGATGCTGCCATCCGGTTCGAAGCGGATCTCTCGCAGGCCCGGACCCAGGGCGGAGCGGTTGTCCAGCAGGGTCACCAGGGCGGGGCGATGGCGTTCGTTCCAGCCGTTGACCAGCAGATTCTGGCTGCGGGGATTGGCGATCAAGGAGGCCTGGCTGGCGGTGATCCAGTTGCCGCGTTGATCGATCGCCCCCTGTTCCGGGCCGGTGGCCGTGCGCCGCTGGGCCCTGGCCACGGCCTGGCGGTCGACCAGATCGACGCGCAGGCGCGGCGGCAGGATCAGCCGCATCACCCGCACCTGTTCCACCGGCAGGGCCTCCACCAGTTCGGCCCTGAGTTGCCGGGGGCTGAGGGCCAGGAGTGGCTGGGGAAAATGCAGATCGGCGGCGGTGATCACCTGATCGCGGCTGACGAGTTTGCTGCCCGTCACCTCCACCTGGGTTGGATCGCGCAGGGTCCAGCCCTGGCGCAACAAGCTGTAGCCCAGGCCGGCGGAGATCAGGCTGAACACCAGCAGCCGCCAGAGATTGCGCCAGCGCTCCGCCCGCCGCTGCTGGCGCAGTTCCTTGCGACGCTGCCAGCCCGGCGGCGCCGGCGAACCGGCCGGCCTGGGGGCGTCCTGGGGTTGGCTGTCGCTCACAGTTCGCAGCGCGAGCGCGCCATCAGTTCATCGATCCAGCGGCGAGCACGCTGGGCATCGGCGAAGGGCAGATCCTGTTGCTGCCCATCGCCGACCAGACGCAGCCTGCAGGCTCCCTGGCTCTCCTCGGTCAGGGGGGCTTCTCCGGAGCCGAGGGACAGCAGTTCGACCAGTTCCAGGTTCTTGATCAGGAACTCCCCTTCCGGCTGAAAGCAGCCCGCCTCAAAGCGACTCCAGCAGAGAATGCCGTCCTGCAGGCGGGCGGCGCCACAGCCATCGAGCTTGGCCAGTTCAGACCCCTCGGCCCACTGGCGAAAGAGGGTCTGGCGGCGACGCTCCAGCCAGCCGAGGGCGGCCAGCAGCACGAATACCAGCAGCAGGGGCAGCCAGAGCAGGCCGTGAATCATGCCGTTGCACCCCGCAGGTGATGGCGTTGTGCAAAGGATTCTCTCGCCCCCAGCACCAGTTCGTGCACCAGGTCTTCGAGCGGCAACCCGCTGGCCTGCCACAGCATCGGATACATGCTCTGGCTGGTGAAACCGGGCAGGGTGTTGATCTCATTGATCCAGAGCTCACCGCTGCTGTCGTCGTAGAAGAAGTCGACCCGGGACAGCCCGTCGGCGGCGACGGCCCGGCAGGCGGCGATCGCCATCGAGCGGGCTTTCTCCGCCAGTGCTTCGGGCACATCGGCGGGGATGACCATGTGGCTGAGCCCCTCGCTGTATTTGGTCTCGTAGTCGTACCAGTCGGCATCGAAGCGGATTTCGCCGAGGACCGAGGCCCGCAGTTGGCGGACGCCGAGCACGGCGCACTCCAGCTCGCGTGCCCTGACCGCCTGTTCGACCACCAGGCGTGGATCCAGGGCCGCGGCGACCTGAAGACCGGCCAGCAGAGCAGCCCGATCGCCGGCCTTGCTGATCCCCACCGAGGAACCCATGTTGGCCGGCTTGACGAAACAGGGATAACCCAGGCTGGTTTCGATCTGCTTCAGCAGGCCTTCGCTGTCTGCCTGGAGTTCGCTGGCATCGAGGCTGAGATAGGGCACCTGGGGCAGTCCGGCAGCGGCGAAGGCCGCCTTCATCGCCTGCTTGTCCATGCCCACCGCCGAGCCCAGCACGCCGGAGCCGACGAAGGGCACCTGCATCAGCGTGAACAGGCCCTGAATCGTGCCGTCCTCCCCATTGGGGCCATGCAGCACCGGGAACCACACCTCCACCTCAAGGGCTCCTTCGGGCAGGCCCCGGAAGCCGGCAGGGAGTGAGGCCCCGGCTGGATCGGCAGCCCCAGACAGCTCCGGAACCGGGTCGCCGTTCAGGACCCGCTGGGCCACCGCCGGCGGCCACCAGCGACCCTGTTCGTCGATGTAGAAGCAGCTCACCCCATAGCGCCCGGCGTTGGCCCCGCCCCTCAGGCCCGCCAGCACCGTGGCAGCGGAGCGGATCGAAACCGCGTGCTCGCCCGAGGCTCCCCCGAACACCAATCCGAGCTGGGTGGGGGGCAGGGTCATCGTCAGCGGGTCATGACGGCCAAACGTATCAGCCTTGTGGCCGCAGACCAGGGAGCCCGAAAGGCCAGCCCGATGACGGCCCGCCGGCCTCAGGCGAGGCTGCCGCTGAGCGAGAAGGGGCGCACCTCCTCGATGCGCACCGCCACCAGATCCCCTGCGGCGACCAGGCTGCCATCGGCGCGGCGGGCCGGGAAGAAGGTGAGGCGGTTGGTGCGGGTGCGGCCCATCAACTGGCTGGGATCCTTGGGGTTCACCGCCTCGACCAACACCTCTTCGCTGCGACCGAGGTAGCGGGCGCTGCGCTGGCGGGCGATCCGTTCCACGAGGGCATTGAGCTCCTGCAGGCGCGCCACCTTGACAGCCTCGTCCAACTGATCCGGCCAGGTGGCCGCCGGCGTGTTGGGCCTGGGTGAGTAGGCGGCGGTGTTGACCAGGTCGAAGCCGATCTCCTCGATCAGAGCGAGGGTGCGCCTGTACTGGGCCTCGGTTTCCCCGGGGAAGGCGACGATCACATCGGCGCTGATTGAGGCATCCGGCATCCGCTGGCGGATGCGGTCGATGATGCGCCGGTAACGATCCACCGTGTAGCCCCGGGCCATGGACCGCAGCACGTCGTCATCACCGCTCTGGAACGGGATGTGGAAGTGTTCGCACACCTTCGGCAGATCGGCGCAGGCATCGATCAGCCGCTCGGTGAAATAGCGGGGATGGCTGGTGGCGAAACGGATCCGCTCCAGACCCTTGATGTCGTGGACGTGGCGGAGCAGATCGGTGAAGGTGTGGGCGCGGCGGCCCTCCGGGGTGATGCCGGGCAGGTCGCGGCCGTAGGCATCGATGTTCTGGCCCAACAGGGTGATCTCGCGGAAGCCCCGCTCCGCCAGGCCCTCCATCTCCTGGCGGATGGCCTCCGGCAGTCGCGACTGTTCCCGGCCCCGGACCGCCGGCACCACGCAGTAAGTGCAGCGCTCGTTGCAGCCGTAGATCACGTTGACCCAGGCGCAGACCTGGGAGTCGCGGCGGGCCGTGGTGATGTCCTCGAGGATGTGGTTCTCACCGGTGGCCACCACCTGCTGGCCGCTCTCCACCTGGGCCAGAAGCGTGTCGAGGCGGTTGGCGTGCTGGGGGCCCATCACTAGATCCAGTTCGGGCACGCGTCGCAACAACGCCTCCCCCTCCTGCTGGGCGACGCAGCCGGCCACCACCAGGGTGAGATGGGGATTGAGTCGTTTGCGCTGGGCCTGGCGCCCTAGGTAGCTGTAAACCTTCTGCTCGGCGTTGTCGCGGATCGTGCAGGTGTTGTAGAGCACCAGATCGGCGCTGTGTTCGTCGCTGCCGGGGGTGTAGCCCATGGTCTCGAGGATTCCGGCCATGCGCTCGGAATCAGCCTTGTTCATCTGGCAGCCGAAGGTGGTGATCCAGTAGCTGCCGCGGCCTGGGGTGCCATCTGCCGCTGGAACCGGCGCGGACTGGAGGGTGCTGGTGGGGGCGCTCATCGGCTCATTTTCAGCCATCGGCGGCCGGCTGTTCAGAGCTGCTCCATCAGGCTCAGCTGCACGTTGGTGCGACCGAGTTTGGCGCCGAGGTCGTTGGCGAGAGCCAGCAGCAGTTGGATTGCTGTCTGGGGATGGTGCTGACGCAGGTCGTCGAAGGCGGCGCGGCGGGGCAGACCGTTGAGGAAAGCGAGCTCGCCGAAGCACATCCCCGAGCAAAGGTGGCCATGGGGGTGGGGCGCAGCCGTCGCGACCGGCGGAACGTGGCGGTGCTGCCGCAGATCTGCTGCAGAACTCCAGCCCCTCGCCTGGTTCCAGGAGTGTTTCCACTGCTATGGGGCAGGCATGGTCGCCCGGCCCCGGCCTGTGTCAGCGTGAAGCGGTCGCCGGCCAGTCTCGACCACGCCATGCATTGCAGCCTGCGTCGTTTCCCCCTCACCAAGGCCGTCCCCCTGACGATCAGCCGCGGCACCACCGCGGTGGTGGAGCGGCTGATGGTGAGCGTCGAGCATGGGGGCATCACCGGTTTCGGCGAGACTGGCGGCTTCGAGACCGGCCATCGCCACTACGACAGCAACGCCATCGCCGTTGAACTGGAGGCCCTGTTTCCGCACCTGGTCGGCCGGGCCCCGCAACCGCTTCAGGCCCTGGAGCCGCTGCTGGCCGAACTGTCGCCTCCGGCTCGCTGCGGCCTCGATCTGGCCCTGCACGACTGGTGGGGCAAGCGGCTGGGTCTGCCGCTGCATCAGCTATGGGGTCTGGACGGCGAGCTGGCGATGCCGACCAGCGTCACCCTCGGGCTGGGATCGGTGCAGGCGGTGCTACAGCGCCTTGAACGCTGGTGGGCGCAGCTGCCGGCCAGCCGCATCAAGCTCAAGCTCGGCAGCCCCGAGGGTCTGGAGCATGACCGTGCCCTGGTGGAGGCGGTGACGCTGGCCCTGGAGCAGCGCCGTCAGCAGCAGGGGGAGCACCTGGAGCTGCAGGTGGATGCCAATGGTGGCTGGGATCTGACTGGGGCCCGCTCGATGATGGGCTGGCTGGCGGAGCAGGGGGTGACGCTGGTGGAGCAGCCCCTGCCGCCGCTGGAGGATCCCGAAGCCGACTGCGCCGCCTTCGCCGCCTTGGAACTCGACTGCCCGATCCCCCTGGTGGCCGATGAGAGCTGCTGGAACCTGGCCGATGTGGTGCGACTGGCCCCCTTTGTGGACGGGGTCAACATCAAGCTGCTCAAGAGTGGCGGCCTGAGCGAGGCCCTGCTGATGGCGGAGGCGGCCCGGCGCCTGGGACTGGGGGTGATGGTGGGCTGTTATTCCGACAGCGCCCTGCTCAACGGCGCCGCCGCCCAGCTGCTGCCCCTGATCCAGTGGCCCGATCTCGACAGCCATCTGAACCTGCTGGACGATCCCTTTGAAGGGCCGCGCCTCGAGGACGATCAGCTGCGGCCTGGTCTGGCGCCGGGGCTGGGGGTCAGGGCCAGGGCCAGAGCCAGGGATGCCGCATCTGATTCGGAGCGATGCTGAGCGCCGAAGCGCCGGTGGTGCTTCTGCAGCACCACGGCCTCGATAATCCCGGTGGCAAGACCGGCCTGACCCTGCTGCGCTACAGGCCAGGTCCGATCCTGGCGGTGGTCGATCCGGATCACGCCGGTGCCAGCCTGCGGCAGATCACCGGCATCAAGCGGGACGTTGCGATCGTGGCCTCGATGGCCGAGGCGTTGCCGCTGCTGGTGAACGCCGGGGCCCTGCCAGTTGTGGCCGTGGTGGGTCTGGCTCCGGCGGGTGGGCGGCTGCCGCCAAGGGTGCACGCCGATCTGGAGAGCGCCCTGGCGGCGGGGCTGTGTCTGGCCAGTGGGCTGCACACGCGGCTGGGGGCTGATCCGGCCCTGGCGGCCCTGCTGCAACCGGGCCGCTGGATCTGGGATCTGCGCCAGGAGCCCGCCGATCTGGCGGTGGCTACGGCCCGGGCGAGCGGCCTGCCGGGGCGGCGCTGGCTGGCGGTGGGGTCGGACATGGCGGTGGGCAAGATGAGCGCTTGCCTGGAGCTGCAGGCGGCGGCCGCGATCCGCGGCCTGGATGCCCGCTTCGTCGGCACGGGACAGGCCGGAATTCTGATCAGTGGTCAGGGGGTCGCCCTCGATGCGGTGCGGGTCGATTACGCCGCCGGCGCCGTGGAGCATGCCGTGCTGGAGGCCGCCCAGGGAGCCGGAGCTGACACCCTGGTGCTGGTGGAGGGCCAGGGTTCCTTTTGCCATCCGGGTTCCACCGCCACCCTGCCGCTGCTACGGGGCAGCCAGCCCACGGCGCTGCTGCTGGTGCATCGCGCCGGCCAGGCGACGATCCGCAACCATCCCCAGATTTTCCTACCCCCCCTGGAGCAGCTGATTGCCACGCTGGAGGCCGTGGCGGCCCTGGCCCGGCCCTTCGCTGCCGACCCAGGTGCCCGCTCGGAGCCGCCGCGGGTGCGGGCCATTGCCCTGAACACAGGCGATCTAGGCGCCACGGAGGCAGCCGAGGCGATCGCCACCACGGCTGCCCGCACCGGACTGCCCTGCCATGACCCGGTGCGGGACGGCGGCGGCGACTTGCTGGACGCCCTGCTGGCAGCTGACTGCTGAGCTGTGCCTTCAGCTCCGTAGAGACATTGGCTCAGGAACGAAACCCGGACGCCTGGATGGCGGCACCGCCACCTCTCAGGAAAGGGGCCCGATGTCCGGAGACATCGGGCTGAAAAAGGGGCGAGCGAGGGGACTCGAACCCCCGAATAGTGGCGCCACAAGCCACTGCCTTAACCTCTTGGCGACGCCCGCCGCGCAAATGGGAACTTACAACATCAGCGGTTGGTGAGAGCGAGGTTGTTCAGCGCGGAAGCCCCGCAAGGGCTGGCCCACTGCTGCCGATCGGTAAGGCTGCTTGAGGTGATCAAGGGCCGCTGTGGCCAAGGCTTCGCAGACTGCTGAACAAGCTGTTTCGGGCACGTTTGCCGGCTTCTTGGCGATGCGAAATTGATTGCCGTGCCGCTGCATCAGCATCCCTGCCACCCCCGGCAATTCGCTGCTGCCCTGCAGCGGCCTGTCGGGGCCGAATGGGGCGCCGGCCCGACGACGACGGCGGCGGGGTGTTTGTTTGCAATTCTGGGGCCAATACCGCCTGTTGGCGTTTGTTTCCCTCCAGGGTCCCCACCACTGCCACCTTGCTGGGTCTGCTGCTCGCAGCCGGGGCCGCCATCGGTCTGGTCGCCACCAACCCCGGTCCCGCTGAGTTCGAGGAATTCGCCGCCGAGCAGCTCACCCACCTGATCACTGAGGAGATCTGCCGCGAGGACGGGATGCCGCTGCTGCTGCGCCTGGTGGTCCGCGACTGCCCGGCCATGGTCGCTTCCCAGCGCAGGGTTCTGGGCCAGCTCGCCCTGCAGCACTCCCGCCGCCGCAATCTGATGCTGTTCAGCCTTTACGTGACCGAACTGGGCGGGGAGCGGATTCTGCCCAACTGGGTCCTGCCGCGCTATCAAGCCTTTACCCTGGCCGCAGCCGGACGTTTCTTGCTGCTGCGCACCGGCCAGGACAATGGGGCGAGCCGTCGCGAAAAGCTCTGAACACGAACGGCCGTCGCCGGGAGCCTCCCTTTGAGCGGACCTGAACTCCTGCCGCCGCTGCTGGTGCCGCGGGCCCTGCTCGATCCAGGGCTTGAGGGGCTGGGCCCCGCCGATGACGAAGGCCTGGTAGCGGTTCGGCTCGAGCACCTTCAGGGGCGGATCAGCGCCATCCACCCCTGGCCGAAGCCGGGGGATTCGGCCCAGCAGCAGCGGGCTGTCGCCGCACTGCCGCTGGCGATCACCCCGCCGGTGGAGCCCCATGCCCATCTCGACAAGCCCTTCACCGCCGCGGCCTTCCCCAACTGGGAGGGCACCGTGGCCGGGGCCTTCGCCGCCAACATCGACGAGGCGCAGAGCCGAGATCTGGAGGGGGTGCTGGCTCGCGGCGAACAGGCCCTGGAGCTGGCCTGGAGCCATGGGCTGCGTGCCATCCGCAGCCACATTGACAGCCTGGGGGTCGCCGCCGCCCCGAGCTGGGAGGCGCTGCTCAACCTGCGTCAGCGCTGGGAGGGGCGGCTGGAGTTGCAGCTGGTGGCGATGGTGCCAATCCAGCACTGGCTGAGCCCGGAAGGCGAACAGCTGGCCCAACGCGTGGCGGCCGCCGCCGGGGTTCTGGGCGGGGTGATCGGTCCACCGTTCGCCAGCCGCCGCCGCGATCGCGAGGGCCTGGCGGCGCTGCTGCATTTGGCCGAACGGCTGGGCTGCGCCGTCGACCTGCACATCGATGAAGGCAGCACCGATCCCGGCCGGGGCGTGGCGATGGTCAGCCGGCTGATGCTCGAGCGGCGCAGCGCCGTGCCCCTGGTCTGCAGCCACGCCAGCAGCATGTCCCTGCTGGGCGATCGGCCCTGCCAGCGCCTCTGCGAGGCGATCGCCGCCGCCGGCATCGGCGTGATCGCCCTGCCCACCACCAACCTCTGGCTGCTGGGCCGGCGGGCGGATCACACGCCCCTGCTGCGCATCCATTCGCCGATCCGCCAGTTGCAGCGGGCCGGGGTCGAGGTGGCCCTCGGCGGCGACAACGTCCAGGACCCCTGGTACCCAGGCGGCGCCTTCGATCCGATCGAGCTGGTGCGGCTGGCCACCCTGCTCAGCCATGTGGTGCCGTGGCAGCGGCAGGGTCTCGCCGCCTTCACCACCGCCCCCTCCCGTTTGCTGGGCCTGGCCTGGGATGGGGTGCTGCGCGTCGGGGCACCCGCCGATCTGCTGGTGCTCGGAGCCGGCTCCTGGCGGCAAGTGCTGGCCCAGGCTCCCCAGCGCCGGCTGCTGCGGGGCGGGCAGTGGCAGCCGCCGCCAGCATCGGAACACCCCTCCCCCCTGCTCTCCTCTCTGCTCCACAGACCATGACCCTCTCCCAGCTGCCCGAACTGCCGCCGCCGCCCTCGGCGCTTTGCATCGACGCGCTGGCGGCGGAGCTGGCGGAGTTCCAGCCGATCCAGGGGGGAGCGGAGCTGGAGCGGCTGTCCAAGGATTTTTACGCGTACTCGCCCATTCTCAGCCCCCTGCTGGCGGAGCGCCGCGCCCAGCTGGCGGTGCGGGCCTCGAGCCTCGAGCAGGTGCGACGGGTGGCCTCGGCCTGCGCCCGGTTCGGCGTGCCGCTGACCCTGCGCGGCGCCGGCACCGGCAATTACGGCCAGTGTGTGCCGTTGCAGGGGGGGCTGGTGCTGGACATGACGGGCCTGCGGCGGCTGCGCAGCCTCGATCCCGAGAGCGGCGAGCTCGTCGCCGAGGCCGGATGCCTGCTGGCGGATCTCGATCGTCAGCTGGCGCCCCGCGGCCGGGCGCTGCGGCTGGCCCCCAGCACCTACCGCACGGCCAGCCTGGGGGGCTTCATCGCCGGTGGGGCCGGTGGCATCGGCTCGCTGCGCTGGGGTTTCCTGCGCGATCCGGGCAACCTGCTCGGCCTGGAGGTGATGACGGTGGAGCCCGAGCCGCGGCTGCTGCAGCTCGATGCCAGCGCCAGCGCCCCGCTCAACCATGCCTATGGCACCAATGGCATCCTCACGGCGCTGCGCCTTCCCACCTGCGCGGCGGTGGACTGGCAGCAGCTGGTGCTGGGCTTCGCCGACTGGGACCAGGCGTTGGCGGCGCTGCAGGGGCTGGCGGGTAGCGCCCTGCTGTTGAACAACGTGGCGCTGCTGGAGGCGCCGGTGGCCGCGGCGATGCCCTGGCCCGCCGGCTGCCCCGGAGGCGGTGACTCCGGCAGAAGTGGCGGCGAACATCGCCTGCTGCTGCTGGCTGCGCCGGAAAGCCTGGAGAGGCTGCCCGAGCTGCTGGGCGCCTGGGGTGGTGCGCTGCGCTGGCAGGAGGCGCAGTCAGCGAGCCGGGGGCTGCCGCTGCGGGAGCTCTGCTGGAACCACACCACCCTGCACTGGAGCGGCCCGCGGCCCGACTGGACCTATCTGCAACTGCTGCTGCCCCCCGATCCCCGGCCGCTGCTGTCGGCCCTGCGCCAGCGCTGGGGCGAGGAGCTGCTGTGGCATCTGGAGGCGGTGCACCAGCACGGGGCGGTGCGGCTGTCGGGGTTGCCCCTGCTGCGCTATCAGGGCCCCGACGCCCTGGCGGCACTGATCGATCAGTGCCGGGATCTGGGCGCCCTGGTCTTCGACCCCCACCAGGTCACGGTGGAGGAGGGGGGGCTCGGCGGCATCGATCCGGCCCAGGTGGCGGCCAAGGCTGCTTACGACCCGGCCGGCCTGCTCAACCCGGGCAAGCTGCGGGGCTGGCAGAGTGCTCCGTGGGCCGGCTTCAGCCGCAGCCCAGGCTGAGGCGGGTGTCGACGCCGGTGATCGGATTGGTGCCACTGGCATCGCGGCAGAGGGAGCGCTGATCGGTGCGATCGAGCAGGGCCTCGCTGAAGTCGGCGTCGGTGACGATCGCGCCCGAGAAGCTGCTGCCGGCTGCGATCACGCCCCGCAGCACCGCCCCGCTGAAGTCGGCGCCGCTGAAGTCGACCTTGTCCATCAGCACGTCACTGAGATCGGCGCCGCGGAAATCCGCTTCCGGGAAGGCCGCCTGGGTGAGGATCGCGCCGTGCAGATTGGCGCCGGCGAACTGGGCCCGCCGCCCCTGGGCGCCGGCGAAGGAGGTGTTGGCCAGGTTCTGACCGCTGAAGTCCTGCTCGTTCTGATTGGTGAGTGTGTAGTCGATGCCACTGAACTCGGCCCAGGCCGGCGCCAGGGGAGCGGCCAGCAGCAGCAGGGCCAGTGCCAGGCCCAGCAGCTGGCGCTTCAGGGCGCCGGTGGCGGCGGGCGGCGATGCGATCGGGGGACGGGTCATGGCTGGGCGGAAGGGGGCATACTCCCATCGTTGCGCCCGGTGCCGCCGCCCGCCACACGCGATCACACCGCGCCGAAACAGGGCGCCGGCCTCAGCCGGGTGCGGCGGGATCCAGCAGGGGGATCAGGGCCCCCAGCAGATGCAGGGAGCCGGTCACCACCGGCAGGGGCCCGGCCGCCGTGAGCCAGTCCAGCCCCGCCGTCAGCTCTGGCAAGGCTTCGATGCGGCCGGCCAGGGAGGGGCGCTGCGCCAGCAGCTCGGCGGCGCTCCAGCTGTGGTGAGCGGGAATGGCGACGACGCCCAGCCCATCCCCCGGGGCCAGCAGGGCATCGAGCAGTTCCGGAGCCTGCTTGTGGCGCTGAATCCCCAGCAGCCAGCGGCGCGGCTGCTGGCGGTCGAACTCCTGGCGCAGGGCCGCGGCCGCCGCTGGATTGTGGGCGCCGTCGAGCAGCAGCTCGCGCCCCCGCCAGCGGCGGCGCTCCAGGCGGCCGGGCCAGCGGGCGTCGGCCAGGCCGCGGGTGATGGCGGCGGCATCCACAGGCCAGCTTCGCTGGCCAAGGGCCTGGGCCAGCGCCTGGGCCACGGCGGCATTGCTGCGCTGCCAGGCGCCGGCCAGGCCCAGCGGCGGGCCGCCCTCCGCCGGCAGCGCCAGCGGTTCGAGCCAGTGCAGATCACAGTGGAGCCGGCGGGCTTCCGCGCTGAGCACCGCGGCCACCTCGGGATGCTGGGGGGCGCTGAACGCCTGGCTGCCCGGCCCCATCACGGCCGCCTTTTCGTGGGCGATCGCCGTCAGCGTGGAGCCCAGATGCTCGCGATGGTCGAGGCCGATGCTGCCGAAACCGAGCAGGGAGCGCTGCGGATGAGCCGTGGTGGCATCGAGGCGACCGCCGAGGCCCACCTCGAGGATCACCAGATCGGGGGATTCCGCGGCGAAGCGATCGAAGGCGGCGGCGGTCAGCAGCTCAAACGGGGTGAGCTGGTGGCGGCGGCCGATCGGCTGCCAGCGGGCCAGGTCGGCGCGCAGCTGGTCGGGGCTGATCCAGCCATCGTCAAGCTGGATGCGTTCGCACCAGCTGACCAGGTGGGGGGAGCGATAGCTGGCGCAGCGCAGGCCGGCGGCCCGCAGGATCGCGTGCAGCAGGGTGCAGATCGACCCTTTGCCATTGGTGCCGGCCACCTGCACGGCGGCAAAGCGGCGCTCGGGATGGCCGCCTTCGGCCAGGGCCGCCTCAAGCCGCTTCAGCCCCAGATCGACGCCGCGCCGGGCGAAGGGTTCCAGCAGGTCATCGAGATCGACGGGGGCCGGCAGGCCGAGCGCCAGGGGCGGACGAACGTCGCCGGGCGAGGGATTGGCGCCGGGCGAGCTGTTGGTGAGGGACCGGCCGTGGACGAGGGGCCGTTCATCGGCAAGGAGCATTGGGTCGGCAAGGAGCAGCCCCTCGGCGAGGCACAGCCGGTCGGCGAGGTGCAGACCGTCCTCGTTCGCAGCCCCGGATGGGGTGCCGGTGCTGCCGCGGGAGCGCGATGGTGCATCAGGGGGCAACGGCGGGGTTGCGGCGGAGCCGTCGCCTGAGACCGGATCGGACACCTCAGGACAGGCTGATCAGGGCTTTCTCCAGGCGCTGGATCAGCTTGCGCAGATGGCGCGGCCGGATCACCAGAGGGGGCACGATGCGCACCACCCGGGGCCCGGCCGGCACCAGCAGCAGGCCCTGCGCCATCGCCGCCTTGACCAGCTCCGGCGCCGTCGGTCCGTCCTCGGCCAGCACCACACCCTGCAGCAGGCCCCAGCCCCGCACCTCGGTGATCGCGCCGGGATGGCGCGCTGCCAGTTCGCTGAGCTGATCGATCAGCAGGCGCTCCATAGCCTGAACATGCTGCAGCAGCTGACGGCGCTCGATCTCGGCGATCACGGTGAGAGCGGCGCGGCAGACGAAGGGATTGCCGCCGAAGGTGCTGGCGTGGTCGCCTGGCTGGAAATGATCCACGGCCGCTTTCACCGCCAGGGCGCCGATCGGAATGCCGCCGCCCAGGCCCTTGGCCATGCTGAAGGCATCGGGTTCGACCCCGAGGCGATCGTGGCCCCACCAGTGGCCGCTGCGGCCGACGCCGATCTGCACCTCATCGAAGATCAGCAGGATCTGCTTTTGATCGCAAAGCTCGCGCACGCGGCGGAAGAAGGCCGGATCGCCGGGGATCACCCCGCCCTCGCCCTGGAGCGGTTCAAGCAGCACGGCGGCCACCCGCGGCCCTGTGGCCTCGCAGTCGGCCAAGAGGGCTTCGAAGGCGGCGGTGTCGTTGTAGGGGAAATAGCGGAAGCCCTCCACCATCGGCTCGAAGCCCTGGTGGTATTTCGGCTGACCCGTGGCGGTGACGGCGGCCAGGGTGCGGCCGTGGAAGCTGGCCTGGGCGGTGAGGATCAGGGGGCGTTCGATGCCGCGCACCGTGTGGCCGTGTTTGCGGGCCAGCTTGATCGCGGCCTCATTGGCCTCGGCGCCGGAGTTGCAGAAGAAGACCGCATCGGCGGCGCTGCGCTCGCAGATCGCCCGGGCCAGGGCCTCCTGCTCGGGGATCCGGTAGAGGTTGGAGACGTGCTGGAGCCTGCCGAGCTGGCGGCACAGCGCCCGGCGCAGCACCGGATCGCTGTGGCCCAGGGTGCAGACGGCGATGCCGGCCACCGCGTCGAGATAGCGACGCCCCTGGCTGTCATACAGCCAGACGCCTTTGCCCCGCACCAGCTCCAGCGGATAGCGGGAGTAGGTGCCCATCACCGCTGAAGCATCAGTACTGGTCAGGGCCGCAGACACCTTGGACAGGCAGAGAAAGATGGGGAAGAGGCGGCACCCTCGGGTGTGGCGCAGGTCTTCGAAGAGTGAATGGGAGCGGTGGGACTCGAACCCACAAACCCGAAGGCGCTCGATTTTGAGTCGAGTCCGTCTACCAATTCCGGCACGCTCCCGCGTATGGGGATAGTAGGTCCTGACTGGGCTATGGGGGCGGTTTAGCGCGGCCCCGGCTGGCCTCAGGCCGCCATCGGCAGGCAGGCGGGTTCGTCGTGGAGACGACGGATCTGGGCGCCGACGCCGTTGAGCTTGCCTTCGAGATCGGCGTAGCCGCGATCGAGAAACTCCAGGCCGCGCACGGTGGTGGTGCCTTCGGCGGCGAGGCCGGCGAGCACCATGGCGGCCGAGGCGCGCAGGTCGGTGCCATGAACCGGGGCGCCGCTGAGGCGGGCCACGCCTTCGATGAAGGCGGTGTTGCCCTGCATGCGGATCGAAGCCCCCATGCGCTGCAGCTCAGCCACGTGCTGGAGGCGGTTCTCGAAGATGTTCTCGACGATCATGCTGGTGCCTTCGGCGGTGGCCAGCAGGCTCATGAAGGGCGCCTGCAGATCGGTCGGGAAGCCGGGGAAGGGTTGGGTGCGCAGGTCGACAGCGGTGATGCGCTGGGCGTCGATCACGACACCGAGGCCGTCGTGTTCGATGCGGCAGCCGGCCTCCTCCAGTTTGGTGAGCACGGCGCCGAGATGCTCGGGCACCACGGGGGCGACTCGCAGCAGCGAGCGGGTGATGGCGGCGGCCAGCAGGAAGGTACCGGCTTCGATGCGGTCGGGGATGACGGCGTAGTCGGCGCCGTGCAGGCGCTCGACGCCGACGATCGTGATCGTGGGGCTGCCGGCGCCACGGATCTTGGCGCCCATGGCGATCAGCAGCCGGGCCAGGTCGATCACCTCAGGCTCCTGGGCGGCGTTGTCGATGGTGGTTTCACCATCGGCCAGGGTGGCCGCCATCATCAGGGTTTCGGTGGCTCCGACGCTGGGGCAGTCGAGGTGGATGTGGCCGCCGGTGAGGCGATGGCCGCGGCCGGGCACGACGGCGGTGACCACACCGTGTTCGATCGTGACCTGGGCGCCGAGGGCCTTCAGACCCTTGACGTGCTCGACGACGGGGCGGGAGCCGATCTGGCAGCCGCCCGGCAGGGGCACCTGGGCCATGCCCATGCGGGCCACCAGGGGGCCGATGCAGAAGAAACTGGCCCGCAGACTGTTGACCAGCTCATAGGGGGGAGCGGCCTTGGTGAGGTGATCGCCGTTGAGCTCGATGCTGTCGCCGCTGCGCTTCACGAGGACGCCGAGGGCCCCCAGGATCTCGCCCATGCCGGTGATGTCGGTGAGCGGCGGCACGTTGCGCAGCCGCAGGGTGTCGCGGGTGAGCAGGCAGGCCGCCATCAGCACCAGAGCGGAGTTCTTGGCGCCGCTGACCAGGATCTCGCCGGAGAGGGGGCGACCGCCGAGGATTTCGAGCCGGGGCTGGCCGAGGGAGGCTGCCGGAGCCATGTCGAGCAGTGAAAGGTTGCCGGCGATTTTGACGGACGTGGGGCCGGCGGCACTGGTCATGGTTCGGCTGTCCGCACAGGTGATCTGGTCTGGAGATCTTGACAATGATTGGCGACACCGTCTAGGCGGCCGCCGCTCAAACTGGCTTGTCCTGACAGGGGGCCGATCCGTCGGCTGCGCGCCCGGGGTGCCCTCGATGTTTTATGGTGAGATGGTCGTCGCGGCTTCCGCTGCGGCATCACGCCTGCGGATGTGGCGGAATTGGTAGACGCGCTAGTTTCAGGTACTAGTGGCAGCAATGTCGTGGGAGTTCAAGTCTCCCCATCCGCATCACCCACCACATGATTGTTCTCAAGATCACCAACTCTTCGGAGTTCATGGCGACCAAAGTGGGCAAGTTCCTCGAGAGCCTTACGCCCGACGCCTTTGACCAGAACACGGTCGAAGATGTTCTTCTGCGCAAGTTGGTCGAAAATCTTCAGGCCCAGGGTCTGGAAGGTCAGATTGCCGCTGTCAGGGGCATCGATCTCCAAGACAAGGAGTTGATCCTGAAGGACAAGCTGCATGTCCGCCACCACCAGAGCTTCTGATTCCGAACCGATCAGCAGTCGCCGCAACCCACTCGTGGGCCGGCTGCGCGATCTGCACGAACCCCGCGGCCGTAGGCAGCAGCAGCGGCTGCTCCTGGAGGGCACCCACCTGCTGCAGGAGGCCCTGCGGTTGCAGCTGAACCTGGAGTTGGTGCTGGCCACTCCCGAATGGCTCAGTTGCCATGGCGCGCTCGTGGCGGCTCTGCCGACGGTCACGCGGCTGCAGCCGGCCACGGCCGAGGTGCTGGCGGCGGTGGCCACCACCCTAAGCCCCGATGGCGTGGTGGCCTGCGGCGAGCCCCCCAGCCCGGCGATCAACCCGAGCCCGGGCTTCGTGCTGGCCCTGGACCGGCTGCAGGATCCGGGCAATCTCGGCACCCTGCTGCGCACGGCCCTGGCGGCCGGCGTCGAGCAGGTGTGGCTGGCCGATGGCGCCGATCCCTACGCCCCCAAGGTGCTGCGCGCCTCCAGTGGTGCGGCCTTGGCGTTGCCGCTGGAGCGGCTCGATCACGAAGGGCTGCGCCAGCGGCTGCTGGGGGCGGGGGCGGCCGGCCTGCAGCGCCTGGCCACCAGGGCCGGTGCCGGCCAGCCCTACTGGGAGCTGGACTGGAGCCGGCCCACGGTGCTGTTGCTGGGCAATGAGGCGGCCGGCCTGGCCGAGGATCTGGCGGCTCTCGCCGATCGCAGCGTCACCATTCCCCACAGCCAGGCGGTGGAATCGTTGAACGTGGCGGTGGCGGCGGCGCCGCTGCTGCTGGAGCGCTGGCGTCAGCGCCAGCAGCGCGGCGCGGCGCCTGCGGCCACCTGAGGGGGGAGAATGCCGGGCAACAAGCGCAGCAGCCCCCGGTGACCGCAGCTTCTGGTTCCTTCGATTTCGATGTGATCGTCATCGGCGCCGGCTACGGCGGTTTTGATGCGGCCAAACACGCCGCCGATCACGGCCTCAAGGTGGCGATCGTCGAATCCCGCGACATGGGCGGCACCTGCGTCAACCGGGGTTGCGTGCCCTCCAAGGCGCTGCTGGCGGCCAGCGGCAGGGTGCGGGAGCTGGCCGATGCCGAGCACCTCAAGGGCTTCGGCATCCATGCGGCACCGGTGCGGTTCGAGCGCCAGAAGATCGCCGATCACGCCGCCCAGCTGGTGGCGACGATCCGCACCAATCTCACCAAAAGTCTGGAGCGCTCCGGCACCACGATCCTGCGGGGCAAGGGGCGCCTGGAGGGGCCCCAGCGGGTGGCGGTGCGCGAAGCCAGCGGCGTCGAGCGGGTGCATGCGGCCCGGGAGGTGATCATCGCCACCGGCTCCGACCC
>JAPLID010000077.1:0-2543 GCA_026389285.1 Cyanobacteriota bacterium
GCCGGCTTCGATCGTGAAACTCACCGCCTTCACGGCCGCCACATCGCGATGGCGACGCTGCACGAAATGGCGCAGGGTGCCGGCCAGACCCGGCTGCTTGTCGGCCACCCGGTAGGTCTTGGACAGTGCTTCGGCCCGGATGATCGCCATCGGGCCATTCTGAGCCGAGCCCCGGCCGGGGCGCCGCCATCGGCTGGCTCCAGCCCGTGCCTGCCGCGATCGGTGGGCTTCCCCTTGCCGGCCTGGCCAGGCCGAGGGCTGCCAGGCCCAGGGAGACCACGATCAGCGGGATTCCGATCAGGTGGCAGGCCTGATTGATCGGGTGCTGGTGGCTCGGGCCGTAGCGCTGGATCCAATCGCTCCAGGGCCTGCCGGCCAGCATGGAGCCACGGGAGCCAGGTATGGCCCTCAACCTCGACGCGCCGGCCTCTCCCGAGCCCATCCCATCAGCCCAGCACCGCCACGCAGCGGCCGCAACAGGTGCGCCAAACAAGCGCTCCGATCTCCGTTCCGGGCTGGCATGGTTCCATGAAGCCCTCACGGATGCTGGCGGCGGCGGTGGAACGGTCTCCCTGGATCTCCACGATCGGCTGGCTGCGGGAGCATGCCTTTCCTGCGGCGGTCCTTGGCTCGTGGCTCGCGTCCCGACTGTTCGTGGACCTGATCCTGGTCATTGGTGGTCTTGCCCGCAGCATCCCGTTGAAGCAGGTCTTCTCAGCCTGGGATGGCAACTGGTACCTGCAGATCGCCCGGGAAGGCTTCACCTGGGCCCATGCCATCTCGGCCTCGGCAGATCCTGCCGATCTGCACATGCCCGTGCAGACGCCCTTCCCCTTCTTCCCACTGTTTCCGCTGTGGCTGGCCCTGGGACGAAACCTGGGTTTGTCGCGGTTAACCGTCGGCTTGGTGGTAGGTCACCTTGCCTTGTTGGTGGGTCTGGGCCTCACCCACGCTCTGGTGCGCCGCCTCTCGGGGAAGACCGCGGCGGACTGGGCTTGCTGGTTCCTGGCCTTTTCTCCGGGATCAGTCGTCTACTCGATGCTGTATCCGGAGGGCCTGCTCCTGGTCTGCTCCAGCGGTGCTTTCCTGGCACGCTGGCAGGGCCGTTGGCGCCTGGCTTCCCTCTTGGCGGCCCTTGCCACCCTGGCTCGTCCTAACGGGCTTGCCGTCGCCCTCGCTCTGGCTGGCGAGGCCTTCAGCTCAGGAGAAGGCAGGAGAAGGGCCCTCAGGATTTTGGCCCCGAGCCTGGTCGTGCTGCTGCTCTGGTCGGGCTACATGATGGCTATTACCGGTAACCCCCTGATCTGGGTGCAGGCCAAGCAGGCCTGGGGGGAAGTCACACTCTTCAACCTGCTGTCTTCAGTGGGGGGGTTCCCATGGATTCAGTTCGCAGCGGGAGTGGTGGCCCTGACGCTGCTGCTGCTGGGCTGGTCGAACCAACCCTGGGGGTGGCGGCTCTTCAGTCTGCTGTGGATTGCCCCGTCGTTCCTGTTGGGCATGGTGGGTTTTCCGCGTTATGCGGGCTCTTGCTTCCCGGTTTTCGCCTCCCTAGGCGATCAGGTCGCCCGACGCACGCTCTTCTTCCGATTCACACTCTTGGGTCTCTCTGTCGCGGCGCTGGCGCTGCAGACGGTCCAGGTTGGGTTGCTGCTGCGCTGGATTCCGTAACAGGCGCCTACTCCCAGGATCGAAGCTCAGCCCAGCACCGCCACGCAGCGGCCGCAGAGGCTGGGGTGCGCCAGATAACGGCCGATGTCGGTTTCGAAGTGCCAGCAGCGGGCGCACTTGCTGCCCTCGGCGCGGGCGATGCGCACCGTCACTCCCGCCTCGCTGGCTTCGGCCACCACCGCGGTGGGAGCCTCACCGCCGATCTGCAGAGCCGACACCAGCAGCCAGTCGGCCAGGTTGTCCACCTGGGGATGGTCGCTGGCCTGCACCAGGGCCAGGGCTTCGCTCAGGGAGACGGTCCGGCCGACTTCGCTGTTGTCGTCCCCGTTGCTGTCGCCCGCGTCAGCACTGTCGTCGATCTCCAGCTGCACCTGGGCTTCCAGCGAGGAGCCGATCGTGCCTTCGCTGCGGCAGCGCTCCAGCTGGCGATTCACCTGGGCGCGCAGCTCCAGGATCCGCTGCAGTGGCGCCAGCAACTCGGCGGCCGCCCACTCCGCCGGTGCCGTCGGCCAGCCCCGCTCGAACACCGAGGCCTCCGCCACCGGGTAGGGCAGGTTCTGCCAGATGTCTTCGGCCATGTGGCACAGCACCGGCGCGATCAGCCCCGCCAGCCGCTCCACCACCAGCTGCAGCACCGTCTGGCAGCTGCGGCGACGGGCGTCACTGGCGCCACTGACGTAGAGCCGGTCCTTGGCGATGTCGAGGTAGACATTGGAGAGATCGACGACGCAGAAGTTCTGCAGGGCCTGGAAGAAGCGGTAGAACTCGAAGCGTTCGAAGTCGGCGCTCACCTCCTCGATCAGGCTGGCGGTGCGCTCCAGCATCCAGCGATCCAGCAAAGGCAGCTCGGTGATCGGCACCGCATCGGTGGCCGG
>JAPLID010000077.1:2580-20254 GCA_026389285.1 Cyanobacteriota bacterium
ACAGGCGCAGCACATCGGCCCCGTAGGCAGGCTCCTGCTTTTCGTTCTTGCCCCCCTCCACCAGCACGGCCGGATCGACGACATTGCCGAGGGATTTGCTCATTTTGCGGCCCTTCTCGTCGAGGGTGAAGCCGTGGGTGAGCACCGTGCGGTAGGGCGCCGTGCCGTTCACCGCCACCGAGGTGAGCAGGCTGCTCTGGAACCAGCCGCGGTGCTGGTCCGAGCCCTCCAGGTAGAGATCGGCCGGGTAGTTCAGGCCGGCATGGCCTCCTGCAGCAGCAACATCGGCAGCCGCTAACGCCCCGTCGCCAGCTGCCGTGGTGGCAGGGGTGCCCCCCCCCCCGTCTGCTCCGCTGTCCAGTCCGCCCAGCACCCCCGCCCAGGAGGAGCCGGAGTCGAACCAGACATCCATCGTGTCGCTGCCCTTGGGGAGGGGGGCAGCAGCCCGGCTTCGTCGCGCTGCCACCAGATGTCGGAGCCGTGCTCGGCAAACAGGGCCTGGATGTGGGCCAGGCTCTCGGCATTGAGCAGCACTTCGCCGGTTTCGCGGTGATAGAAGACCGGAATCGGCACACCCCAGGTGCGCTGGCGGGAGATGCACCAGTCGCCGCGGTCGCGCACCATCGCCTCGATGCGGTTGCGGCCGCTCTCGGGTAGCCAGCTCACCTGCGCGATCGCCGCCATCGCCTGGTCGCGGAAGCCTGCCACTGAGGCGAACCACTGCTCGGTGGCCCGGAAGATGGGCGGTTTCTTGGTGCGCCAGTCGTAGGGATAGCGGTGCTCATAGCGCTGTTCGGCTAGCAGCACGCCGGCATCGCGCAGGGCGGCGATGATCGCCGCATTGGCGTCCTTGAGCACGTTCAGGCCGGCGAACGGTCCCGCCTCATCGGTGAGGTTGCCGGCTTCATCGACGGGGCAGAGCACAGGCAGGCCGTATTTGCGGCCGGTGTTGAAGTCGTCGACCCCGTGCCCGGGAGCCGTGTGCACCAGGCCCGTGCCCGATTCGGTGGTGATGTAATCGCCGCCGAGCACCAGCGGGCTGGTGCGATCCAGCAGCGGATGGCGATAGCTGATCCCCTCCAGCTCCGCTCCCTTGACCGTCAGCAGCGGTTCGAGCGGCCGGTCCAGGCTGGTCTGCAGCGACTCCACCAGCTCCCTGGCCACCAGCAGGAAGCGCGGCGCCGATGCCGGGGCGCTGCCGTCGCGGCAAAAGCTGTACTCCAGCTCCCCGTTCACCGACACCGCCAGGTTGGCTGGCAGGGTCCAGGGGGTGGTGGTCCAGATCGCCACGAACAGTTGCTCGCGATGGCCGTGGTCGGTGGGGCCTTCGATGCCGAAGGGCCGCAGCTGTCCCGCCAGAGCGGAGGGCAGGGAGACCACCGGGAAGCCCACGTAGACGCTGGGGGAGGTGTGGCCATCGGGGTACTCCAGTTCCGCCTCGGCCAAGGCCGTGCGTGAACTGGGGCTCCAGTGCACCGGTTTGAGGCCTCGGTAGATGTGGCCGGCCAGCACCATGCGGCCGAAGACGCCGATCTGGGCGGCCTCGTAGGGCTTCTGCAGGGTGAGATAGGGAGCGTCCCAGTCGGCCCAGATGCCCCAGCGGCGAAAGCCGGCCTTCTGCAGCTCCACCTGTTCGAGGGCATAGGCGTGGGCCTTCTGGCGCAGGCTGATCGGCGTCAGCGCCCGGCGCTCCTCGCTGCTCAGGTTCTGCAGCACCTTTAGTTCGATCGGCAGGCCATGGCAGTCCCAGCCGGGCACGAACCGCGCCCGCCGGCCCTGGAGCAGGGCGTGCTTGTTGATGATGTCCTTGAGAATCTTGTTGAGGGCGTGGCCGACATGCAGGGCGCCGTTGGCGTAGGGCGGCCCGTCGTGCAAGGTGAACACGGCGCCGGCGTTGTTGCGGCTGAGCTGCTCGTACAGGCCCCGCTCCTGCCAGAAGCGCTGCAGTTCGGGCTCCCGCTGGCGGGCATTGGCCCGCATCGCGAACGGGGTCTGCAGCAGGTTGAGGGTGTCTTTGTAGGTGCCTGGCTGGCTGGCACCCCGGCTGCCGGAGCCGGCTGCTGGATCCCGGGAAGGTGTTGAGGCGGGGCTGACGGTCACGGCGCCTCGAAAGGGCAGCAGGGTGGGATTATCCCGCCTCGCTGGTCTCGCCCTCCGGCGCCGGCGCGGCGGCCAGCAGGGCGGAGATCTCCGCGAAGTCCCGCACCACAGCGGTGGCTGGTTCCGCTGCGGCGCTGGCATCGCTGGACGGTGGCGACGGCGCCGCCTGCACGGCTGGTTCCTCAGGCAGAGCCGCTGGCTCCATCCCCTCCTGCGGTTCCTCGAGGCTGGCCGGCTTCTGAGGGCTGGCCGTCTCCGGCAGTTCGGGCCGCACCCAGCGTTTGCTGTTGGTGGGGCCGGCTGGGAAGCCGGCCCCCCAGGTTGCTGACCAGGACACTGGCCTGGGTGAGCAGGGTGCTGAAGGACGCTGTGAGCTGCTGCACGCTGCGGTTCCAGCGCTCGCTCGAGACCAGCAGCTGCCGTTCCTCGTCCGTCAGCTGGCGCCAGCGGGCCTGACCCACTTCGCTGCCCAGCCGGCCGATCAGCAGGCCGCCGCAGAGCACGGCCAGCATCGGCGCTCCGGTGAGTCGATCGGCGCTGGTCACCAGCACCAGCCCCAGCAGCAGCACCACGGCGCCCCAGACCGAATCCCGCGGGCGGCTCAGTTCAGTGGCCAGCAGGGGCAGCAGCAGCAGCAGCAGGCCCAGCAGCAGGGCCAGGGTTCCCCCAACGGTGGCGAGCATGGCGGGAGCGTTGGTTCAGCCCATTCTGAGGGCGACCCGTAGAGTTGCTCTGCGCCCATCTGGCGGAATTGGTAGACGCGCTGGGTTTAGGTTCCAGTGGCTGCGGCTGTGGGGGTTCAAGTCCCCCGGTGGGCATCAACATCGCTGGCTGTTACGGCTACGCCTGGCGGTTCTGAGGCTGTCGAGCCTTGGCCCCTCGCTTCGGTCGTCCACTGTGACCACGCTCCGCGGCGGCCGGTCGCCAGCGGTTTGGCTGAGTTGTTGCGTAGTGTGTTGCCTCCAATGGCGATTCCGTACACCCGGTAGGGAGATGACGCAAACGCACACTCTCCCCTCTCCGGCCATGGTCCGCCGTCCCACGACCGCCGTTCAGAGCGTTCCGAAGGAGTACCTTGATAGGCCCGCCGCCCTCAACCCCACGCTGGGGCTGTTCCTGGGGGGCTATGCCCTGGCAGCTCTGACCATCTGGGGCTGGTTCGGGGCGCACTGGCCCCTGCCGGCCCTGCTGGCGCTGGGCTTTCTGGCCCTGCATCTGGAGGGCACCGTCATTCACGACGCTTGCCACAACGCCGCCCACCCCAATCGCTTCTGGAACGCGGTGATGGGCCATGGAGCGGCGCTGCTGCTGGGGTTCAGCTTCCCGGTGTTCACCCGGGTGCATCTGCAGCACCACGCCCACGTCAATGATCCCAAGAACGATCCGGATCACATCGTCAGCACCTTCGGGCCGCTGTGGCTGATCGCCCCACGTTTCTTCTATCACGAGATTTTCTTCTTCCGCCGCCGGCTCTGGCGTCGTTATGAGTTGCTGGAATGGGCGATCGCCAGGGCGGTGTTCGTGTCGATTGTGGTGACCGCGGCGAAATTCGGTTTTCTGCAGTTCGTTTTCAACTGCTGGTTCGCGCCAGCGCTGATGGTGGGCGTGACCCTGGGTCTGTTCTTTGATTACCTGCCCCATCGACCGTTCCAGTCGCGCAATCGCTGGCACAACTCCCGCGTCTATCCCGGCAGGTTGATGAACTGGCTGATCATGGGTCAGAACTATCACCTGATCCACCATCTCTGGCCTTCGATTCCTTGGTTCGAATACCGCCCCGCTTATCACGCCACGCGCCATCTACTCGATGCCAAGGGCTCACCGCAGCGCCTCGGCATGTTCGAAACACGCAGTGATCTGCTCAACTTTCTCTACGACATTTTCCTGGGCGTCCGCAGCCACAAGAAGCGTCGCAGCCGCCTGCGGCCCCTGGCCGGTCTGATGCCCACCCGCCATGCCCGCCGTCGCATGCTCGAGCTTCTGCACCGCACGGCGGTATCGCCCAGCCCGCGCTGAAGAACAATTCGCTGAGCTTAATCAGTCGCCAAGAATTTTCGGCACCCGGAAGAAATCGCCCTCTCGTTGGGGCGCCAGGTTGAGAAGGTCGTCCCGCACGGGCGTCGGCTCAACCACATCGGCGCGGGTCACATTGACCACTTCCACGGCCCGGGTCGTCGGTGGAACCCCCTCGGTGTCCACTTTCTCCAGGTGGGCGACATAGGCGAGGATCCGCTCCAGCTGGCCGGTGTAGGTGGCGATCTTCTCCTCGGGCAGCTCCAGCCGGGCCAGCTGCGCCACTTTGCGGACGTCGTCGGCGGTGATCCTGCTCATGGTGTCGGCTGCGGGCTGGCTGCTGCTCTTGCCGCCGACGCTAGCCCCGGAAGGGTCTCAGTCCGCCGGCTCCGTCTCGGTCAGGAACTGGCGCAGATCCTCGGCCAGGGCGTCGGCCGCCAGCTCCAGGAAGCGCTCGCCGTGTTCGGCCTGGGCCAGAAACGGATCGGAGCCCATGCGGCCGTCTGGATGGCGGCGACGGAAATCCTCGGGGCCATGGATCGGCCCGGCCGGGGCCGCCTCCGGCAGGGGGCGCTGCTTGCTGGCCAGGCTCGGCTCCAGGTACAGGGTCAGGGCGATTTCACTGGGGGTGGCGTGGTGGCCTTCCCGATCGCCGTAAAGCGTGCGGGCTTCCCGGGTAACGGAGCCGGCGGTGAACCAATTGGCCAGGCGGCAACGCAGCCGATCGGCGCCCGGTAGGCCGCGGCTGGCGGCTGTGCCATAGGCCTGGGCGAAGGCCGCCCGGGCCGTGGCGATGTTGCCGCCGTGGCCGTTGATCACGTAGATGCGCTCAAAGCCATGGCGCGCCAGCGACAACACCACGTCGTGGAGCACCGCCAGCAGGGTCGAGGGCTGCAGGCTGATCGTGCCGGCGAAGCCGAGATGGTGTTCGGCCATGCCGAAGGCCTGGGCCGGAGTCACCAGCACGCCGGTGCGGCGTCCCACCGCCAGGGCCACGGCTTCGGCGGTGAGGGCATCGGTGCCGATGGCCCCGGTGGGGCCGTGCTGTTCGGTGGAGCCCAGGGGCACGATCACCCCTTTGCAGCGCAGCAGATACTCCTCCACCTCCGGCCAGCTGCGCAGCTGCAGCCGGATTGCCTCAAGGCTGCTGGGCGTGCCGGTGGCAGTGCTGGGGTCAGGGGCGAGGGCGGTCGATTCGGTCATCCTGAACACGGCCCTGGGGCCCGAGCTGCTTAGTATTGACCCTATTCGCGGCGTTCCGATGCTGCAGGACAAGCTTGATCGGTTTTTTCAGGAGCAACGTCCTGTCTGGATTTATCTGCAGGACCAGCAATGCTGGATCGAGGATGCCCTGATCGTCGAGATCGTCGGCGACATGGTCACCCTGCGCCATGAGGACGACGATGAGGACGAGTGCTCGAGCTGGGAACTGAGTGTTCGCCTCAGTTCGATCGGCGCCGTCAGCACCCGCCTCTCCAGCGTCAGCCGCAGCCTGGGCTGCGATGACATTGTCACGACCGGGGACTGCCCCGAGGCGGAGCGCCTGGGTAGTTCCTGAACCTAAGCGGCAAGGAGAGGCTCAGGGGCCGGCTCAGTGAGCGGTGCCGTTGCCGTCGTAGTCGTCGCTGTCGTAGAAACCGCCCTTGGTGCCGAAGAACAGGGTGGCCAGGCAGAACAGGCCGCTGCCGGCCAGCAGCACGGTGCCGAGGTTGAAGGTGCTGAAGTCCATGGGGGTGTGGGCGACGATCGGGTTTCTGCTGCGCAGTCTGGTCAGAAGGGGGGCTGCGCTGAGCCTGCGATGGCGTTTCGCAACAGGGGCGCCGGCAGGAGTTGGACGAATCAGGCGGGCTTGGGGCCACGGCCGGCTGGGTGGGGTCGCGTCCGCCCAGTCATTCCGGCTTTCAGCCGCTCAATAGGGCGCATAGCCCTTCACTTCCACGATCAGGGAGCCGTGCTGCTCGTTGATCAGGCGTTTGAGCTGGGCGCGGTGGTCGTTGCTGCGGTACACCGAGCGGGCCAGGGCGATGAACGCATCGCCGAAGCTGCCGAGCCGTTCCAGTTCGCGGATGTCATCCTCGATCCGCCAGAGCGAACGGTTGATCGCCTCCAGCTCGCGCCATAACTGCGGATCGATCACCAGCGCGGCCGCGGCGAGCACCTCCCGCAGCAGGCCCAGTTCCCGCTGCACATGTTCCAGAGCATCGCCCTGGAGCATGTGCAGCTTGATCTCAAGAATGGTGATCTTGTCGACCAGCTCGCCGATCGAAACGGGGATGCGGAGGTCAGCCATCGGGCCATTCAAGGCGATGGGTGGAGGCCTTCTCAGCGTTCAATGTGTCTGAGTCCAGCCAGGAGCCTCAGGATGGGTGATCGGCAGCAAGCGCTGTCAATGCCGAGCGGCACCGTTCAACGCCTTCCTTGGTAATTTCAAACCCTGTTTCATGGGCAATGACTACGGCCGCATCAAGATCTGCGGCACTTTTGAGTTTCTCTTGCAGCCCTACATCCTCTTTTAATTGGGCCAGCAATGCTTGCAGTTGATCTTTCGACACCGCACAAAGTCTGCAAACTTTATTGCCTGCGATGATGCACTTCTGCTCGCCTGCGAGCATTCGGCAGCAGTTCGTCAACTCACGGCCATCGCCACCAGCCCCTTCTCTCACCTGCTCCCGGCCTTCTTCGCCCGCCCCGCCGAGCAGGTCGCTCCCGAGCTCATCGGTTGCCTGCTGGTGAAACGCCAACCCTCAGGCGAGCTGCTCTGGGGGGTGATCGTGGAAACGGAGGCGTATTCACAAGCAGAGCCCGCCTGCCACGGCTACCGACGCCGCACCCCCAGCAACGAAACCCTGTTTGGTGAGCCTGGGCGGTTTTATGTCTATGTGAGCTACGGCATTCACCACTGCGTCAAGCGAGCCCTGACTTCAGTGCCCTCAGGCTGGGCTTGAGATTGCAGTGCTGCCAACGGGTCGCCCAGCCAACTTCCAAGCCACTGCCCCAAAAACTCCCAGATTTTTCCTCCCAGAGACCCTTAGGGCTACGAAGGGCTACAAGCCCAGTTGGCTGGCTTGGCTTTGTCAGTGGTGCAGCCGTAGCCGTGGTGTCAGCAGCAGCGGCACCCCTTGAAGAAACCACCTTCCCTGAGAAACAACAACGGCAGCCTGCAGGTGAGGGTGAGGATTGATGGGCGTGATGCCTTCATCAACCGCCTGGGTCGCTGGAGTGACCCCGTAGCGGTCGCCAAAGCTCACGCCATCGCCGCCCAAATCTGGAGCGACTACTGCCAGGGCACCTTTGACCGCAGCCTGATGGCGTATCTACCCCTCATCAACGGCAAGGAGGTGGGGCTGCTGGAGGCACTGAGGGTGCGGGCAGAGACAAAACGCCAGGCTGCTGCCATTCACGCTTACAGGCTGCTGCAGCGATACGGGAAGCCCATCCGTAACCGCAGTGACGCAGAAGGCTTTCTGGGGTGGTTACGGGCAGAGGGTTTGAGCGATTGCACGATTGCTGGGTTGATGACCCACTACCGCCAGTGCTCTGGGGGCAACCGCCACCTGTTTTCTCACAAGCTGAAGTGGCAGCGGCGGTCAGTGCAGAGCGATGTGCTGAGCGTGGAAGAAATCCAAGCGGTGCTTGCTGACCTGGAGACCAACGAGCCTTGGTATTACCCGCTGTTTCTGCTGTGGCTCAGCACTGGGCTGCGAAATGCCGAAATCAGGGGTCTGACCTGGGATTGCCTGAGGTGGGTGGATGGAGAAGTGCTGATAAGCAAGAGCTTGAGGCGTGATGGCTACAACTCAGGTCAGCACAGTTGGGCGCCCACCAAGACAGGCAGGGAGCGTGTGGTGCCACTGACGCCCCAGGTGCTTGAGACCCTGAGGCAACACCAGGAGCAGATGAAGCAACTGGGGATTTACGACCCCTATGGGCTGGTGTTTGTCACCCCAACCAGCCACACGAATATCTACGACCATCTGGTGGGTCGTGTGTGGCACCGCAGCCTGGAGCGTTGTGGATTGAAGCCCCGCCGCCTCTACGCCCAACGCCATAGTTTTCTCAGTCACGCTTTGGCAATGGGAAACTCCCCTGCTGATTTGGCAGCGGCGGCAGGGCACTCCACCAAGATGCTGCTGGATACCTATGCCAAACCAACAGGCAGATTGAAGATGCCGAGTTGGCAGACAGCGTGAAAGAAAAACCAAAAAGGATGCTTATTGCTAAGCTATAAAAGTGGGTGCGCCCCTACGCGATACAGAAAGTAAATAGTAATAAAAACAAGCCTGCGTGAAGTGTCGCCCTTGTTGTCTTTGCCTGCGGATATTGGCGTGTCAGTAAATCCCCATAGCGAGACCCTGTAAAAACAACAACTCGCATAAATAATCACTGCCCGTAGTGCTTACTCGGTGGATTGAGAAGCGACAGCTGCGAGCAACTAACAGAAGAGATGTGCTGGAAGCCCAAGGGTGTGCCAGTGCTTCAGCGTGAGAAGAAAAAGGAGAAAATCAAATGACTTCAATACAACAACAAGAGCGCAGGCAAGCTCAACGGCTGAAACGGAATATCAAATGCCTCATCCACGACCAGCTCCACAGCATCAACCCCTGGTGGTTCATCAGCTTTCACTACCGAGACCACCACAGCAAGGAAGATGAGTTACTCCAAGATGTTGCCGACCTGAAGCGGAAACTCCACCGCATCATCTTTCAATACCGTGATAAGTCCATCAAAGGTGCTGGCGAATATCCCTATCCCCTATCCACGAATGCTGTTTTTCCACGAAACCAGCCACCAGGGCACAGGTCAGTTTCACACGCACTTGATTGTGGAGAAGCTGCCAGCAAGCCTAAATACCCAATATGAGATGGAAACCCTGTTTCACCAGAGATTGCCCCATAAGGTCAAGGCATTATCCAAGTGGAAATCCATAGACATCCAACGCATCAACCCTGACGAGCCCGATTACAGACGTATCAGCAGCTACTTGGGAAAACAGACCAACCTGGAGCTGATTGCCCTTGACCCATTCAACAGCGACCTATCAACCCAAAAGAAATGAGAAGAAATCAACTCACCATCACTTACCCAGAAGGCGACGCCCAGCAGCTCCATCAGGCACTGTTGCTGCTGAAGAGAAGCCGTTGCCTGAATATCTCGGCATTTTGTAGAGAAGCGATTGCAGAGAAGCTGCAGCGACTGGAGGCAGCCAGGTGAAGTTATATCAAATCAAGCTGTCAGCAGATGAAATAAAAATGCTAGAGCAGTTGATGATGAGGTTAAGGGCTAAGACGGCGGGCGATTGTCTCTCATCCATTTTGAGGAAGGCATGGAAGGAGCTTTGTTAGAGATATTTTCTGTTGCAGTATTTGGTTGATGACGTTGTGCCCTGCCCTTCATCTATGACAAGCGTGAGAGCGCAATGGCAATAGCTCTGAAGCTGTCGTGCGGTGTAGTCAAGCCCTTTTGCCGCCGTTGATTGTATTGCCTCTTTCATGCAGGCTTCCATTTCTACAGGTGGATATGCTTTGGCTGTATTTGGAATACTGGCAAATGTGATTGCCAGTGCCGAGATAAGTAGCTTATTCATGTGTGCTGGCTTGAGTGCTTTGGGAAATAGGCTTAGTTAGTCATTCCTGGTGGATTTAGAGTTATTCCTGATAAAAAAGAAGAATAAGCCCGCCATGGGAAATGCCAGAAGTGCTCCGAGCACAAAGCCGCTTACGATGCAGGCGAAGAATCCACCGAGGGCAAGTGCGAGTTGGTTTTTATTTAATCCGTAGATGAGTGGCACGCAGCCGCTAAAGATTCCAATGAGTAGTGCGCCAAAAATCACTGATTCCATTGTGTGTAAAAGCTTGGCTTTGACTAGCTTACACCAAAGCCACTCCCATAGCCACCACGCTCTCCCAATCCCTCCCCCAATTCTTCTTCTGCCGCCCCGCAGACCTCGTGGCCCCCGAGCTGGTGGGTTGCCTGCTGGTGAAACGCCAATCCTCTGGCGCGTTGCTCTGGGGCGTGATTGTGGAAACGGAGGCCTATTGCCAAAGCGAACCTGCCTGCCACGGCCATCGCCGCCGCACCCCGAGCAACGAAACCCTGTTTGGTGAGCCTGGGCGGTTTTATGTGGTCGTGAGCTATGGCATTCACCACTGCGTCAACGTGGTGTGTGGTCGATCTGATTGGGCCAGTGGGGTGCTGCTGAGGGCCGCTGCTCTGCCGGCAGCACCCGAACGTTGTGCAGCCGGCCCTGCTCTGTTGGCACGGTGCTTCGATCTTGATCGCCGCCACGACGCCCAGCCCGCCCGCCTCGAGGCTGGCCTCTGGCTGGCGCCCCGACCGCCTCTGTTGGTCACGTGGTTGGCCCCCACTCTTGCGACTCCTGCCGCCGCCAAGGAGAGCGATCCCCGGAGGGGCGCCAGCGGCGACGGCGAACCCATCCTCCTGAGCCCCAGGGCGGCGAACTCCGCCAGATCCGCCCTGGTCCAGACCAGCCGCATCGGCATCAGCCAGGCCCAGGAGCTCCCCTGGCGCTGGTATCTGCGGGCCAGCCGCGCCGTCAGCCGCCGGGCGCCGGGGGATCGGCGGCCCCGCTGCGATGCCCTGGCGGACGTGTTGGCGGCGCTGGCGCCTGGGCAGCCAGCCACTACGGTTGGGAAACCTTTGTGAGCGGCGAGCCTTGAGCGGCTGGACCCACCGCCATGTGCTCGATCTGGCGTCCTTTTCGGTCGCCGACTTCGCCATTGTTCTGCAGCTCGCCCAGCGCTTCCGCGCTTTGCCGGTGGCCGGCGCTCGCAAGCTGCCGGCGCTGCAAGGGCGGCTGATGACCAGCCTGTTCTTCGAGCCCAGCACCCGCACCCGCAGCAGCTTCGAGCTGGCGGCCCGGCGCCTTTCGGCCGATGTGCAGAGCTTTTCGCCCTCCACCAGCTCCTTGAGCAAGGGGGAGAGCCTGCTCGATACCGCCCGCACTTATGTGGCCATGGGAGCCGATGTGCTGGTGGTGCGCCATCGCTGCGCCGGCGTGCCCCACAATCTGGCTCACGCCCTCGATCGCAGTGGCGAGCGGGTCTCGGTGCTCAACGCCGGCGATGGCCTGCACAGCCATCCCAGCCAGGGCCTGCTGGATCTCTTTACCCTGGCGCGTCACTTCAGCCCCGACGATCCCAGCCCAGGCAGCCTGCGGGGGCGCCGCATCGTCATCGTTGGCGATGTGCTGCATTCGCGTGTGGCCCGATCCAACCTCTGGGCTCTGAGCGCCTGCGGCGCCGAGGTAGTGCTCTGCGGCCCGCCCACGCTCCTGCCTGAGGCCTTCGCCTACTTTGTGGCGGCACCGCCACCGGGTCAGGCCGTTGATCCGGTCGCGGTGCGCGGGCCGATCCGCATCTGCCGCACGCTTGAGCAGGCCCTGCCCGGCGCCGATGCGGTGATGACCCTGAGGCTGCAGAAGGAGCGCATGCACCAGCACCTGCTCACCAGCCTCGACGCCTATCACCGCCAGTACGGCCTCAGCCATCAGCGGCTTGCCCTCTGCGGATCCGGGGTGCCGGTTCTACACCCCGGTCCGGTCAATCGCGGCGTCGAGCTGGCCGGGGCGTTGCTTGATGATCCGAGCTGCTGTCTGGTGGAGGAACAGGTGCGCAATGGCATCCCTGTGCGAATGGCCCTGCTCTATTTGTTGGCGGCCGGTGGTTCGGCAGGGCCTGGGCTCTGATCGTGCACCCAGATGGGGGCAAGCGATGTCGGGCAATGGATGGATCGTTGGTGGGCTGTTTGGCCCGAAGGGCGTAGCCCACAGATTTCTTCAGAGCAGCTTGAACCCGTCCAGCACCAGCCCGTAGAACAGGCCGATGCGGGCCATGTCCAGCAGTTGCAGGCCCAGCTGATCGCCGGGTCGCAGCAACAGTCGTCGGCGCAGGCGCACGGCCAGCTCAATCGCCAGCACGCAGATCAGGGCCGAAAGCTGGTCGACGTAACTCAGTGCCCCGGTGATTGCGGCCAGTCCGCCACCGATCGCGAAGGCGGCCAGCAGCACGATGGTCAGCAGGGAGAGGCGGCGCCATGGGTTGGTCGCCCAGCTCTCCAGCAGGCTGCCAGCCTGTCCGACCCTCTGCTGGAAGCGGGTCTGTTGATAGCGCGGTGGCGAGGGGGCCATGAATCGGGAGCTGGAGCCTCGGATCGGAAACAGGGATCGGAAGGAGTAGCTCAGAGGGCCAGATTGCTTTTGGCTCCGATCATCGCAGCAGTGATTTCACCGTTGGCTGGTATCAGAACCCTGATGTCTCAGGGGCGCCGGGTCGTTCCTTCCGAAGGGGCGGATCGAGGGGTGTGCCGGTAAGGGTTCGACTGGATGCGTGGTCAGAAAGGGGTGCAGGGCAGCCAGTTGCCAGAACCTATGGCGCATTGGCGGACCCGAAGGCCTTGGCCGATGGCGATTGAACTCCGGCGGTGATCCCCATCACCCGGCCCGTTGCCCTGCAAACGTATTTTTACACCATCTCTGGCGTCTTGGCAGCCTTGAACCCCTACCGATAGGGGATACCAATAAAAAGCCCTGACCTGAGGCCTGGGCAAGGTGATGGGGACCGATTCAAGAAATCCAGTCGGATCAGAGGTGGGGAAGGGTCGGAGCTGCTGTATGGAGCGTCCTGCAGGGTGCTGGACGGCTTTGTCAAGCCTTCGCAATCGAGGCCGCTCAGCCGTCGTTGTCTTTCTTGCGCGATCCCTTGCCTTCCAGCAGTTCCAGCAGGGCCTCCATCTGGGCCATCACACCGCGCACTTCTCCTGCTTCCGGCAAAAGACCATCGTCCATGACGCCTTGATGCATCTCGCGAAGCTCCTGACGGATATAGCGAAGGTGACTGACGACCTGCTCACGCTTGGATTGCGACATCGATCAGGCAGCTGTCAAAGGATCCCTTCCGTCTCTTTTACACCATCGTTGGTTCAGCTCTGGCCGAAGCTGGCCTTGGCCTGGTCGTAGAAGGCCCCATCCACCTGTTCGTGTCCGGCTTCGCTGGCCAGCTTTTCGATCTTGCGACGCACTGCCGGCCTGACGAAGAAGGGCACTTCCTTCAGTCGCTGTTCCGCTTCCGTTGTCCAGTTCACTTGTTTGCGGGGTTGGGCGGGGGCCGGCTGGGGCGCTATGGCGAAACTGCGGCAGATGCGCTAAGTCCGGGATCCGTGCAGTCGAACCCTGGCAGGCCGACCTTGGTCTGCCAATCTTGACTGCCTGCGTTTCGCCAGTGGTGAGGTTGACAACGAACAGCGGATTGGGCGATGGAGAATAGGGGACTCGAACCCCTGACCTCTGCGGTGCGATCGCAGCGCTCTACCAGCTGAGCTAATTCCCCGACCGGACCATTATTGCTGGCGTCCGCCGGGTTTGTGCGCACCATGGTGCTGCTGCCTCGTTCACGTCACCGGTTGAGGGCGTAGCCAGCCGTTTCCCGGCTCCTTTCGTGGCCCTTCATCCGCTGAACCGATCTCTTCTGTTTCCATGACTTCCGAATCCAGCTCCGAATCCATATCCAGCACCGGTTCAGCCACGGGCGGTGGCACCGGCCCGGCGATCACCCCGGAGCGGCTTGCGGCCTTCGATGACGAGGCCATCGCCGAGCTGGCTCGCCGATTGGAGGAGGACGACTATCCCTCTGCCTTCGCCGGCCTCGATGACTGGCATCTGCTGCGCGCCCTCGCCATCCATCGTCCCGATCTGTGCGGTCCTTATGTCCATCTCGTCGATCAGGAACCCTTCGACGAAGAATGAGCGGGCTGGGGCTCGACAACCTCGTCAGACGGCGGGTTCCCTGTCTCTGTCACTGCTTCATGGTTGAGCAGATCAATGAAGGTGCGCAGCTGGAGCCGGGGGATGTACGGCCAGCCGCCGCTGCCTTCCATTGCCGCCAGCAGCTGGAACAGGGCGTTGCGATTGGCGGGCAGGCTGCTGCGGAAGGGGCCGTCCTGGATGCTGCGGTGCAGCTGCTCGATGCGGCGCAGCAGATTGAGCAGCTGCTCGGGTTGGCCTTCAAGGTCGTTGGCCAGAGCCTGCAGAGCAGCCAGGTGGGACGCGGCGCCATCAAGGCCGGCGGATCCGTTCGCAGGACTGGGGATGGAACTGGTATCGCTGTTCTGGCTCATGGGTTCTCTCATACAGGATGTTGAGAACCTGGAAAAGCTATCAGGGGTTGGCGATTGACACCGGTAGGATCCCGGGCAGCCCAGTTCCTGTTCCGTCCCTGCGGCGTCTCCCCATGCTTTTCCGTCCTCTGCTGGCACTGGTGCTGGCGCTGTGTCTCACCCTGGTGACCGCATGCAGCGGCGGGGCCAAGGCTGTTGATCGGGCCAATCTCACCTATCAAGACATCCATAACACCGGCCTCGCCAACGACTGCCCCACCCTCTCCGAATCCGCCCGAGGCACGATCACGCTCGATCCCAACGCTCGCTATCAGCTGCGTGAGATCTGCATGCATCCTGCTGAGGTGTTCGTTAAGGGCGAGCCCGCCAACAAGCGCCAGGAGGCCCAGTTCGTGGCCGGCAAGATCCTCACCCGCTTCACCTCCAGCCTCGATCAGGTCTATGGCGATCTGAAGCTCGAGGGCGACAAGCTCACCTTCAGTGAGCTCGGTGGCATTGATTTCCAGCCGATCACCGTGCTGTTGCCCGGTGGCGAGGAAGTGCCCTTCACCTTTTCCAGCAAAGAGCTGCTGGCTGCTGCCACCGGCGCCTCCCTCACCACCAGCACCGACTTCACCGGTTCTTACCGCGCCCCCAGCTACCGCACCAGCAACTTCCTCGATCCCAAGGGTCGCGGTCTGACCACCGGCTACAGCAGCGCCATGGGTCTGGTGCCCGCCGGTGATGACTTCAACGGTGAAACGGTCAAGCGCTATGTGGACGGCACCGGTTCGATGAACCTGTCGATCACCCGGGTCGATCCCGAGACCGGTGAGTTCGCCGGTGTCTTCACCGCGATCCAGCCCTCCGACACCGACATGGGCACCAGGCCCGCCTTCGACGTCAAGATCATCGGTGAGCTCTTCGGCCGCCTCGAAAAGGTCTGAGCTTCCGGCTCCATCAACGCGCCTTCGGGCCTGCACAAGAGGGGGCGAGAGCCCCCTTGTTCATGGCGAACCGCTATATGCTGATCGCTCAGGCTCCATCCCTGGGCGTGGATTGGGTGGGACGGTCGGGGTCCTGGCGCCGGTGGGCTGCCTCCAGTAGCTCTGCCGTTCTCCGAACCGCTCGCTGTGCGCCAATCCGCCACCTGCGACATCTAGCCAGGGTTGCTGCTGCGGCTGGTCTGGGAGAATCCCAGCATCGAAGTCCGAGGTTCTGAGCGTATGTCGATCGCCGAATCCGCCTTGAATGCCAGCAGCAGCGGGCTGATCACGCCCCACGGCGGCGCCCTGGTGGATCTGATTCTGCCCGCCGAGCAGCGCCAGGCCGCGCTCGAGGGCTGCGATCGCCGCATCGAGTGCGGCGATCGCAATGCCTGTGACGTGGAGCTGCTGGTGGTTGGGGGCTTTTCCCCCCTGCGCGGCTTCATGCACCAGCAGGACTACGACGCCGTGGTCGCCGGTCATCGCACCAGCAGCGGCTTGCTGTTCGGGCTGCCGATCGTGTTCGACAGCGACGACGCCAGCATCGCCATCGGCGATCGGCTGCTGCTCACCTATCGCGGCCAGGAGCTCGCCGTGTTCACGGTGGAGAGCCGCTGGGAGCCCGACAAGGTGAAGGAGGCCAAGGGCTGCTACGGCACCACCTCGCTCGAGCATCCAGCCGTGCGCATGATCGCCATGGAGCGGGGCCGTTTCTACTTCGGGGGTCGCGTTCAGGGACTGGAGCTACCCACGCGCGAGTTCCCCTGCCGCACGCCCGCCGAGGTGCGCGCCACCCTGCCCCCCGGGGAGGATGTGGTCGCCTTCCAGTGCCGCAATCCCATCCACCGCGCCCACTACGAGCTGTTCACCCGCGCCCTGCAGGCGCCCAATGTCAGCAAGGGTGGTGTGGTGTTGGTCCATCCCACCTGCGGCCCCACCCAGGACGACGACATCTCCGGTGCGGTGCGCTTCCAGACCTACGAGCGCCTGGCTGCCGAGGTCAACAACCCCCGGATCCGCTGGGCCTACCTGCCTTACTCGATGCACATGGCCGGGCCGCGCGAGGCGCTGCAGCACATGATCATCCGCAAGAACTACGGCTGCACCCACTTCATCATTGGCCGCGACATGGCTGGCTGTAAGTCGTCGCTGAGCGGCGACGACTTCTACGGCCCCTACGAGGCCCAGGACTTCGCCCGCGACAACGCCGGCGAGCTGGGCATGGAAACGGTGCCGTCGCTCAACCTCGTCTACACCGAGGAGGAGGGCTACGTCACCGCCGAGCACGCCGAAGCCAGGGGTCTGCACGTGCGCAAGCTCAGCGGCACCCAGTTCCGCCAGATGCTGCGCGGCGGCGAGGAGATCCCGGAGTGGTTCGCCTTCGGTAGTGTGGTGGAGGTGCTGAGGGCCGCGGCCTGAGCCACACCAAGGGGCGCCGGGGACGAACCCGGCACCGGTTAACATTCCTTTACTACATCCTCATTTAAGGAGACCGGGCCGTGAAGAAACGCTGGCGCAACGCTGGGCTCTACGTGCTTCTGGTGATCGTGTTCATCGCCGTCGGTACGGCCTTCCTCGATCGCCCCGATCAGGGCAGCAACGCCCCGCGCACGCTTCGCTACAGCGACTTTGTCGAGGCCGTGCAGGGCAACGAGATCTCAAGGGTGCTGATCTCGCCAGATCGCGGTACCGCCCAGGTGGTCGAGAATGATGGCCAGCGCGCCGTCGTCAACCTCGCCCCCGACAAGGACCTGCTCAAGCTGCTTACCGAGCACAACGTCGACATCGCCGTGCAGCCGAGCCGGGAGCCGGCTGCCTGGCAGCAGGCCGTCGGCAGCCTGATCTTCCCACTGCTGCTGCTCGGGGGTCTGTTCTTCCTGCTGCGGCGCGCCCAGGGCGGCGGCGGCAACCCTGCCATGAACTTCGGCAAGAGCAAGGCCCGCGTCCAGATGGAGCCCCAGACCCAGGTCACCTTCGGTGATGTGGCCGGCATCGAGGGCGCCAAGCTCGAGCTCTCAGAGGTCGTCGACTTCCTCAAAAATCCCGATCGTTTCACCGCCGTCGGCGCCAAGATCCCCAAGGGTGTGTTGCTGGTGGGTCCTCCAGGCACCGGCAAGACCCTGCTCGCCAAGGCCGTCGCCGGTGAGGCCGGTGTGCCCTTCTTCTCGATCTCCGGTTCGGAATTCGTCGAAATGTTCGTCGGTGTCGGCGCCAGCCGGGTGCGCGATTTGTTTGAGCAGGCCAAGAAGAACGCCCCCTGCATCGTCTTCATCGACGAGATCGACGCCGTCGGTCGCCAACGTGGCGCCGGCCTCGGCGGTGGCAACGACGAGCGGGAGCAGACCCTCAACCAGCTGCTCACCGAGATGGACGGCTTTGAGGGCAATACCGGCGTCATCATCGTCGCCGCCACCAACCGCCCCGATGTGCTCGATCAAGCCCTGATGCGTCCGGGTCGTTTCGAT
>JAPLID010000096.1 GCA_026389285.1 Cyanobacteriota bacterium
CTCTCACCAGCGAGGCCGTGCCGGACCCACCGGGGAAGGCCACCACCAGCACGGAGGTGGAGACACCTGGGGAGGTGTGGGCCTCAGCCCGGGCAACGGCCAGCTCGAGGAGTTCCCGATTGCGAATCGGACCGGCGGCCCGGCCATGGCGCCGCCATTCGGCGGGCATGACCAGCGCCGACCAGCCCAGCTGATGGGCCGCGCGGGCGATGGCGGCATCGGCTCCGCGGGCTCCGCCGTGGAGCAACAGATGGACCAGCCGGCCGCCGCTGCGGGCCAGCAGCTCAGCGGCAACGCGCTGATGGGGCCAGGCCAGATCACGGCCTCCGCCGGCCGCGATCACAAGGGAGCGACCGGGGCCCATTACGGGCCTGGAAGACATACAAAGAGCCATGGAATCAGTTGCCGTGGATGACAACTGATCGGGGCATCAAGGCCGCTCAGGCATATGCGGCCGTGATGGCGAGATCAGGGGATGACGTTGCCGCAGGCGATGGGCTCGGGGCCTTTGGCGCGACCCGTATTCTACCAGTACAAATGCACTTTAGGCACTGCAGAGGCGCTGCTATTGCTTGAATCTGAGGGGTTCTGGCACATGCTCACGGACCTCGATTGAGTGACAGCCAGCTGGCCATCTTTGCGGCCGGCCTGGGGTTCAGGCCTGATGGACTGTCGCGCAGTCGCGCGAGGCAATCTCTTGCGATCAGCACTCCCGATCCATCACCTGCGGGCCGGATGAGCAGCGGCACCGCAGCCGCGGGAGAGCCGCCACGGCCGACGACGACCGCAGCCCCTGGTGGCGCTTGCTCAGCCCCAGGGCACATCCAGGAACGCCACCAGCAGCACGCCCTGGAGGCTGCCGTTCCCCTTCACTTCGCTCTGGCAAAGGCCAGCAGTGCACTCAAGTCACCACGGTCTGCCTGACGCAGCGCCGCGATGTAGTCCTGGCGCAGAGCGGTGAGATTGACAAGGGAACTGCTTCCTCCCCAGGAAAAGCGTGGTGCCCCCAGCTGCTCGATCAGAACGTCGGCGATCAGCCGTGCGTGGCGGCCGTTGCCGTTCGGGAAGGGATGAATGGCTACTAGGCGGTGGTGGAACCCCACGGCGATCAGATCAGGCTCCTCCACCAGGTGCTTCACCTGGAAAGCGATGTCACCGAGCAGGGCAGGCAGCTGCATCCGGATCTGCCGCCAGTCGGCGCCGATGCTTTTGTCGCTGCTGCGGTATTGCCCGGCCCAGCGCCAGGTCTGAGCAAACATCTCGCGATGCAAGCGTCGCAGCCAGGCTTCCTCCAGCGGCCGCAGCCGGCGCTGCCGCTCGATCCATGAAAGAGCCGCCTGGATGTTCCTCTGCTCCCATTCATTCAGCTGATTCCGGCTCACCAGATGCGTGGGGATCAGGCCATGGAGTTCATCGGCATCGAGCGGGGTTGCTCCGCTCGGCAGATCGTCATTCAGTCCCACAACCTGGCCCCACCGGAGCGCAGGATCTCCTGAGCCATTTCATCGAGTTGCTCCTGCTGAATCGACGATGAGGCCTCGCTCTGCTGGGCTTCCAGGGCCATGGTGCGGCTGGCACGTTGCTGCCAATCGCGGGCTCGACCGATGGCCTGCTGCCAGCGCATCTGCCGGAGGGACTGACGGGGAACCAGGACGTACTGAAGCTCGCAGTCCAGGGCTTCGGCGACACGGCGGAGGGTGCCCAGCGTGATGGCATCGGCAGCCTCGGCTTGCTCCAGCTTGCGCAAGCCGGAGGCCGAGATATCCAGCCGCTGCGCCAGCACAGCCGAGCTCATGCCCAGCGCCTCGCGGATCGCCCGCAACCAGCCCGATAAGGGCCGTGGCGGAATGGGGTGGCTGGCGGCCTCCTGGAGAACCGCATCCACCTGGCGGAGACGCAGCTCCTTGACGTTCATGCCTGAAGGGGAGTGATCAGTCCCTGCTGAACCAGTTCAACGCAACCTACCACTCCCGCACAGCTCAGCCAAGCGGGAGTCATCAGTTGCATCCAATCCATGACCTGAGGGAGTGATCACTCTCGCGGGCTGGCCGCAACCTGGCGCCCACGGGCCTCCGTTCAGGGGCTGGACGCCATGGCGACTGCGGCATTGGCCCGATCGAAGGCCGCAATCGTCCCCGCGACACTGGCCCATGGATAGGAGCGGCAGTGCACCTCGAGGCTGTGGCCCATGGCCTGGGCCATGCTGCCGGCGTCGATCCCGCGTTGGTGCCCGCGCAGGCTGTAGCTGTGCCGGAAGCTGTAAGGCACAGCGCGCTGGACGTTGGCAGCCATCGTCTCTCGCAGGGATCGCCAAGCCGGCTGTCGGTTCAAAAAGGTCTTGATGCAATCAGCTGGACTGTTCCCACCGCCCAGTGGCGGCAGTTCGATCAAGTTGGCCTGCCACCGTTTCAGCAGGTTCCAGCTGGTGGCCTCACCGTCGTCTCCAATCAGTGGCAGAGGAAAGAGCCGGCGCGACTCCGTTGAACCTCCACCACTTCGCTTGCGATAGGTGCACCACCAGTAGGGCTCCCGCGTTGAAGAATCTGTACGGATCGTCAGGTGCAACAGCTCGATCGGGCGTAGACCCAGCTCCGCCATCAGGCGGATGCCATCGGCCCAGCGCTGACCTGAGGCACCCTCGGGCAGTGCTGCGAGCAGGTTCAGGATCTGCTGGTCGGTGAAGGGATCCCCCTTCTGGCTGGCAGACGCTGCCTCTCTGGATTTGACGCCAACGTGCTGCCTGAGGTTGGCCGGCGGGGCCCAGAGAACAGGCACCCCTGCGCGATGCACGCCGTAGCGAAGGAATTGAGCCAGTGACTGGGCACGGATCTGTCGTGTCCGGCTGCCAGGTGGCCAAGAGCGAATGCACTGATCCATCAGATCAGCTGGATTCATCGGCGCCTTCCGGCTGGAGAGGAGCTCCACGGCTGCTGAGACAACAGGCAGGTAGTGGGCTTCCCAGGTCTCTGGTTTCACAGTCGTGCCGTGCTGGAGCTTCTGGACCCGGAATCCCTCCGCGACCGCAGGCCAGTTGATCGGCGCTGCTGGCGCTTCCCCGGCGGCCAGGGTCGCCGCTGACTTCAGGGTGTGGCCTTCCCCGACAAGGCGATAGATGGAGCGCACCCGTGCGACCGCGTCACCGGTCTGCCCCTTGACCCAGTCGAAGGGGAGGGCCACGGAGGTCATCCGTCCGTCGGGGGCCTTCACCTCGAGACGCATCCGGCCGCGGTGCTCGCGCACCCACCAACCCTCACTCGTACTTGTACGAACGGAGGCCCGAAAACCCTTCACCCAGGCCTGGTTATGGCTGACTCTTTCTGCCATAAAGCACCCAGCCCAGGATTCGTACAATTGTACGGAAAAACGGCTGTTTTGGTCCTGACAGGCCATGACAGCCTCTGACAAAGTGCCTTGCTGCAACGGGTCTCGGCAGTTGTGATCAGGGTTTGTCTATTGGTTTGGGAGCACTAGGTCGCAGGTTCGAATCCTGTCGCCCCGATC
>JAPLID010000137.1 GCA_026389285.1 Cyanobacteriota bacterium
CTCCCAATGCCAGATAGGCGGTGGGGAAGAGCAGCAGACCGGACCACCCCACAAAAACGAAGCGGTCGCGCTTGAGCCAGTCATCGAGGACGTCGAACCATCCGCGAGCTGCTGGTGCGCGCCCAACTGCGATCGTCATGAGAGTGCTTAACGTTGCGTTACACGGCCACTGTACGGGTCACAGGCCGCTAACGCGTACCGCCCCAGCCCTGGTTTCGGAGAATGAGTAAAAGTGCCTAAGGCGAACCGGCTCCGCCGCCGATTCGCCAGAGTGGGTATCCCGCAGCCGCCTTCGATCGGCGACCGCCTCACCCACCCCCACCATGTACGTCGTCGAGCTCTCCCTCCGGCTCAGCCCCATGCCCGTCGCCGTGGAGCGCAAGGAGTTCGAAGCGGCTCAGGCGCTCTACGGCGAGGTGCGCCAGGCCCTGGAGAGCGGCCATCCCAAGGTGCTCGAGCTGAGCTGCGAAAAAGACGAACACAAGCGGGTGAGCCTGCTCAGCAACGAGATCCTCGCCGTCCAGACCTACGAAAAATCAGCCTCCGGCGGCGGCGGCAGGCGGCCGGGCTTCAGTCTGGACAGCTGATGGGGCCCCAACCCCTGGGCCAGGCGACCCGGCTCAGCGCCGTGCCCCCGCCGCTGGTCGTGGAGAACCTGACGTTTTCCTGGCCCGGGGGCAGCTCGGCCCTACAAGCCTGCTCTCTGCGGATCGAGCGGCCCGGGCTGTGGATGCTGGTGGGCAGCAACGGCAGTGGCAAGAGCACCCTGCTGCGCCTGATCGCCGGCCTGCTCCAGCCCTCCGGTGGCGCGATCCACAGCGAACTCAAACCGGCCTTGGTGTTTCAGAACCCCGACCACCAGCTGCTGCTGCCCAGCTGCGCCAGCGATCTGCAGCTGGGCCTGCCGGAGCATCTGAGCGCGGTCCAGCGGCTGGCGCGGATCGAGGGCGCTCTGGAGCAGGTCGGACTGGACGGATTCGCCGGCCGACCGATCCACACCCTCAGCGGCGGCCAGAAGCAACGGCTGGCGATCGCCGGTGCCCTGGCCACCGACGCGCAGTTGCTACTGGTGGATGAACCGACCGCCCTGCTCGATCCCACCAGCCAACAAGAGGTGATCGCGCTGATCCGCAGACTCTGCAGCCGCGAGCAGGCTCCGCTGACCGCCCTCTGGATCACCCACCGCCTCGAGGAACTCGACCACTGCGACGCCGCCGCCCGCATGGATGCCGGCCGTATCGGGCCCTGGCAGAGCGGTGCCGTCCTGCGGGCCGGCCTCACCCCCTTGCCCGGTGGCCGGGCGAAAAGGTAGGGTCTCATTCGATCCGGTCATGACCGGTTCATTCCTCGGTAGCTCAGTGGTAGAGCGGTCGGCTGTTAACCGATTGGTCGCAGGTTCGAATCCCGCCCGGGGAGTTTTCAGATCAGGTTCAGATCGGCCCTCAGGCCGGAGACCGGCAGAGTTGTCGGATGAGCGGTCGAGTGAGCGGCCGGGAAGGTGCAGCGGCCTCGGTAGCTCCGCAGCGGCCTCAGAACGAGAACGAACCGAGCCCGTGGATGGCTTTTAAGCACAGCCAGCCCGGCGCCAGAGATGGAGATGGACAACTCGCCCCCTGTGGGCGGACCCGAACTCCCTGACTTCGGACGACTTGCAAGCTCAAAGCCGCCGAAGCGGCCCGCGGCGGCCCAGGAGCCCCTCCGCTCCCCCGATCCTTGAGGCCTCTGGATCTGGGCTGATCGCCGGCGCCCCGCACTCAACCCGTCGCGTCTTGGATCGGTCCAAGCGACCCGAGTGGTCCATCAGGGCACCGAATACGACAAATGTTTCCAAATAAAACGCAAAGATTTCGGCGCCTGCGGCTGCCGGATCGCCAGGGGTTGTTTCAGTCTTGGCAAGGCATCTGCGCACCCCACCGCCTGCCGTTAGCCGGAGCCCACTCCCGGCCGATCGCGATCGGGGCCGCCTGAAACCAAGCAGTAGGAGACAAAACCACGGAGAATGGCGCGCACTTCAAGCGCTGCGTCTCAGGACCACCCCAGCCGGGGAGCCATCCCGGTCAGCGCCTTGCGTATCCTCCGACCGCCCCATGAAGCCCTGCATCCTGCTGATCGAAGACGACGGCGACATGCGGGAGCTGGTGGCCGGTCATCTGGAGCACGGGGGTTTCGACGTCCAGCGGGCCGATGACGGCATCAAGGGCCAGGCCCTGGCCCTGCAGTACGCCCCGGACGTGATCCTGCTGGATCTGATGCTGCCGAAGGTGGACGGCCTCACCCTCTGCCAGCGCCTGCGCCGGGATGAGCGCACCGCCAAGATTCCGATCCTGATGCTCACCGCCCTGGGCAGCACCAAGGACAAAGTGAGCGGCTTCAACTCCGGCGCCGACGACTATCTGGCCAAACCCTTCGATCTTGAGGAGCTGATGGTGCGGGTGAAAGCCCTGCTGCGGCGCTCCGAGCGAGCCCCGCTCTCCAGCAAGCACAACGAAATCCTTAGCTACGGCAGCCTCACCCTGGTGCCCGAACGCTTTGAGGCGATCTGGTTCGACCAGCCGGTGCGGCTCACCCACCTCGAGTTCGAACTGCTGCACTGCCTGTTGCAGCGCCACGGCCAGACCGTGGCTCCTTCCTTGATCCTCAAGGAGGTCTGGGGCTATGAACCCGACGACGACATCGAGACGATCCGTGTCCATGTGCGCCATCTGCGCACGCTCGAACCCGATCCGCGCAAACCGCGCTTCATCAAGACCGTGTATGGCGCCGGCTACTGCCTGGAACTACCCACCGGTGAACAGCTGGCCACGATGGAGCCGGTGATGCGTGAAGCCCGCGCGGCCCGCCTCAAGGCCGCCAGCGGCCATCCCGGCGACGGCAGCGAGGCCGCCTGAGGCTCAGGGCCGGATGCCGGCCATCTCAAGCAGAGCCACTTCCCAGGCCAGGCGGGGCTGCACGTAGGCCCGCAACTGTCGGCGCAGCTGCTCCAGGCGTTCCAGATCCACCGACGGTCCCCGGCGCCGCCACAGGGCCAGCTGCCACCAGGCCAGCAGCCAGAGCTGCTGCTCACCGTCCAGGGCCTCACTGAGATCCCGGGCCAGACCCAGGGCCACCAAGGGATCGCGATCGAGGGCCAGCAAGCGCTCAGCCAGCCCCTCCGGCAGCTCCCGCCACTGGTGGCGATGGTGGAGCAGGGCGCCGGGGGAGCCGGCCGCCAGCTCCAGCAGTTCGGGCGGATCGGGCCGCGGTGGCTTTTCTGCCGTGGCCGCGGACCCAGCGGAGATCTGGTCACCGTCCGCGGATGCAGGAGCTGCTGGCTCGGTGGCCGCTGCGTCCGTGTCGGCAGCCTCGGAGGGGGCGGCATTGGACTGGGCGCTCCCCCCCTTGGCGACACCCGACTTGCCCGCCCCTCGCCTGGCCGCGGCCTTGCGGGTCTGAACCTCGGGAACAGGGGCGGCGGGGACCACAGCCGGCAGGGCCGCCAGCACCTGGTTCACCAGCTGGCTCGACAGGCGCACGAACGGAATCTGCTGGCAGCGGGAGCGGATCGTGCTGAGCAGCTGGTCAGGGGCAGCACTGATCAGGATCAGCAAGCCCGTGCCGGGCTCCTCGAGGGTCTTGAGCAGGGCGTTGGCGGCCCCCTCGGCCATGGCCTCAGCGCCCTCCAGCAGCACCAGCCCACCCGGGGCCTCCACCGGGTGGCGGGCCAGGAAACGGGTCAGTTCGCGGATCTGCTCCAGGCGGATCTGGGGGGCGCTGCGGCGGTTCACCCCCTCCGCCAGGGCCTCGGAGGCCTTCACCAGCCGGCCCTGATGCTGATAGGTGGGCTCCACCCAAAGCAGATCCGGATGGTTGCCCTGGGCCAGGCGGCGGCGCAGGCCCGGCTGCCCCCCTCGCCAAGCCTCAGGACCGGTGACGATGCCTTCGAGGAAGCGCAGGGCCGCCAGGCGCCGACCGATGCCATCGGCGCCGACAAAGAGATAGGCCGGCGCGATCCGGCGGCGCTCCAATGCGGCCTCCAGCAAGGCCACAGCCCGGGGCTGACCCAGCAGATCGGCGAACAGATCGGCCATTCAGGCTCCGGGCCCCGGCAGGCCCAACGTGCCCTCGGCCGCCAGGCCCGGAATCGCTGGGGCCGCCTCAGCGACAGGGCCCGGCGAATAGGAGAACGCCTCGGCAGCGCAGGAATCTGGCGGCCAATCCGGACCAGCACCACCGAGCCGGGCCTGGATCAACTGGCGACAGGCAACCGTGACCTGAGGCGCCGGCGCACTGGCATCGAGCCGCAGCCAGCCCCGCTGCGCGGCCAGCTGGCCGAAACCGGCGGCGACCCGGGCCAGGAAAGCCTCGCCGCTGGCCTCGATCCGGTCGGCTGCCCGGCCCTGGCGGCGCTGCAGCGACAGCGACAGCGGCAGATCAAGCCAGAGGGTGAGATCGGCGCGCAGGCCGGCGGTGGCGATCGCTTCGAGCTGCTCGATCAACGCCAGCGACAGCCCCCGGCCATAGCCCTGGTAGGCGGCGGTGGAACCGGCGAAGCGATCACAGAGCACCCAGTCGCCGGCCTCCAGAGCCGGCCGGATCGTGGCCTCCACGTGCTGGGCCCGATCGGCCGCGTAGAGCAGCAGCTCCGCCGTGGGGCAAGGGGCCGCCGCCTCGGGCGGATGCAGCAGCAGGCCCCGCAGCGCCTGGCCCAGGGCCGTGCCACCCGGCTCCCGGCTCACCAGCAGCCGGGCACCTGGCGGCAGCAGGCCACTGCCGGGCAACCACTGGCGCAGGGCTTCGAGCTGGGTGGTCTTGCCGCAGCCATCGATGCCTTCGAGCACCAGGAACCGGCCAGGCAGGTGGTGGTCGGCGGCAGCGGGGGCAGCGCGGGCAGAGGGGGCAGCATTCAAGGCGCTCAACCCGTCGAACTCCGTTGACCGCGGCGGCCAGCCTGCAGCAGCAGGGCATTGACCACAACGGTGATCGAACTGAGGGCCATCAGCAGGGCCGCCAGCGGCGGCGTGAGCAGCAGGTTGAAGCGCGGCAGCAGCACCCCGGCAGCAATCGGCAGCACGATCAGGTTGTAGCCGAAGGCCCAGACCAGGTTCTGGCGCACCTTGGCCATGGTGCGCGTGGCGATCTCCAGGGCGTGATCCAGGCCTTCGAGGCGATCCCCCATCACCACCAGGGCCGCACTCTCCTGGGCGATCTGGGTGCCGGTGCCGACAGCCACCCCCAGATCGGCCGCCGCCAGCGCCGGGGCATCGTTGATGCCGTCACCCACCATCGCCACCGCCCGGCCCGAGCGCTTCTGGGCCAGGATCCGCTCCAGCTTCTGCTCCGGCCTGAGCTCCCAGGACAGTTCCGCCTCGGCCAGGCCGAGGATCCCGCCCAGCCGGCGCACACTGGCCTCGCGATCGCCGCTGAGCAGGCCAAGCCGCAGCCCGCGGCGGCGCAGCGCCTCCAGGGTGGCGGCGGCATCCTGGCGGGGTCGATCCTGCACGGCCACCAGCCCCAGCAGCTGGCCGGCTTCGGCCACCGCCAGCACCGTGGCGCCGCCGGCTTCGAGGGCCTCCTGACGCTGGTGGGCGTGATCGCTGACCGGCACCCGGCAGGCCTCCAGCCAGGCCAGCCGGCCCACCAGCAGAGTTGGCGGCCCGTCGGTATCGGCCGGATCGAGCCAGCCCTCCAGCCCTTCACCGACCACCGTGCGGCAAGCCCCCAGGGGTAGCAGCGGCAATTCGCGCCGCTGGGCCTCCTGCAGCAGGGCATGGGCGAGCGGGTGGCGGCTCTGTTGTTCGAGGCTGGCGGCCAGCTGCACCAGCCGATCAGGCGACGGCACGGGCCCGGGGGCATCAGCGGCGGCGAACGCCTCGATCGCGGTGACCAGCGGACGACCGAGGGTGAGGGTGCCGGTCTTGTCGAACAGCACCACTTGCAGACGGGCGGCCATCTCGATCGCGTCACCGCCGCGGAACAGCAGGCCGGAGCGGGCCGCCAGCCCCGAACCCACCGTGATCGCCGTGGGCGTGGCCAGGCCGAGGGCACAGGGACAGGCCACGACCAGCACGGCGATGGCCAATTGCAGGGCCAGGGACAGGGGGGTGGTCGCCCTGGCGCCGAAGACGCCATGGCCCTCGTGCAACCCAGCATGCAGACCAGCCGGTGCCATCGCCGCCATGGCCGGATCGGCGAGCACCCCGGGCCAGAGACGGGTGCCCAAGAGCCACCAGAACAGGAACGTACCCAGGGCCAGGGCCAGTACCACCAGCGCGAAGCGTCCCGCCACCCGATCGACCAGCCGCTGAATCGGCGCCTTGCGCGCCTGGGCCTGCTCCACCAGATGGACGATGCGGGCGATGGCGCTGTCGGCACCACTGCGCAACACCTCCAGCACCAGCGGCGCCTCCAGGTTGAGACTGCCGGCCGCCAGCTCGCAGCCGGCAGCCGCCTGCAGCGGCAACGGTTCACCGGTCAGGGCGGAGATGTCCACGGCCGAGGCCCCTTCGCGCACCACCCCATCCACCGGCACCCGATCGCCCGGCCGGTGCGCCAGCGGGCGCGCTCCTCCAGGAAGCGGCCGGCCAGCACGAAACCCAGCAGCATCACGGGCTCGTTGAAAAAACAGGGCCAGCCACTGGCGGGCAGCAGCAGGCCCACCGCACTGGCCAGCCAGGCACTGGCGACGCCCAGGCCCACCAGGGTGTCCATGCTCGGCATGCCGGCCAAGGCCGCACGGGCTCCCTGCAGCAGGATCAAGCGGCCGGGGCCGGCCAAGGCCACCGTGGCCACCAGGCCATGCACCCAGGGACTGGCCAGCAAGCCCCAGGGATCGTGCCAGGGGAGCTGGCCGGCATCAGCCAAGTGACCGAGACCGGAAACCAGCACCAGCAGTAGGGCCACCACCAGCTGACGCCAGCGCTGCCACCAGTCCCGCTGCCGGCGGCGCTCCTGGAGGCTGCGGGGCAGGCTCTGGCCGCCCTCGCGCAGGCGGGCCGGAAAGCCCAGAGCCGCCAGGCTGGCCAGCACCTGGGCGATGGGATCGCTCTCGCCATGCGGGCCCCCTGGGGCGGCGCCCTCAGCCGGTGGGGTAGCGACAGACAGAGCCGATGCCGCGGAAGGGGGCGAGACAGCAGCGGGCAGCGCGACCAGGGCAGGGTCGAGTTCCAGCCAGGCCGTGCGGGTGAGCAGATTGACACTGGCGGCCCGCACCCCGGGCTGCTGCAGCAGGCGCTGCTCAACCGCGCGCACACAACCGCCGCACTTCATGCCGTCCACCTCCAGCAGCAGGGTCAGAGGCGGCTGGGGCAGCGGTGGCTCGGGCAGTGGTGGCTCGGGCAGCGGTGGCTGGGGCAGCGATCCCGCGGGCGGCTCGATGCCGATGGGACTCGGCCCATACCGATCGGGCTCAGCGGCCTCTCGATCGGGGCCAGGCCCTTCAGGCTTCAGCCTGTCGCCATCAGCGACCGGGCCGGGGGCGAGCTCCCTGCGGGCGGACCGATTCGAAGCGGAGGGGGGCAACGGCTGCAGGGATCGGGTCCGGCGTCCAACGCTAGGAAGATCCAGCCCTGCAGCCCGCCATCCCGGCGGTACGGGGCAGGATGGTGGGCAGATCCAGACAGCCCGCCGTGCCCCGCTCCCAGCGCAACGACAACTTCATCGACAAGAGCTTCACGGTGATGGCGGACCTGATCGTCAAGCTGCTGCCGATCGATGCCAAAGCCAAGGAGGCCTATGTGTATTACCGCGATGGGCTCTCCGCCCAGAACGACGGCGACTACGCCGAAGCCCTGGACAACTACGACGAGGCCCTGCGGCTGGAGGAGAACTCCATCGACCGGGGCGAGATCCTCAAGAACATGGCGATCATCTTCATGAGCACCGGCGATGAGCACAAGGCGCTCGACTTCTACAGCCAGTCCCTGGAGGCCAATCCCAGCTCGCCATCCTGCCTCAAGAATATGGGGCTGATCTACGAGAAATGGGGCCGCATCGCCGCCGAAAGCGGAGACCAGGACACGGCCGACCGCTGGCTGGACATGGCCGCCGAAACCTGGGGCAAGGCGGTGAAGCTCTATCCCGGCGGCTACCTCGACATCGAGAACTGGCTCAAAAGCTCAGGCCGCAGCAATGTCGACGTGTATTTCTGAGCCTCAGCCCTCCGCCGCCGGATCCACCCCCAGGGCGGCCACCAGGGCCTCGGCCACCGAACCGGCCTCCAGCAGCTGCAGGCCCAGCGCCGCCGCCACCGCCCCCAGGCCACTGCCGCGGGGCACCACCGCCCGCACGAAGCCCAGCAGCTGGGCCACGGCCCGCAACTGGCCGCCCAGGCCCAGTTCGCCCACCAGCACGGTGCCGGCCGGCAGGGTCAGATCGCGGAAGCTGGCCACCACGGAGGTGGCCACCCCCAGATCCGCCGCCGGCTCCTCCACATCGAGCCCGCCCGCCACAGCCAGGTAGCAGTCGAAGCGGGAGAGGGGCAGGCCCAGGTGCTTTTCCAGCACCGCCAGGATCTGGTGCAGCCGGTTGACGGCGATGCCGGTGGCGGTGCGGCGCGGGCTGGCATAGCTGGTGGGACTGACCAGGGCCTGCAGCTCCACCAGCAGGGGCCGGGTGCCCTCACAGGCCACGATCGTGGCGGTGCCCGGACAGGGTCCGTCCTGCCCGAGGAACAGCTCGCTGGGATTGCCCACCTCCGCCAGCCCCTGGCCCCGCATCTCGAACACCCCCAGCTCGTGGGTGGCGCCGAAGCGGTTCTTGACCGCCCGCAGCAGCCGGTGGCTGGCGAAGCGGTCCCCCTCGAAGGTGAGCACCGCATCGACCAGATGCTCCAGCACCTTGGGACCGGCCAGGACTCCTTCCTTGGTGACATGGCCCACGAGCAGCACGGCCGTGTCCTGACGCTTGGCGATGCGGGCCAGGGCGGCGGCGCATTCGCGCACCTGGGCCACCGAACCAGGAGCGCTGGCCAGTTCACCGTCATGCAGGGCCTGGATGCTGTCGATGATCGCCACCGCCGGCCGCAGCACCTCCAGCTCCTGCAGCACCAGTTCCAGATCGGTTTCGGCGAGCAGCTGCAGGCGGGACAGCGGCGGCTCCTGCCGCTCCTGGCCGGCCGGTCCCTCCTGCCCCAGGCGGCGCCAGCGCAGCTTTACCTGCTGAGCCGATTCCTCCGCACTCACGTACAGCACCGTCTGCTGCTCGGCCATCGCCCGGGCGCTCTGCAGCAGCAGGGTGCTCTTACCGATGCCGGGATCACCCCCCAGCAGCACCAGGGAACCCGGCACCAGGCCTCCCCCCAGCACCCGGTCAAACTCGCCGTAGCCACTGGACAGCCGCTGCAGGGGCCGCTCCCCGACGCTGGCGATCGGTTCGGAACGCTGGGCCCTGCCGGGGGCCTCGGCTTCGCTGGGGGCCGCCACGGGCCGCCTGCGGCGGTTGTCGACGGGAGCCTCCCGCTGCTCCACCAGCGTGTTCCAGCCGCCGCAGGCGGAACAGCGACCGAAAAACTGGCGGGTACGGGCGCCGCAGGCCTGGCAGACGAAGGAGGCGGCAGAACGGGACACGGACTATGAAGAAAGGTGGCGTTTGGTAATGAAGCACCCATGAGCGCTTTTCAGTGGATCGGACGCTTACGCGCCAATCGGTCGCCAGTCCCCGGAAACGTCCCCTCAAGACCCCCCAGAACCGAACTCCGCTGGAGTGCCATCACGGCGCCCTGCGCAGAGCGTTCCAGTTCCAGCATGACCGCGACCTCCTCGACCACCACGGCCTCCCCTACATGGGAAACCATTCTCGTCGTAGACGACGAGGCCAGCATCCGGCGCATCCTGGAAACGCGGCTGTCGATGATCGGCTACCAGGTGATCACCGCCTGCGACGGCGAGGAGGCCCTGGAGCTCTTCCGCCAGCATGCGCCGGACCTGGTGGTGCTCGACGTGATGATGCCCAGGCTCGATGGCTACGCCGTCTGCCAGGAGCTGCGCAAGGATTCGGATGTGCCGATCGTGATGCTCACCGCCCTAGGCGACGTGGCGGACCGCATCACCGGGCTGGAACTGGGCGCCGACGACTATGTGGTCAAGCCCTTCAGCCCCAAGGAGCTCGAGGCCCGCATCCGCTGCGTACTGCGCCGGGTCGAGAAGGAGCAGGTTTCCGGGATTCCCAGCTCCGGCCTGATCCAGGTCGGCGCCCTGCGCATCGACACCAACAAGCGTCAGGTGTTCATGGCAGACGAGCGGATCCGGCTCACCGGCATGGAGTTCAGCCTGCTGGAGCTGCTGGTCAGCCGCTCGGGCGAACCGATCAGCCGGGGCGAAATTCTGCGGGAAGTCTGGGGGTACACCCCCGAGCGACACGTCGATACCCGGGTGGTGGATGTCCACATCTCCCGGCTCCGTTCCAAACTGGAGGATGATCAGGCCAATCCCGAGCTGATCCTCACAGCCCGGGGAACCGGTTATCTGTTTCAGCGCCTCGTCGAACCTCGCGTCGAACCCGTTGCCACCGAAGGAGCCTGACCCCACCGACCAGCCCAACGCCCCCTACCGGGCGAAGCCGGTCCGCACCAAACCAAGCCGGGCGATTCGCCGGCTGGTGATCTGGTATCGCCGCAATGCGGCGGTGACCACGCTGGTGGACACCGCCTCGGCCCTGGTGGACACCGCCAATGCCACCGCTTCGATGGCCGGCTCGATGGCCGGTGCCGCCGGCAATGCGGCCGGCTCGATGGCCGGTGCCGCCAGCTCCGTCGCCGGGGCCGCCAGTTCAGTCGCCGGCTCGGTGCTGCAGCCCCTGGTATTCGATCCGCTGCGGCGCCTGCAGCAGGGCAGCGGCGGCGGCGATCCGAGCCGGGACGAGCCGATCGACGATCGTCAGCGGCTCTGGGTGGCGGTCGACGGCATGGGCGGCGATCACGCCCCCGGACCGATCCTGGAGGGCTGCCTGCGGGCCGTGAAGCTGCTGCCCCTGCGCATTCGCTTCGTCGCCGAAAGCGACCCCCTGCAGGCGGCGGTCAGCGCCATGGGCCTGCGGGAGGAGCTCAACGAAGCCGTGGCGCGCGGCCTGATCCACCTGGTGACGAGCGGCCCCTCGGTGGGCATGAACGAAGAGGCCACCGTGGTGCGCCGCAAGCGCGACGCCAGCATCAACCTGGCGATGGACCTGGTCAAGCGGGGTGAGGCCACCGCCATCTATTCCGCCGGCAACTCCGGCGCCGTGATGGCGGCGGCGATCTTCCGGCTGGGCCGGCTCAAGGGCATCGACCGCCCGGCGATCGGCGCCCTGTTCCCCACCAAGGATCCCGAGCAGCAAGTGCTGGTGCTCGATGTCGGCGCCAACATGGACTGCAAGCCCGAATGGCTGCACCAGTTCGCCCTGCTGGGCAACATCTACAGCCGCGATGTGCTGCAGGTGCGCCAGCCCCGCATCGGCCTGGTCAACATCGGCGAGGAGGAATGCAAGGGCAACGAGCTCTGCCTCAAAACGTACCCGCTGCTGGCGGCTGATGGCCGCTTCGTATTTGCCGGCAACTGCGAGGGCCGCGACATCCTCTCCGGCGATTTCGACGTGGTCGTCTGCGACGGCTTCAGCGGCAACGTGCTGCTGAAATTCCTTGAATCCGTGGGCGGCGTCCTGCTCGATGTGCTGCGGGCCGAACTGCCCCGCGCCCGCCGCGGCAAGGTGGGTTCGGCTTTCCTGCGCAGCAACTTGGTGCGCATCAAGAAGCGGCTCGACCACGCCGAACACGGCGGCGCCCTGCTGCTGGGCGTGGATGGGGTCTGCGTGATCGGCCACGGCAGCAGCAAGGCGCTGTCGGTGGTGAGTGCCCTGCGGCTGGCCCATTCAGCCGCCAGCCACGGGGTGATGGACGACCTCCACGCCCTCGGCGGCAACAGCAGCGGCGCTGCCGCCTGTGGTTGACTGACCCGCAAGCAACGGTGACTGGATTCCGGTGTCAGGCGGCGCAGGCAACTCCCAGAGAGCCAACCGGGGCATGGCCTTGGTCGGCAGCGGCAGCGCCGTACCCGGTGCCAGCATCAGCAACGCCGCGCTGAGCGAACGGGTCGACACCAGCGACGACTGGATCCGCAGCCGCACCGGCATCGGCAGCCGGCGGGTGGCCGGTGCCGGCGAGACGGTGACCAGCCTGGCCAGCGCGGCCGCCCTCGGGGCGCTGGAGCAGGCCGGCTGGAAGCCAACGGACGTGGACCTGATCCTGCTGGCCACATCGAGCCCCGACGACCTGTTCGGCACGGCCCCGCGGGTGCAGGCGGCGATCGGTGCCAGCGCCGCAGTGGCCTTTGATCTGACCGCCGCCTGCAGCGGCTTCCTGTTTGCCCTGATCACCGCCAGCCAATACATCCGCAGCGGCAGCTTCGAGCGGGTGCTGGTGATCGGCGCCGACCAGCTCAGCCGCTGGGTCAACTGGGACGATCGCAGCACCTGCGTGTTGTTCGGGGACGGAGCGGGGGCCGTGGCGCTGCAGGCCTGCGACGAGGCCGACGACGGTCTGCTGGCCTTCCGCATGCGCTCCGACGGCAGTCGCAACGCCTGCCTGACCCTGGCCCAGACCCCGGAGCAGCGGCCGCTGGTGAAGGGGCTGACGGCCCAGGTGGGGGGCTTCGCCCCGATCCACATGAACGGCCAGGAGGTCTATAAGTTCGCGGTACGTGAAGTGCCGGCCGTGCTTTCAGAGCTGCTGACGGCCACCGGCATCGAGGCAGCCAGCCTCGACTGGCTGCTGCTGCACCAGGCCAATCAGCGCATCCTCGATGCCGTGGCCGATCGCTTCGCCGTGGCCCAGGAGCGGGTGCTCAGCAACCTGGGCCTCTACGGCAACACCTCCGCCGCCACGATCCCGCTGATGCTCGATGAAGCCGTGCGCGACGGCCGGGTGCAGCCGGGCCATCTGATCGCCAGCAGCGGTTTCGGCGCTGGCCTGAGCTGGGGCGGAGCCCTGCTGCGCTGGGGCGGCCCGCTGGCCTGAAGCGCTCCCCACGGGCTCACCAGCAGCCGCGATCTAATCTCCTGCCGTTCGCTGCTGCGACGCCGCAATGGGTATCGCCTGGGTGTTTCCTGGTCAGGGCTCGCAGAAGGTCGGCATGGCCGGTGGCGTGCTGGAACTGCCGGGGGCCCGGGAGCGGTTCGCCGCCGCCTCGGCGCTGCTCGGCCGCGATCTGCTGGCCATCTGCTCCGGGGAGGCGACGGACAGCGCAGAGGACAGCGCCGCAGAACCCAGCGATCTCAACGACACGCGCAACACCCAGCCGGCCCTGTTCGTGATTGAAAGCCTGCTGGTGGACCAGCTGCGGCAGCAGGGCCGCACCGCCGACCTGGTGGCGGGCCACAGCCTCGGGGAACTGGTGGCCCTCTACGCCGCCGGCGTGTTCGACGCCGACACCGGCCTGGCCCTGATGCAGCGCCGCAGCGAGCTGATGGCCGCCGCCGGCGGTGGGGCGATGACCGCCGTGATCGGCTTCGATCGCGGCCAGCTCGAGGAGCTGGTGGCCGGCACCGAGGGGGTGGTGATCGCCAACGACAACAGCAGTGCCCAGGTGGTGCTCTCCGGCACTCCGGAGGCCGTCGCCCATGTGAGCGGGCAGCTCACCTGCAAACGGGCGATCCCCCTGACCGTGAGAGGCGCCTTCCACTCGCCGTTCATGGCCGAAGCCGCCCGGGCCTTCGCCGCCAGCCTCACCGGTGTGCCCTTCGCCACAGCCACGATCCCGGTGCTCAGCAACACCGATCCCACCCCGGCAACCGATGGCGAGGCCCTCAAGAAGCGCCTGGTGAACCAGATGACCAGCGGCGTGCGCTGGCGGGAGACCATGGAGCAGCTCAGCGCCGGCGGCATCGACACCGCCATCGAGATCGGCCCGGGCAACGTGCTCAGCGGCCTGATCAAGCGCAGCTGCGACGGCATCACCACGGTGCAGATCGCCGCCGCTGCCGATCTGGCCCTGTGAGCGACTTCCGCGGCCAGGCCATGGGCAACATGCGTCGGGCCCTGCGCCGCAGCCGCCGGCCGGCGGCCCCGCCCGCCCTGCTGAGCACCCCGAAACCAAGCCTCACCTACCGGCTGATCAGCTATCTGCTGGTGTTTCCGGTCTATCGATTGCTGTTCCGGGGCCGCACCACCGGCAATACCAACGTGCCGGTGGAGGGAGCCCTGGTGGTGGTGGCCAACCATGGCTCCCATCTGGATCCGCCCCTGCTCGGCCATGCCCTGGGCCGGCCGGTGGCCTTCATGGCCAAGGCGGAGTTGTTCAAAGTGCCGCTGCTGGGGCCGATCATCCGCGCCTGTGGCGCCTATCCGGTCTCCCGCGGCGCCAGCGACCGCGAAGCGATCCGGGTGGCCACCGACCGTCTGCAGCAGGGCTGGGCCACCGGTGTGTTCATCGACGGAACCCGCCAGGCCGATGGCCGCGTCAACAACCCCCAGGCCGGCGCTGCCCTGCTGGCGGCCCGGGCCGGCGTGCCCCTGCTGCCGGTGGCGATCATCAACAGCCATCGCGCCCTCGGGCCGGGCCAGGGTGCACCGCGGCTGGTGCCGATTCACATCCGCATCGGCACGCCGGTGCCGCCACCGGCCTCGCGGCGGCGGCCCGATCTCGATCGCACGACGGCGGCGGTGCAGGCGCAGATCAACCGCATGCTCGACGAGGGGCTGATCAGCGCAGGCCTGCTCGCCCCAGCCAGGGAACCAGATGCGCTTCCGCCCAGTTGCGCAGATCCTGACCGCTGATCACCCAGATCACCGAGCGCAGGCCGTCCTCCCAGAGGCGGCGGCGGCGTTCGGGCACACAGAGCTGGCCGCACGGAACCGGCACCGGCGTCAGCTGGATGCCGCGGCTGCCGGCGACGATGCGGCCCACTAACAGGGCCCGCTCCATGTGATCACTGCTGGTGACCAGCAGGGCATGGCGGATGCGGGCCCGGCGCAGATCGTCCACCAAGGTGGTGAAGTTGGTCACCGTGTCGAAGGCGCGGTAATCGAGATGCACCTGATGGGGCGGCAGGCCCTCCCGCTGCTCGAACAGCCAGTGGGCGTACTCGGGATTGGTGCCGCCGCTGACCACCACCGGCAACCCATCGCGGCGGGCCAGACGGGCGGCGGCCTTCTCCCGGTCGACGTCGCCGCCCAGCACCAGGATCATCTGCGGCGGCGGCGCTGAGGGCAGCCACCAGCCCCGCGACATCCACAGCAGGGTCAGTCCCAGGCAGCCGACCACCAGCAGCCGCCAGAACAGCCGTGGACGCTGCAACAGCCGTGGACGCTGCAACAGCCGTGGGCGCCGGAACAGCCCTTGCCGCGGGGAGGCCTCCCGGCGCCGAAGCCGCCGCTGGCGACCCACCCAGGCGGGAGCGGCGATCTCCAGAGGCTGCCGCTCCGGGAGCACGACGGGCGAAATAGCCGGCGGCAACAGCAGCAGGGGCGACCCACGGCGACGGCGGCCCCGCGGCGGGGGCGAAAAGCGGCGGCGGGGCTCCGGCGAACGACCCATCAGCCCCCCTGCACCGGACTCGTGGGATAGATCGGCAGCACAGGCGCCCAGGGGGCCAGGAGCGCCGCCGCCTCCCGGGCCCGACTGATCGCGACCAGCTCGGCCACGTCGTCGGGCAGGACGGGCAGGGCTGGATGGCAGCTCTCCACAAAAGCGTGATCAGCCGCGTAGAGCCGCGGTGCACTGAGCTCGGCGACCCCGCCGGGCACCGGGGCATCCGCCAGGTACAGACCAGCCACCAGACCCCGCCGGGGCAGCTCCTGCACCAGCCGGAACGGTTGCCCCGGCAGGGCTGCCCCGGCGGCCAGCAGGCGGCGGGCGATCAGCTGGAAACTGCTGACCCCATCGAGGGGCAGGGCAAGCTGCTGGGCGAGGGTGCGGGCCAGCACCACGGTCAGACGGGTGCCGGTGAAGCCGCCAGGCCCGGTGGCCACCGCCAGGCGACCCAGCTGGGGCCATTGCGAGGCCGGCAGCAGGCTTTCGACGCAGGCCAGCAGCTGATTGGACAGGGCGCGGCCGAGGGGGAAGGCGGCCAGCCGGGATTCCGGGGGCTCCTGGCCGGGCCGATACGGCCCCTGCAGCGCCAGCCCAAGGGTGTCGGTGGAACTGTGCAGGGCGAGCAGCCAGCCCGGCTCGACCGCCGCGGCACTGGCGCCAGGAACCATCGGACTCATGAGGGCACCGCCAGATCGGGGCGCAGCCGCTGCCAGCGGCCAGGATCACGCTCGAAGTCGTCGCAGGCGCGGACGTCCCACTCCACCCCCACGGCAGCCTCGCCCAGATCGATCACCTGAACATGGATCCGCGGCTGACGCGGCACCATGTCCGGGGTTGCACAGAGGTGGGGTACGCCATGTTGACGCTCAACCGCGTGGTAGGCCTGACAGCGGTCGACCCAATGGCAATCCACGCAGATGCACATGCCGCCAGAGGCCTCCTCGTCGCCCATTGTGTCGGCTGAGGCCAGCCGTCAAGGGGCACGACTGAGCCAACTGCTGGCCCCGGAGCGCTGGCCGTTCGATCCGGCCCTGCTGCCGGCGGACACGGTCCTGGTGGGGGGAGCGGTGCGGGACGCCCTGCTGGGACGCCTGCGCCAGCAGCCCGATCTCGACCTGGTGGTCAGCGGCGACGCCATCGCCCTGGCCCGCTCCCTGGCCCGCCGGATCGGCGGCAGCTGCGTGGTGCTCGATGCCGAGCGCTCGATGGCCCGGCTGGTGCTCAGGGGCTGGACGGTCGACCTGGCCCGCCGGATCGGCACCAGCCTCGAGGACGATCTGCAGCGGCGCGACTACACAATCAATGCAATCGCCCTGCCCCTGGCGGCGGGCTCCGAACCGCTCGATCCGACCGGCGGGCTGGCGGATCTGGCGGCCGGCCAACTGCGGGCGATCCGCGAAGCCAACCTGCTTGAGGATCCCCTGAGGCTGCTGCGCGGCGTGCGGCTGGCCGCCGAACTGAACTTCCGGCTCGAGCCGCTTACCCACAGCTGGATCGGCCGCCATCACCAGCGCCTAGCAGAGGTGGCGGGGGAACGGGTGCTGGCGGAGCTGGAGCGACTGGCCGCCGCCGAGACGGGCGAAGCCGGCCTGATCCTGGCGATCCGGCTGGGCCTACTACCGGTGTGGGGCGGGGCGGGCGAAGCGACCTGCCCGTGGCTGGCCAGCCTGACCCCAGGCCACGCCCTGACCCGGGGGCTGGCGGCCGAAGAGAGCAGCTGGGCCCTGCCCTTGGCAAGGCTGGCGACTTGCCTGGACGGGGATGCGGTGCGGCGCCTTCGCGGCAGCCGGCGGCTGCAACAGCGCTGTGAGCGATTGGGGCACTGGCGGCTGCGGCTGCAGACCTGCAGCCAAGCTTCAGGCGGAAGCCCCAGCCAGAGCGCCGGCCTGCCAGCTTTTCATCCCCCTGGCGAGAGAAGCCCTGGTTCCCTGCCCCGCGGGGCGCTGGAGTACCTGGCGGAGGCGGAGCGCCTGGCACTGCAACGGCAGCTCGAGCCAGATTGGCCGGCCCTGGTCCTACTGCTCGATCCAGCCGACAGCGGACCGCTGCTGCGCCGTTGGCGCGATCCAGCGGATGTGCTGCTGCACCCGCGCTCCCCGCTCGACGGCGGCCAGCTGCAGGCCTGGCTCTCGCTTCCAGCCGGTCCCCGCCTGGGCCGATTAATCGAGCATCTGAGCCAGGAGCGAGCCTTCGGCCGGCTGCCGGCGGCGCTGCCGACCAGCCCGGCGGATGCTCTGGTGGGAGGCCGGCGATGGCGAACATGGCAGCGGAACAGGGCCAGCGCCCCGCGGCGGACCGACCACGTGATTAACTTCTCTGTGCTACGGCGTTAAGTGCCCGGCTGAAAGTCTTTACATTCCTTCTTTCCTCCCCCATGAGCGTTCGTCTCTACGTCGGCAACCTGCCTCAGTCTTTTGATGCCAAGGAGCTTGAGGCTCTGTTCACAAGCGTGGGGGAGGGAGTGCGCTTCAAGGCCGTCAACGACCGTGACACCGGTGCCAGCCGCGGATTCGGCTTCGCCAATGTCGACAGCCAGGCCATGGCCGAAACGGTGATCGAGCAGCTGAACGGCAAGGAGTTCGGCGACAGCACACTGCGCATCGAGCTCTACGAGCGCCGTGATGCCCGCACACCGGCCAGCGGCAGCGACCGCCGGCCCGGCGCCGCCCCCACGGCCGCCCGCAAGGCCAATAACAAGGTGGTGCATGCCGACAACGTCGACAGCGAAGCACCCGATCCCCGCTGGTCCGGCGAACTCTCCAAGCTCAAGGCCCTGCTGGCCAACCAGACCGTCGGTGTCTGAAGCCGCCGCGGCGCAGCACACCTGGCTCTGGCAGGGCCACCGCATTCATTGGACCCGCAGCGGTGCGGCCTCTGCCGGTCCCTTGGTCGTACTGATCCACGGATTTGGCGCCAGTGTCGAGCACTGGCGCCACAATCAGAATGCGCTGGCCCAGCAGGCCGAGGTGTTTGCCCTCGACCTGCTGGGCTTCGGTGCCAGCGACAAACCGCGGTCTTATCTGGCCGATGAAGCCGCTGAGCCTGGAGCCGTGCGCTACTGCTTCGACCTCTGGGCCCAGCAGGTGGTTGATTTTCTGGCCGAGGTGGCCCAGGCAGAAGGGCGGCCGGTGCACCTGATCGGCAACTCGATCGGCGGCATGGTGGCCTTGGATGCCGCCGTGCTGCTGAGCGAGGCCAGCCGGCCACCGGCCCAAGTCATCCTGATCGACTGTGCCCAGCGCACCCTGGACGAGAAACGGGTGGCCCAGTTGCCGCCCCTGGAGCGGGCCTCCAGGCCGGCGGTCAAGGCCCTGGTGCGGCAACGCTGGCTGATCGCGCCACTATTCCGCTTCCTGGCCCGCCCCGCCTTTATCCGCCAGGTGCTGCGCCAGGCCTATCCCAGCGGTGCCAACGTTGACGAGGAGCTGGTGGCCCTGCTGTACCGCCCCTCCACCGACCCCGACGCCACCGAGAGCTTCCGAGGCTTCGTCAACCTGTTCGAGGATCACCTGGCCCCAGATCTGCTGGCCAAACTGCAGGTGCCGGTGCGGATGATCTGGGGTGCCGAGGATCCCTGGGAGGCGCCGGCCGAAGCCCGCCGCTGGCGCGACACCTACAGCTGCATCAAGGCCCTGGAAGTGCTGCCCGGCGTCGGTCACTGCCCCCACGACGAGCTGCCGGAGGCGGTGAACCCGCTGTTGCTGAACTGGATCAGCGCAGCCGGGTGATCGGCTGCCGCCTCAATGCACCTGCGCTACCACGAACGACAGGGGCAGATCCAGCAGCTTGCCGGCGGTGGGCACGTAGGCGCGGTGGTTGAAGACGTCGTAGTCGTGGCGCTCGATCACATCGAGGATGCCCCGATAGAGCCGCAGCGAGGTCCAGACCGGCCAGCGGGCATCGGCCGAAAGCCAGCGCACCCCGGCTTCGGAGCGGGCGAACCAGGTGCGGGCGCGCTCAAGCTGGAAAGCCATCAGGGCGCGCCAGTTGTCATTGAGGGTGCCGGCCAGCAGCTCGGCCTCGCTGTAACCGAAACGCCGCAGATCCTCCTGGGGCAGATAGATGCGACCGCGGCCTCGATCTTCTCCCACATCGCGCAGGATGTTGGTGAGCTGGTTGGCGATGCCGAGAGCCACCGCCGCCTCGGTCGGGTCGGGGCAGGCGCTCCAGGGGGCCGTGGTGTAGGCCGGATCCAGCCCCATCACCGCCTGGGTCATCAGGCCGACGGTGCCCGCCACCCGGTAGCAATAGAGCTCGAGTTCGGCGAAATCGGCATAGCGCTGCTTGCGCACATCCATTCGCTGGCCCTCGATCATGTCGAGATAGGCCTGCAGGGGCTGGGGGAACTGCTCGAGGGTGTGCACCATCACCCGGCCGAGATCATCGCTGGCGCGGCCATCGAACAGCTGGCGGGTGCGCTGCTCCCAGGCATCCAGACGCCCCAGCAGCTCGGCCGGGTCCAGGGCCTGGGCTTGGGGGCTATCCATTAGTTCATCGGTGCGGCGACACCAGACGTAGATGGCCCAGATGGCGCGCCGCTTGGCCGGCGGCAGCAGCAGGGTGCCCAGATAGAAGGTCTTGGCCCACTGGGCCGTTTCCTGCCGGCAGGCCTCAAAAGCCTCTTCCAGGCCGGCCGGGGCCGGGGCTTCAGCAGCAGGCAACGGGGACACCACGCTCAGGCCGCCGCCAGGCTGCGTTCAATCGCGGCAGCGCACTGCTTGCCGCTGAGCACGGCTCCCTCCATCGAGGCCAGATAGCGCTGCATGGTGAAGCAACCGGCGAGGAAGAAGTTAGCGATCGGTGAGGCCTGATCGGGCCGCAGCTGCTGGCAGCCTGGCACGGTCTTGTAGACCGACTGGGGGGTCTTGACCACGATCGCTTTGCGCAGCTGGGCGGGATTCTCGCTACCGAAGTGCATCGGGAACAGGCGCTTGAGCTCCTCGAGGGTGGCGGCGCCGATCTCGGCGTCGGGGCGGCCGATCCAATCCTTGGCGGGGGCGAAGACCAGCTCGAGCATCGAGCGCTCAGGATCCTCGTATTCGCGGCAGGTGTTGCTCATGTCGGCATAAACGCTGAGCAGATCGCTGCGGCTGAACAGCAGGTGGTCGATCTCGGTGAGCTTGCGATCGAACCAGAGATGGATGTTGATCACCGGCACCCCTTTGAGGCCCTCCAGCTTGCTGAAGTAGGGCAGCTCCTTCCAGGGTTCGGGCAGCAGCAGTTTCAGCGGATCCACCGGCATGGCGCTCACATAAGCGTCGGCCACCACCTCCTGAGGCTCCTGCCCCTTGATGCCGGCGATGCGGAAACCAGCCACCGTGCCATCAGCGGCGAGGCGGATTTCACGCAGGGGGGTGTTGAGATACACCTCACCGCCCCGAGCGCGCACGTATTCAACGATCGGTTCACAGAGCCGCTGGGGCGGGTTGCCATCGAGGAAGGCCATACGGGAGCCGTCGCTTTCCTGCAGAAAGCGGTTCAGGGCTGTCAGCACGACGGTGCTGGAGATTTCCTCGGGATTGATGAAGTTGAGGGCCTTGCTCATGGCCAGGAACACCTCATCGTTGACACGCTCAGGAATATTGTGCAGCTTCAACCATTCGCTCCACGAATACTGATCGCATTCCTCGACATAACTCTGCCCCCGCAGAATCGCCGGCACTAGGCCGATACCGAAGGCGATCTTCTCCGGCCAGGTGAGCATGTCATTGTTGCCCAGGATCGCGGCCAGACCATTCAAGGGTGCCGGCAGATCAGGAAAATCAAAGCGGCTGTAGGTGCCGGGCACCTCCTTCTGGTTGAAGATCATCGAGTGGCTTTTCCACTGCAAGCGATCTTCGATGTCCAGCCTCGGCGAACAGGCGGCGCATGTTGCGATAGGCGCCGAAGAAGATATGTAGTCCCGTTTCGTACCAGTCGCCGTCTTCGTCCTGCCAGGCCGCCACCTTGCCGCCGAGCACATCCCGGGCTTCGTAAACCACGGGGGTGTGGCCGGCGTCGCAGAGGTACTTGGCGCAGGAGAGGCCAGCCAGGCCGGCCCCGGCAATGGCGACGCGCATGACAACTCGGATCAAAATATGGTCGCAACCCTAGGTGGCACACCGGCCCGACCACGGGTGCCGCGGCATCCCCGGCCTGGATCCAGCCCCCGCCCGCGGCAGCAGTTCCTAAAGTTGGAGACAATCCACCGGTCGAAGGGCCACCGGCTCGAGACTCGATCCGCCCCGCACGCCGCCTCCCGCCCCCGCTCACGCTCCCGATCAAAATGGCCGACACCCTGCTTAAGTCCACCACCCGGCACATCCGGATCTTCACCGCCGTGGTGGACAACGGCGATCTGATCCCCGCGTCCGACCAGCTCACGCTCGACATCGACCCGGACAACGAGTTCCTCTGGAATGAGGAGAGCGTGGAAAAGGTGCGCGAGGGCTTCCGGCAGCAGGTGGCCGCCCATGCCGGCGCCGATCTCAACGACTACACCCTGCGGCGGATCGGTTCGGAACTGGAGGGGCTGATCCGCACGCTGCTTCAGGCCGGCGAACTGAGCTACAACCCCGGCGCCCGGGTTCTCAACTACTCGATGGGCCTGCCCCGCAGCAGCGAAAACCTGTGAGCCGCACCCCCCGCCCGCGCTCCGGCCGTGCCGGCGAGCGCCCCGATGGCCGCTATGAGCGGGGCTACGAGCGGGACAATCGCAGCCGCGAAGAGGAGTTCGAGCGGGCCTACGCCCGGGATAACGACGGCGCCGGTCGCCGTGGACCAGCCCCCGGCGGCGGCGGCCGCGGCCCCGGTGGTGGCGGCGCCGATGGCCCCGGTGGCAATGGCAAACCCTTCCAATTCAATGTGGCCACCGTGGCCGTGCTGGCCGGGGTGCTGATCGTCGGCGTCGGCATCGGCACGGGCCTCTCGAGCACCACCCAGGGGGATCAGGGCAACATCGCCAGCAGCCAGCAGCTGGACATGGCGGTGCCCGATCCGGAGTTCTGCCGCCAGTGGGGGGCGAGTGCCTTCGTGATCGACGTGGAGATGTACACGACGATGAACCCCAGCAGCAGCTTCGTGACCCAGCCCACCCTCAAGCCCGGTTGCGTGATCCGGCGGGAGAACTGGAGCGTGCTGCAGAAGGAGGGCGCCGTGACGGCGGAGCAGATGCGCCAGTGCAAGCAGCGGATGAACACCTTCGCCTACATCGCTTCGGTCAAGGACAAGCCGATCGTGCGCTGCGTCTATCAGACCGACGTCAGCGAAAACAAGTTCATCACCAAGGGTGTCGCCGATGACGCCGCCGGCATAACCCCCGAGGCCAACCAGTTCTGAGCCCCAGCCTCACGGGCTGTGCCCCAGCCTCACGGGGCCACGGCCTGGCTCAGCCCCGATGCCCTGGCCCTCAGGCGCCGGTATCGCCGCGGCCGGCTCCCTGCCGCAACGGGCTGTCGGGGCTGGCGAACACCGGCAGCACCTCCTTGCGGAAGGCTTCGGCCGCCCGGGAGCAGTAGCGAGCCGGGTGGGTGATCAACTTGAGCTGGCGGCGCACCATCAGATCAGCCACCTGGGGGCGATAGAGGGTGCCGGCCGCCAGCTCCCGCTCGATCGAGACCACCGGCAGGAAGGCGGCACCGAGCCCTGCCTGCACGGCGTTCTTGATCGCCTCAAACGAGTTGAGCTCCATCTCGATCTTGAGCCGACCGACATCGAGCTTGGAGCGCAGCAGCAGCTGATCCACTATTTTGCGGGTGGTGGACTGGGCATCAAGGCAGACGAACCCGAGCCGGTAGAGATCGTCCTTGGTCAGTTCCGGCAGGCGGGCCAGGGGGTGCTTGGGCGGCAGCACCAGGGCCAGTTCGTCGTTGGCGTAGGGGATCACCTGCAGCAGATCGTTGAGCTCACCGGGCAGCTCGCCGCCGATGATCGCCAGGTCGATCTGGCCGTTGGCCACGCTCCAGCCGGTGCGGCGGGTGCTGTGCACCTGCAGCTGCACCGCCACATCGGGGTACTTCTGGCGGAACAGGCCGATCATGCGCGGCATCAGATAGGTGCCCGTGGTCTGGCTGGCGCCGACCACCAAGGAGCCCCCCTTGAGGTTGTGCAGATCATCGATGGCCCGGCAGGCCTCCTGGCACTGGCTGAGGATGCGATCGCCGTAGCTGAGCAGCAGGTGGCCGGCCTCGGTGAGCTGGGCCTTGCGGCCGCCGCGGTCGAACAGGGAGACATCGAGCTGCTTCTCCAGGTTCTGGATCTGCAGGCTCACAGCCGGCTGGGTCACGTAGAGGCTGTCGGCGGCCTTCTTGAAGCTGCCTTCGCTGGCGATCGCCCGCAGGATGCGCAGCTGATCGAGGGTGAAGGGGAGATCGGCCATGGGGGGCCCGGGGGGCCGGCACCTACGAGCAGTGCTGAAATCTAGGGGGGCAGGACCGGATCATCTGGCGCGAGCTTCACATCCGCCCCGCTCGGCCCGGCAGGCCCGCACCGCACGGGGCGGCCGGTGGCCAGAATCGCCCCTGCTCGATGCTCCTTGAACCCCATGCCCAGCGGCGGCTCTCCCTCCAGCAGCCTGGTGATGCTGGCCCTGCTGCTGGCCTTTGCCGTGTTGCACAGCGGCGGCGCCTCGCTGCGGGCCTGGGGGGTGGAACGAATCGGCGAGCGGGCCTGGCGGCTGCTGTTCGCCACCCTGAGCATCCCGGCGGCGGTGGTGGTGATCGGCTACTTCCTGGCCCACCGCTATGACGGCGTGCGCCTCTGGAATCTGCAGGACCAGCCCTGGATCGTGCCGCTGGTCTGGATCGGCACGGCGATCAGCTTTCTGTTCCTGTATCCAGCCACCTACAACCTGCTGGAGATCCCGGCGCTGCTCAAGCCCCAGGTGCGGCTCTATGCCACCGGCATCATCCGGATCAGCCGCCATCCCCAGGCGGTGGGCCAGATCCTCTGGTGCGCCACCCACCTGCTCTGGATCGGCACCAGCTTCACGGCTTGGGCCTGCTTCGGCCTGATCGCCCATCACCTGTTTGCGGTCTGGAATGGCGATCGGCGCCTGCGCAACCGCTTCGGCGCCGCCTTTGAGGACGTGAAGGCCAGCACCTCGGTGATTCCGTTCCAGGCGGTGCTCGATGGGCGCCAGCAGCTGGTGCTGTCGGAGTTCCTGCGGCCCTCCCAGCTGGGCATCGCCATTGCCGTGGGCGTGTTCTGGTGGGCGCACCGCTACATCGGTGTGGCGGCCACCGCCTTCTCGCGCAGCGCCACGGCCTTCTGGCCCAACGCCACGGCGTTCTTGCCCAGCGCGCTCGCCCACTGGCTGGCCTGATCGTCAGCCCCGCACACGAAACCTGATCCCGCAACCACCCTGCCTACACTCGCGACAGCCGATTCAGCCGGATGCCGTCTGCAGCCCAGCTCGCCTGGTTGATCCCGGTGCTGCCCCTGATCGGGGCCTGCCTCTCGGGTCTCGGGTTGATCACCTTCAACCGCACCGTCAACCGCCTGCGCAAGCCGGTGGCCGTGATGCTGCTCACCTGTGTGGGCGCCGCCGCGGTGCTCAGTTACGCCGTGCTGGCCGAACAGCTGGCCGGAGCCGGCATGACCGAGGTGCTGTTCGACTGGGCCAGCGCCGGCACCTTCAACCTGCAGATGGGCTTCCGGGTCGACCCCCTGGGGGCGGTGATGCTGGCCCTGGTCACCACCATCGCCCTGCTGGTGATGGTTTATTCCGATGGCTACATGGCCCACGACAAGGGCTATGTGCGCTTCTTCACCTATCTGGCCCTATTCAGCAGCTCAATGCTGGGCCTGATCATCAGCCCGAACCTGCTTGAGATCTATGTGTTCTGGGAGCTGGTGG
>JAPLID010000210.1 GCA_026389285.1 Cyanobacteriota bacterium
CAGCGGTTCCCAGTTGCCATAGAACCAGTCCTGCACCTGGTGGGTGGTGGCCGAGTCCTGGGTGGAGGTGCCCATCCCCCCTGCCAGGAACTCCTGGGCACCGCCGATCGCAAACAGCGGAAAGGCGGTCTGAGCCGGAGACGAAAAGGTGTAGTTGGCGCTGGCCGGCACCGCATAGGGGTTGGCGCCGTGGGTGGTCACGTTGCCCTCGCTCCCATCCGGCTTGAAGCGCCGGTAGAGGATCTCCAGCTCGAACAGCGCCGGGATGTACCAGTCGGTGAAGGTCGCGATGGAGAGCCCCCGCGCCCATTGCGTTGCCGGGTGGGCGGCGTCGTTGGCGGCGTTGCTGTTCGCCCAGCCATCGAAGGTGCTCGATGCCCCCGCAGTCGCGGTGTTGCTGGTTTTGCAGGCCCTGGAGCTCTGGCCAGTGGCCTTGGGCGCAATGATCAGGGCGTGGGTGGCCACGCCGTTCATGCTCTGGGAGATCAGCCCGCCGTAGTAGCCGCCCTCGTAGGCCGCACCGATCGCCGGCAAGCTGGCCACCGGCGTTCCCGTCGGCGCCGCGCCGAGTTTGTAGACGTCGCCATTGCTCTGATCGAGGTAGAGGTCCCCCTCGATCTGGCCAGGGATCGAGGCCGGCGGCGGACCGCTGCCCACGAACCAGCCGGTGCCACGCACACCTTGGGCGCCGGCGAGGCCGGTGGCACCAATCGGGCCTTGAATCCCCTGCGGTCCAGCGGCGCCGGTGCTGCCCGCCGGTCCGGTTGGTCCGGTCGGGCCCGCTGGGCCCACAGCGCCGGTCGGTCCAGCGGGGCCAGCGGGGCCTGAGATCGGCCCGGCGTTCACCCAGTTGCTGCCGGCTGCGTTCCAGCTGTAGAGGCTGTCGTTCTCGTCCTGAACGATGTAGGCGTCACCCTGCACCTGGCCGCTGCTCGGCAGCGCCGAGAAGGTGGCCACGCTGCCCTTGAGGTTGATGCCCGTGCCGGCGGTGCCCTGGGGTCCAGCCGGGCCCTGGGGGCCAGCCGCCCCGGTGCTGCCGGCGGGGCCGGTGGCTCCGGCCGGTCCTTGGCTGCCGGCGGGGCCAGGCGAACCCTGGGGGCCAGCATTCCCCTGGCTGCCTGCCGGGCCTGCCGGTCCCGTGGGGCCAGTCGGCCCAGGCACCCCCTGCGGTCCACGGATCGAGCCGGTGTTCGCCCAGGCGGTCATCAGCTCAGCCGTGCGTTCTCACGTCCTATTGCCATTGATGCGAGCAGGCCTGCTCAGGCCAGCAGCCAGGCACTGCCGCTCCAGAAGCGAATCGGCCTCAGGATCCAGGTGCTGCCGGTCCAGACCTTGGCGGTGATCGGCTGGAAGCCCCGATCGATGCCGAGGTAGCTCATCACGGCGCCAGCGCTCGCGCTCCTCGTCCCGAAGAACTCTTCGGTGACGATCGACCCAGCCGAGCCCTGGTCCCAGTTGTCCGCACCACCGGCGAACAGCTGGATCGGGTCCTGGCGTCTGCGCATCGACGTCACCCCGAAGGCCCCAGCCGTGCCAGTGGTGGCACTGAGCATCACGCTGTTCACCGCCTTGATCCCCGTCTTGCCTGCAGCGGGAAGGATCGGATAAAGGCCCGAGGCGCGGCTGGTGGCCACCAGGGCGATCACCACATCTCCTGTGGTGTCATCGGCATAGGTCACGTTCACCGTGGCGTTGACGCCGGTGGCGCCGGTGTCCGTGTACCACTCCAGCCGCCAGCAAAGCTCAGAGAGATCCACCGCGCCGATCCGATCTGCGGAAACGCCGGTGAGGGTGAGGGGCAGGTTGGTGGTCTGCACCGTGGGAGAAGCAACGGTGCCCGAGAGGCCGCCCTGGTGGCAGAGCCGGTCATGGACGCTGAGGTTGGTGGCGCTGTTGGCCGTCACCAGATCCAGCCAGGCCAGGTAGTTCGCGGCAGGCGGTGTCTGGTTCGTGAGCGGCAACGCTCCGGTCGTGGCCCGGGTGCAGGCCGCTGCCGTGGTCGGGATGGCGCCCTGCCCTGGCTGACCCGTCGCTCGCCAGAGCGAATGGAAGCGCCCGGCAACAGCATTGGTGATCGAGGCCTTATCGATCAGGGCGTTGCGCGAGAGCGTCAG
>JAPLID010000089.1 GCA_026389285.1 Cyanobacteriota bacterium
ATCCTTGGAGATGATGCCCGAGCAGGCGGCCAGGTTGAAGGCCAGCACGGTGGCCAGGCCGAGGACGACGACGCGGCGCAGGGGTTGCATCCAGCGGCCGAGGGCAGTGCTCCAGGAGGAAATCATGGGGGGCGGAGATCCAAAACAGGGTCATTATGAACCGTACTCAGGAAAGAGCCTCGGACCGGGTTGCACGTTGTTGCATTGTGCGCAGATAGTGACAACTTTTCGCCCGTAAGCAGGGCTTCGGTAACTTTTTTAAAAGTTTACCCAACCTTGCTTGCGTCTTCGTGGCGTTGTCTTGCTCCTCGGAGCTCAGGCTTCCGCCAGCACCTTGGCTTCGTCGGCGTTGCTGACCACCCGACCTTGATCGGCGAAACCGTCGATCAGGTCGAAGTTGAGGTAGCGGTAGAGCTGATCGGCGAGAGGGTCGATTTTGGCGGCTGCGATCTCCAGGTATTCGGCCGGGCTGGGGATGTACCCCAGCTGGGCGCAGACCGCCGCCAGCTCGGCGCTGCCTAAGTACACCTGGGCGCCATTGCCGAGACGGTTGTTGAAGTTGCGGGTGCTGGTGGAGAACACGCTGGTGTTTTCCTCCACCCGGGCTTGGTTGCCCATGCATAGCGAGCATCCGGGCATCTCCATGCGGCTGCCGGCGGCTTCAAAGGTGGCGTAGTAGCCCTCTTCCTTGAGTTTTTCTTCGTCCATGCGGGTGGGTGGACACACCCAGAGGCGGGCCTTGTTGGTGCCCTGCCCTTCCAGCACGGTGGCTGCGGCGCGGTAGTGGCCAATGTTGGTCATGCAGGAGCCAATGAAGACCTCGTCGATGCGATTCCCGGCCACCTCGCTGAGCTTCTTGACGTTGTCGGGGTCGTTGGGGCAGGCCAAGATGGGTTCTTTGAGTTCGTCGAGGTTGATGTCGATGATGGCGGCGTATTCGGCATCGCTGTCGGCTTCCAACAGGACCGGATCGGCAAGCCAGGTTTCCATCGCCTTGATGCGGCGCGCCAGCGTGCGGGCATCGCTGTAGCCACGGGCAATCATGTTTTTCATCAACGCCACGTTGCTGCGCAGATATTCGCTAACGGTGGCTACCGAGAGCTTGATGGTGCTGCCGGCACAGGAGCGCTCCGCCGTGGCATCGGTTAGTTCGAAGGCCTGCTCCAGCTTCAGGTCGGGCAGCCCTTCGATCTCCATGATGCGACCCGAAAAAATGTTTTTCTTGCCGGCTTTCTCCACCGTGAGCAGGCCCTGCTGGATGGCCACGTAGGGGATCGCGTTCACCACATCGCGCAGGGTCACCCCGGGCTGCAGCGAACCGGAGAACTTCACCAGCACGGATTCGGGCATGTCCAGGGGCATGGCGCCGATGGCGGCGGCGAAGGCCACCAGGCCCGAGCCGGCGGGGAACGAGATGCCCAGGGGGAAACGGGTGTGGCTGTCGCCGCCGGAGCCCACGGTGTCGGGCAACAGCAGGCGGTTGAGCCAGCTGTGGATGATGCCGTCGCCGGGTCGCAGGGCGACACCGCCGCGGGAGCTGATGAAATCGGGCAGTTCGGCGTGGGTTTTGAGGTCCACGGGTTTGGGATAGGCAGCGGTGTGGCAGAAGCTCTGCATCACCAGATCGGCGGAGAAACCGAGGCAGGCCAGCTCCTTCATCTCATCGCGGGTCATCGGCCCCGTGGTGTCCTGGGAGCCCACGGTGGTCATC
>JAPLID010000055.1 GCA_026389285.1 Cyanobacteriota bacterium
GATCTACGAAATCAACCGCCGCTTCCTGCAGCAGGTCCGGCTCAAGTATCCCGGCAACGATCAGATCCTGCGCAAGTTGTCGATCATCGACGACGAGGGTTCCAAGGCCGTGCGGATGGCCCACCTGGCCACGGTGGCGGCCCACCATGTCAATGGGGTCGCCGCCCTGCACAGCCGTCTGGTCAAACAGGATCTGTTCCCTGAGTTCGCCGCTCTCTGGCCAGATAAGTTCACCAATGTCACCAATGGCGTCACCCCCAGACGCTGGGTGGCCCTGGCCAATCCCCAGCTCTCCAAGCTGCTGAACGAAACGATCGGCGAGGGCTGGGTCAGCGATCTCGATCAGCTGCGCCAGCTCGAACAGCACGCTGGAGATACCGGCTTCCTGGAGCACTGGGGTGCCACGAAGCTCTCGGTGAAACGCCATCTCACCCAGTACATCCATCGCCACTCCGGGGTGCTGGTGGATCCAGCCTCGATTTTCGATGTGCAGGTCAAGCGCATCCACGAATACAAGCGCCAGCATCTCAATGCCCTGCAGGTGGTGGCCCGCTACCTGCGCATCAAGAATGGCCTCACCGATGGCATGGCGCCACGCACGGTGATTTTCGGCGGCAAGGCGGCGCCGGGCTATTACATGGCCAAGCTGATCATCCGCTTCCTCAACGGGATCGCCGAAACGATCAACGCCGACCCCGACATGGAGGGTCGCCTGCGGGTGGTGTTCCTGCCGGATTACAACGTCAAGCTGGGGGAACGGGTCTACCCAGCCGCCGATCTTTCGGAGCAGATCTCAACGGCTGGTCTGGAAGCCTCCGGTACCGGCAACATGAAGTTCGCCATGAATGGTGCCCTCACCATCGGCACGCTTGATGGCGCCAATGTCGAGATCCGCGAGCAGGTGGGCGCCGAGAACTTCTTCCTGTTCGGCAAGACCACCGAAGAGATCAATGCCCTGCGGCAGACCTATCGCCCCTGGGAACTGATTGCCCAGGTGCCCGAGTTGCCCGAGGTACTGCGACTGATCGAACAGGGACACTTCAGCAACGGCGACAGTGACCTGTTCCGGCCCCTGCTGGAGAACCTCACCGGTCGCGATCCTTACTTCGCCCTGGCCGACTTCGAGTCCTATCTCGCTGCCCAGGATGCGGTGGATCAGGCCTGGGCGAACCGGGAGCACTGGAATCGCATGTCCCTGCTCAACACCGCCCGCAGCGGCATGTTCTCTTCCGATCGCTCGATCCGCGAGTACGCAACACGCATCTGGCAGGCCGAGGCCTTCCCGGTCACGATCACCTGCGAACTGGACTGAAGTCCAGGCTTCTGAACCCTGGGAGATCGCTCAGCCGATCCCCCAGGGTGAATGGGAAAGCGACAAAACATCAGGCGTACTAAGAAACGACCCGATCCACAGGCGACCTGGGAGGGGGATCTCAGGAACTGCAGGCTCAGAGGTACGGGCGTTCTAGGCCCGGTGATCCGGCAGATCAGGGGTTTGGTGCAGCAGGCGGTTGAGGCGCAGCCGATCGGCGTTGAGGGGATCGGGGGCAAGCTCACCGGCCACCTCACGGAAGGTCTGCTCAACCTCTTCGGGCACCCGCACATCGAAGATGCGCTCCATCAGGGCCTCGATCGAGAACAGGTGGGCGTTGATGTTCTCCAGATCAGCCATTGCCTGCTGGATCGCATCGGCCTCCGCTTCGTTGTCGGCGACGGCGCCACGGGCGGCGGATTCGGCTGACATCGGCGGACCGCCGGATCCCGCCAGGGGAGGGCCGTCACCATCGCCATGCTGCTTCTGCAGCTCCTCGAGCACACGGCCCGCCAGCGTGCGAAACGACTGCAGCGCAGCCCAGTTCAACTCCTGCTGCTGCCTCAGGCTGGGGTTTTCGCGGATCAATCGGTCGTGTTCCCGATAAAAACGCTGGCAGTCAGGGCATTGGCAGGGCTCTTCAGGCACCGAATCCCTAATCGCTCTTCAGGCTCCATCATGGCATTGCGTCGAGGCGAGCAGTGAACCGGGCCAGCCAGGGCAGCACCCGGCCCCCTGAGGAGAGACCCAGGACCAGGGTCAGGCCGCCCAGGGGCCCCGATGCAGATCGTCGTCGCAGGCCGTGCTGCCGCCATCGGGATCGTCCTTGTCGATTGCGGCAGGCAGGGGGATCTCGATCGAACTCACCACATTGATGACATCGCGCAGCCGCATCGAATCGGCGAACCAGCCCATCGCCTGCTCCACATCGCCCCGCCGTTCGGCATCCGTGGCCTGCTCCTCATGCGCTTCGGCCAGCAGGGCCAGCCAGCAGAGGCAGCGGGCCTGCACCACGGAGAGATCGAGCTCATCGGGCTGGCTGTCGGCGATGTGCTCGCTTTCCTGTTGCACCAGCAGCCGCAGCCGCAGATCGTGGAGCTGGGTCATCCGGATGCGTGTGACTGGGCTCACGCTAGCTGCAGAGATCGTTTTAAAAAGAGCGCTAGTGGTAGCGCCGGCGACCATCAGACCGGCCATGGACCCGGCCTGAAGCCCGGCAACAGGCAGCATCGGCCTCGTCTCAGAGCGTCTCCGGATCGGGCTCGACGGCCTCCGGGCAGATCAGATCCGCCGCCCGGCGGGCCTCGCTGAGCACCTGAAACAGCAGGCGGGGCGACTGGTGCAGCAACTGCACCCAGTGGGCGAGATAGGCGGCGTGATTGGCGCTGTCACTGCCGATCTCGAGGCGATCTCCGAGCAGCACGGCCCCCAGTTCCGCCACCAGCTCTTCGCGGGCATAGGACTCCGAACCGCAGCCACCGCCCAGATCCCTGGCCAGACGGGATGGATGGCCGGTGCTGTGGATGCCTTCATGGGCCCAGGTCGCGTAAAAGGCGGCGGGCGAAGCAAAGGCGCAGCGATCCGGCAGCTGAATGCGATCGGGCTCCGGCCAGTAACAGGCGCGATCGCCGCCGTGGCTGACCGGCACCGGCCAGGCCCCCAGCACCGCCTCAGCGGCGGCCAGCCGCTCGGGCTCGGACCGGCGCTCGAGCCCTTCGCTGAAGCGGCGCCGCTCGATCAGCTCCTCCAGCCCCGGACCGACCAGATCGGCGGCATTGAAGAGCGGCAGCGGCTTGTAGCGGATCCAGGTGCGCTCCTGAGCGCCAGCCTCCTGATTCCCCACCTCCGGGGCACCGGCCGGCTCACCGGTGCCGGGGCTGGGCTGGTGGTGCGCGATCGGGCTGGATTCCGTTGGCCTGGATCGCCCCTGAACCTGGGGCCGCACGATGGCGACCGCCTTGCTGCCCTTGCGGGGCACCAGGCCCCGGGCCCTGGCCTCGGCGAAGCCGCACCAGTAGGGCAGGGCCGAACCGCGCCGATGCATGCCGAAGGTGAGCAGCACGGGGTTAGCGCCGCGGTAGCGCCGGCCCGACAGCAGGTTGAGGTGATGCCCCCCTGAGCGCCCATCCCACGGTCGCCGCCAGGGGGTGGTGCCGGCCTCCATCAGCTCGATCACGGCTTCGACGAGCTTCTGCTCCGGGGTAGCCTTGGTAGGCGGGAGAGCTCCGGCGGCAGCCGGGCGGCTTCGGCGAGCTTCGGAGGCGGAACGGGACGGGGACACGGCGGCCATGGGCAGCGGGCACAGGGACGGATCAGGGAGAGGGAACACCACGCCGGGCGGATCGCCTTGGCCTCAGCCGCAGCCGAAACGGGCCCGCATTCCCCTGACTCACCAGTGCCACCCCCTGTCACCCCTTGGGCCGGCCGGCTGAGCGGGCGAGCGCCACACGCGCAACAGCTTTGCCAAAGGCAGGGTCTGCCGGTGCCAAGGCGTGCCGCTGGCCGGGGGAGCGACGCCCCGAAAGGCGGCTCCATGGGACCACTCCTGCAGCCCGCTGCGTCTGGCCAGGCCATCAACGGGCTGACGAAGCCTCCCCATCCCCCGGCGGTCAAGCTCACCATTGGCCAGAGCAGTACTGCCCTAGTGCCAGGGCTCCAGCATCTCCAGATCCAGTGCGGTGCGCAGGGCAGTCAGCACGCTGTTGAGCCGCTCCGGGCTGACCCGCCCGAAGGGGCCACCGAGTTGCGAACGCAGCACCGTGGTGGGCAGCCAAGCCATCGCATAGCTGGGTTGATACAGGCCTGTGGCGGCATCGGCCGGCAGGGGCACCGCCAAGGGGGACCCCGCCAGGCGGGGATCACGGCTGATCGGCACCACCACCCAGCGGGCACTGACCTCGGTGGCCGCATCAGGGGCCACCACCAGCACCGGCCTGGCCTTGCTGTCACCGAAAGGCCGGTTGCGAGGCCACCCGTAAATGCGGCCCCGCTCAGCCATCAAAGCTCTCCTGAGCCATGGCCGCCGCATCCACGCTGGCCGCCTCCAGGTCGCCGCCCTCCAGGCGGGCCAGCTGGCGGTAGGTCTGCCGCAGCGCCCCCAGACGCCGATGCTGCAGCCACAGCTCCAAGGCCTCGGACACTGCCGCCGACCGGTTCTGCTGCCGATCCGCCTTGACCTGGCGCAGCTCGCCATCGAGAGCCGCGAGCAAACCGGGCTCCAGCGAAATGGAGATGGACTGCTTGGCCATGATGCAACAGAACTCCTGGGATGAATCCTAGGAGGATTTCTGTGGGGCCCCGGTGGAAGGCGGCGCTGTCGGGCGCCCTGCTTGCCGCCGCTGACCCTGCTGACTCCAGCGACAACCCTGCTGACCGATGCCAGCCCCCGGGGCCCTCGCCCTAGCCTTACCAGGTAATACATCCCTCCTGATCAGTCGTGGATGCCTCCAGCACCAGCTCGATGACCAGCAAGGGGTAGGTCACCATCCCCAAGGCCCTGCGCCAGCAGCTGGGTTTGGCGCGGGGCAGTCGCGTCTGCTTCCAGCTGGTGGGTGACCACATCGAGGTGCGGCCCTTCAGGCCTGAGCAGCCCCTGCCCGCCAGTGGCTTCGGCCTACTCAAAAGCCAGCGCCCGCCAGTGCCGGTCGACTTCGATGCCGCCAGCCTGCTGCGGCCGTGATCGGGCTCGATACCAATGTGCTGGCCCGCTACTTCGTCGAGGAAGCCACTGCCGACAGCGCCACCAAAGCGCAGCGTCAGGCCGCCCGCCAGTTGATCGAATCCGGCCAGGAGCTGTTTCTGCCCAAGACCGTGGCCCTGGAGCTTGAGTGGGTGTTGCGTGGCTATTACGGCTTCGCGGTTGAGCAGGTGTTGCAGGTGTTCGAGCAGCTGCTCAGCCACCCCTGCCTCAGCGTCGAAGACCGGCCGGAGCTGGAGCAGGCGCTGGCGGGGCTGCGCTCTGGTCTCGATTTCGCCGATGCCCTGCATCACGCCAGTTGCCGCAACTGCGAGGTGATCGCCTCCTTCGATGATCGTGGTTTCGCCCGGCGCATCCGCCAGCTCAACCTGCCGCCGCCGGTGGTGGTGCGAGCAGCCCGATGAACTGCAGGCTCCGGCACAAATCCAAAGATGCGGACAAATGTGGCCTAAAAGTGCCCTCGAAAAGGCCCGAAAACAACGCGACGGTTTAGACGGCCATCGGGCATCACCTCCGCCAGAACCGTTGCTGTGACTGGGTTTATCGGGAACGGGGCTGGCGGGACTCGAACCCACGACCTACGGTTTAGGAAACCGTCGCTCTATCCGGCTGAGCTACAGCCCCATAGCAGGGCTGTCCTGAGGATAGAGCGGCAGCTTTCGGCTGGGGCTTCCGCTCCCAAGCCCCGGCAAGGGCAGGTTCTAGCCTGAGCCTCGAAAGCAGGCGAGGTGATCGCGATCGGAGCGGATCTTGGCCTTCGGGCCGGGATTCCGGGTCCGGTTGAGGAAAGTCCGGGCTCCCCAACGGCCAGGCTTGCCGGGTAACGCCCGGTGCGGGTGACCGTGAGGACAGTGCCACAGAAACACACCGCCGATGGCCCTTTCAGGGGCACAGGTAAGGGTGCAAGGGTGCGGTAAGAGCGCACCAGCGGCATCGAGAGGTGCCGGCTCGGTAAACCCCGGCTGGGAGCAAGGCCCAGGGACAACGGTTGGCCGACTTCCCCGTCCCGATTCAAGCGAGCCGCTC
>JAPLID010000161.1 GCA_026389285.1 Cyanobacteriota bacterium
CCACCAGCTCGTTGTCGATGCCGATCTCGCCGAACTCGTTGACCAGGACCGCCGTTTTGAGCCCTTCCTGATTGGAAAGGATGTGATTGAGCAGGGTGGTTTTGCCGGCCCCGAGGAAGCCCGTCAGGATCGTCACCGGCAGCGCCGTGGCGGCCGGATCGATCACGGCCGCAGGCATCGGGGCGGAAAGGCTGCTGGATCCGGAGGTTGCGGGGGGCATGGGTGTGGGGGCGCTGGCGAGAGGGCGGGCGATGGAGCGGGGATGTCGTGGCCATCGCCCTGGTGCGGTCGAGTGCGCTGCGGTCGAAAGCGCAACGCGGTGACCGATCTGGCCCGGGTAAGTCGCTGCACCGACCATAGGCAGGCCTGCGGCGACTGCCGTTCCCAGGGCTCTGGCTCATCGGTGGCCACGCGTGCTGCCCGGCCCCGGGGCTCGTTCAGCCTGCCCGGCGCTCAGCCCCCCAGTCTGGTAATCACGCGGTTGTGGTCGGCCAGAGGAATGGACTGCTCCTGCAGACGCTGGGTCAGCCGCGCCAGCAGGGCGCGTTCGGCGGCCCATTGCTGGCCGGCCTGGCAGATCAGCAACAGGCTGACAGTGATGCCTTCCGGGGTCACAGCCGAAATGCCGCGCAGTTGGGGCGCTTCCAGCAGCACGCTCTCCCAGGCGGGATCGGCGCCGAAGCGGGCCGCCTCCGCCGCCAGCAGGGCAAGCACCTCGGGCAGCTGGCACACGGTGTGGGAGAGCACCAGCTGCAGCTCCACGCCGGAGCGCAGCTTGGTGTGGTTGACCACCCGGCTGCAATCGCTGTTCTGGATCACCACCACCCGCTGATCCAGGCAGCGCAGCTCGGTGCTGAGCACGCCCACATCGACCACATCTCCGCTGAAGCCCTGAAGCTCGACGTTGTCGCCGATGGCGTAGCGATCGTCGAACAGCAGCACCAGGCCGGAGACGAAATCCCGCAGCAGCCCTTGGAACACGATCGCCAGGGCGCCGAGCAGGGCGCCGCTGGCCAGCAGGGCGCTGCCGGAGAGTTCCGCCACACCAGGTATTTCGCTGACGATCCATAGCCCCACGGCGCCGAGCGCCAGCAGGTCGATCAAGCGCCGGAACACCAGCCGCAGGCTGAGAAAGCGCTGATCCCGGCGGGCGCGTCGCGCCGGCGCCACATCGACGTTGCTAGCCCACTGCCGCAACAGCAGCGATGCCAGGGCCTTGAGGGCGATGCTCAGGAACCAGCCGAGCAGCAGCTTGGCGGCGATGCCCCAGGGCTGGAGCAGCAGATCCAGGGCCCGGGGCACTTGGCCGGGAATCGTGAACAGGGCCACCCCGGCCATGGCGAACAGCAGGGTCAGCACGGCCGCCATCAGCGAGCGGCAGAAGGCCTGCAGGCTGTGCAGCCCCAGGTTCTGACGGCGCCTGCGCCGGCTCACGGGCCAGCGCTGCTCCAGCCGCAGCAGGCCCCGGCGGCATCGGTGCCAGAGCAGCAGCGCCAGGGCAATGGCCAGGCCAAGCCCCAGCTCCAGCTGGATCGCCAGGTTGAAGCGCCGCTGCAGGTTTTCCGGGCGCATCAGCTGGCGGGCAAAGCGCAGCCGCCGCTCCAGCAGATTGCGCCAGCGCTCCGCCAGCTGGTCCTGGCCCATGCCGTTGAGGCGCAGGTCTTCGTCGGTGATCGTCAGCAGGGGCAGCGGCTGGGAGCGTCCAGGAACCCTGGCCACCAGCCGATCCGGTCCGCCGTCGTCTCGCACCACCTCGACCTTCAGGGCGGCCGGATCCCCCAGCAGCCCCAGGTTGTCGCTGTCGCAGGCCCGTTCGCGGCCGTGCAGGAAGCCCTGCTCCAGGAGGGTTTCAGCAAGGGTTTCGCCGCCGCTGCAGATGTGCTGCCGCCGGTAGAGCAGGGTCAGGTTGCCTTCGATCACCTGGGCGCGGGTGATGGCATCGGGCCCCTGGCGGTCGCCCGCCACCGTGGGCGAGGCCACCGTCAGCACGGGCACCCCCAGAATCCGCACCTTGCCCAGCTGGAAGCTGCCGGCGCCGGCAGCGTTGCTGTCGCCGGTGTGGGGGATGCCTGCCGCGGTGCCGGCAGTGGCAGGCGCTGGGGAAAATGGGTTGCCTCTGTTGCCTTCGGCTCGGGCGGCCTCCAGGGCTGGAGCCGCGAGCAGAACCACCAGCACCAGGGTCAACAGGCCCGTCAGCCAGCGCAGAAAGGCCCGCCGCTGCCGATTATCGGGTCGCTGCAGGCTCATGGCTCCGAAGCGCTCGCCTGACGGACGCGGCAGTCGGTGCAGAGGCCGAAGAACTCCAGGGTGTGGAACAGGGGCAGGAAGCCCGCCAGGTCGGCGTCGTGGAGGTGCACGTCGTGCACTGGGCAATGGGAGAGCCGCACGGTGCTGCCGCAGTCGACGCAGGTGAGGTGATGCTCGTCCCGTTCGGTGGGGGCGAACAGGGCCTCCCCGCTGGGCAGATGGCGGCAGCGCACCAGCCCCTTCTGCTGCAGCTGGCGCAGATGGCGATAGACCGTCGCCAGGCCCATGGCGCCGGCGCCACCGCGCAGGCGCGCGTGCAGCTCCTGGCCCGAGAGCTCCTGCTCGGCATGACACAGCTCCGCCAGCAGCAGCTCCTGGCGGGGGGTCAGGGAGGGTTCGGCGTTCGGAGGCATGGCGGCGTTTCGTCGTCCGGTTCTACCCCGCCGGCAGCCAGACCACCTGCTGCACCTGCCGCGGCAGTGGCTTCAGCTCCAGGCTGTGGGCATCGATCAACACCGGCTGGGCTGGCGGCGGCGGGCGATCGATCGGGCCGAGGCGGCGCAGGGCCGCCAGCAGCCGATCGCCGCTGGGATCGAAGCTCAGCCCGGTTCCGGGCTCCAGTTCCCAGCCGCTGAGCCGCTGGCGGCGCAGCACAGCACCGCGCCGGTCCAGGGCCAGCAGGGTCAGTTCCGGTTGGCCGGTGCCGTCGATCAGCAAGGCCCAGATCCGCTCGCCACCGCCGGCGCAGGCGCTGGCCACGAGGGCTTCAGTGCCGATCCAGAGTTGGCGCGGGGCCTGTCCGGGTTCCACCAGCTCCAGGGAGCGCCGGTAGTCGGGCCAGTGGCGCACCAGCAGGGCCCGGCCGGAGCGGGGGCAGAAGGCGCTGAGATCGCGGTTGCCAGGCAGGGTCTGCAGGCGCGGCGGCCGGGGCGGCAAGGCCTGCAGGCTCAGTCCCTCGGGCCCGGGAACCACCACCGCATCCCCTTCCGGTAGCAGGCGCATCGGGCCGCTGGCGGCGATCGGCAGGGCCTGACTCCCCCCCTGGGATCGCCACAGCCGGGCGCGGCTGCCGTTCCCCTCGCCAGCGCCGCCTGCACCGGTGATGCCAGCGCCGCTCTGAACCAGCAGATCGCCGCGGCGGTTGCTGCTGAGATGGGCGAACATCAGCGCTGCCGGATCGAGGGTCTGGGGCGCCTCGGCCCGCACTGGCCCGAGGCGGCCAGGGCTGGCGACCAGGTTGTGCTGGTGCAGGGGGATCCGGAACAGGCGATAGGCCCCAAGTTCGTCCTGGCTGGCCAGCGCCACCCCGGAGCCGTCCCCGAGGGGTTCCAGCACGGGAATGCGCGGCCACACCGGCGACAGCGGCCGCCACGAGCCGTCGTGTTCGCGCAGCTGCAGCTGCTCGCCGCCGGCGACGGGCACCACCGCCAGCACCCTTGGCCGGGGATCCCAGTGCCAGTTCCGGCTCTGCAGAGCCAGACCGCGGCGGTCGCGGCCGGCCAGGTGCAGCTGCAGGGGCTCGGTGAGGCGCCGGCCCGCCTTCAGGCTCAGCACCATGGCGTCGCCCGCTCCCAGCCAGTGATGGCCGGGATCCGGTTGCAGAGCACTGGCGCTGCCGATGCTGGCGCCCTCCATCGGCCGGCTGAAGCGGGCGCGCAGGGCCGCCGGCCCGGAACTGGCGGCGGCCATGGCCAGCCGTATCAGGCGGGGCGGCTGCCGCAACAAGGCCTGTTGCTGGATCATCACCAGCAGAGCCGGCAGAGCGAGAGCCAGGGCCAGGGGCCATTGGGGCCGGCGGCGCGGGGCTCTCACGGTTCCAGGGGCCGGGCCGGCCGGGGAATCAAGGTGACCTGGCTGGGAAGAATCACCAGCTGCCTGCCTTCAGCACCGTCCTCCACGCCGATCCGACCCTCCAGCCGCAGCCACTGGTCCGGGGCCGGCGGCGTTCCGGGCCAGCGCACCGGCAGCCCCACCGGCGCGGCGTCGGCCAGGCAGCAGCGCACCAGCAGCCGGGCGATCTGGGGCGGTCCGCCGGCCATCGGCAGCACGAACCCGCTGATCCGTACCGGATCCCCCGCGAACAGGTCCGGATCGGGCTGGCTGCGCAGCAGCCGCACCCAGTCGGTGAGGCTGCGCTGGGCCGGGGGCAGCACGAAGTTCATCTCCTCCGCGGCGGTGTCGTCGCGGGGGCGCTGGCCGGCCAGATCGGCGAAGGAGGGGGCCGGTGGCAGGGCCACCACCGCCATGGTGAGGGCGGCGGTGACCAGCAGCAGCAGCCCCTGGCGGCGGCTGGCCCGTTCGCTGGCGGCGGCGGCATTAACCAGGCCCAGCCGCAGCTGCACCAGGGCCAGCGCCAGCAGTAGCAGGCCCGCCAGGGCGACCAGGGGATGGAAGCTGGCTCGCAGCAGCAGATCGAGTCGGCCGTCAGCGCTGCTGCGCAGCAGCACCACGGCCCAGAGAACCAGGAGCACGCCTCGTCGTATGGCGGCCCGCTGCCAGATGGGGGGGCTGATGCGCCTCGGCCTGATGGGCGCCTCGGCGCTCACAGGCGCCACAGATTGATCCACTGGCCGATCAGCAGCACCAGCAGCCCGGCGCCGGCGACGGTCAGCAGCAGCCCCCGCGGCCGCAACAGCAGCCCCAGCAGTCCGACGAGCTTGAGGTCGATCACCGGCCCCAGCAGCAGAAAGGCCAGCAGGGCGCCGGGCGTGACCTGGGCGGCGAAACTCAGGGCCAGAAAGGCATCGACGCTCGAACAGACCGATACCACCAGCGCCAGCAGCATCAGCGCCAGGATCGAGAGGGTCGGGGCACTTCCCACCGCCAGCAGCCAGGAGCGCGGCAGGAAGGTCTGCACCAGGGCGGCCAGCAGACAGCCCAGGGCCAGCAGCAGGGCCAGATTCAGGAATTCGTTGCCGCCGTGCCGGCACAGCTCCGCCAGGGCGGGGCGCGCTGGCCCCGCCGGCGCCGACAGCCTCCCGGCCAGGCCGCCCCCACCGAGGACGCCGCTGCGGCGCTCCAGCAGGCTCACCTCACTCAGGGGCAAGGCCAGCCGCCGTTCGGCCAGCAGGTCTCCCTGTAGCAGCTCCGCTTCCGGCACCAGCCGCAGCAGCAGGGCCAGCCCCACCGCCACCAGCACGGCGCCCAGGGGGCGGGCCAGCAGCAGCCAGGGCTGGTTGGGAAAGGCGGCCCAGGTGCTGGCCAGCACGATCGGATTGAGCACGGGCGCCGCGAACAGAAACCCCAGGGCCGTGCCCAGCGGGGCACCCCCCACCAGCAACTGGCGGGCGACGGGGACATTGCCGCATTCGCAGGCCGGCAGGGCAAAGCCCAGGGCCGCGCCGCTGAGCGGCCCCAGCACCGGATGGGAGGGCAGCCGTTGCAACCACTGGCCCCCGGGGGCAAACCAGCGGGCCGCAGCTGAGATCAGCACGCCGATCAACAGGAAGGGCAGGGCTTCGATCAGCAGCCCCTGGAACAGGGCCCAGGCAGTAGCAAGACGGGCGGAGGGCATCGCGGCGGCCTCAGGGAGCCTCCCAGATGCCTAGGCCATCGGCTTGCTGGGCAGGGGCGTCTCCGTCGGACTCGAGGGGCTCGTCGTAGGAGGTTTCCCGAAAGGCGAGTTCGGGCCAGGGGTCATCGAGGTCGTCGTCGATGGTCGCGGGCGAGGCCGCATGGAACCAGGCGGGGATGGCCGTGAAGCAGGCGGCGTTGGTTTCGTTTTCGCGGGCTTCGACGCGGAAACAGCAGCTGCGTCCGCCCTCACGCTCCTGCAGCAGGTCGTTGGCCCAGCCCCAGACCAGTTCAGCGCTGGCCTCCATGCCCACATTGGTCATCACCCGCAGGTTGAGGGCGCCCTGATCATGCAGGCTCTGCCAGGTGGCGAGCAGCGGATCGTCGGCGTTGGCCAGAAAGGTGTGGTCGAACTGATTCGCCAGGCGCTGCTGTAGTTGCCGCAGGCTGGAGAAGTCGACGACAAAACCGTGCTGATCGAGGCTTCGGGCCTGGAACCAGAAGCGGAAACTGCGGCTGTAGCCATGCACGAAGCGGCAATGACCCGGATGGCGCCACTGGCGATGGGTGCAGGGGAAACCGCTGAAGGTCTTGCTGCAGGTGTAGGCCGCTGGTGTGGGCATGGCGGGTGGCACTGGGGCCATCATCCCAGCCGGAAGACGGAGCTGACCGGTGCAGCCTGGGAGCAGGGGCTTGCCGCAGGCTCCTCGGTAGCGTGCAGCCAGTGCCCCGCATTGCCGTGAGTGACAGCCCGAGCGGTCCTGAATGGATGGATGGACTGCGCTGGAACGAGGCCGGGCTGATCCCGGCCGTGGCTCAGGACTGGCTTGATGGGGCGGTGCTGATGGTGGCCTGGATGAACCGCCAGGCCCTCGAGAGCAGTCTCCGCACCGGTGAGGTGCACTACTGGAGCCGCTCCCGCCAGGAGCTGTGGCACAAGGGGGCCACCAGCGGCCATCTCCAGAAGCTGCGCGGCCTCCGCTACGACTGCGATGCCGATGTGCTGCTGCTGACGATCGAGCAGCAGGGGGATGTGGCCTGCCACACCGGCGCCCGCAGCTGCTTCTTCGCTGAGGGGGCTGGCGAAGCCGATGGCATGCAAGGCGTTGAGCTGACTGGCGTTGAGCTGGCTGGCGGCCCCGCAGGCCTGCCGCCCCCGGCCGATGTCTGCACCGAGCTGGCGCGGGTGATCGAGGGGCGTCGGGACCGGCCGGAGCCAGGCAGCTACACCAACCGGCTGCTGGAGGGCGGCGACAACCGCATCCTCAAGAAGATCGGCGAGGAGTCGGCCGAGTTCGTGATGGCCTGCAAGGACGACGACGCCGCCGCGATTGCCGGTGAGGCCGCCGATCTGCTGTTCCACATGCAGGTGGCCCTGGCCCATCACGGTGTGCCCTGGCGCCAGGTTCAAGACGTGCTGGCCCAGCGCCGGGGCGCCCCGCGACGAGCCTGAGAGGCGAGCCTGAGAGGCGGACCTGAGAGGCGGATGCCGCCTCCGGGCAGCAGCATGGGGGCGCCTGCAGAAGTGCCGATGAGCGTTCCGATCCGACGAGCCGTGGGTCTGCGTCTTGAGGACGATCAACGCCGTCGCTGGCTCTGGGCCCTGGGCTCTGCCATTCCCGTGCTGGGCCTGCCGGTGCTGGCGGTCCACGCCTGGAGCCGCCGCACCCTGATTCCGCCGGTCTTCGGGCTCACCTTCCTGGGGATGCTGGCCTTCATCCCGGCCACCTTCGTGGTGTTTCAGCCGGGGATGGCCCGATCCCTCAGCAATCGGGGTGCCCAGCCCCTGGTGGTGTTGCTGGTGATTGGTGGCTTTGGCTGGGGCCACAAGCTCGGCCAGGACAAGGCGGCCGCGGATGGGCGCCGCTGGCTGGCCCTGGATCGCTGAAGCCGCTCTGAGCCGAGGCTCACGGATGTTCAGGCGTCCTGTCGGCTGCTCAGTCGCTTGGTGTGGCGGCAGATCGAGGCCAGGCAGATCAGGCAGAAACCACCCGCCACATTGATGGCCTGGGCGCTGTGCTGATCGGCGGATTTGCCCTGGCTGCTCAGGCCGGTGACCACCATCGCCGCTCCGGCCATGTAGCCGATCACGGCCGTGATGCTGAAGCCCCGGAACGGCGACTGGGGCTCAAGGCTCTTGGGCTGGCTGCTGAGAATGCGCTGGATTTCGTCATCCGTGGCAACGCGCCGCTCCCCGGCAGCGGCCGCTGAAGTAGGTCCTGCCCCAGCCTCCAGGGAATGGAGCGGTGGAGGGGGCGGCGGAGGCGTGGCTGACGCCATGGACCCTGGGTGGTTTGCGCCCATGATGATCAGCTGCCATCTCGCTGACAAGGGTGGAACCGAAGAGCGGGACCTCTTCTGGCGCCTGAGGCCAACTTCAGTGATCCGCTTGACCATCCGAGTTGGGGATGGGCCGGTAGAAGGTCAGCCCGATCACACCGTTGCTCTCCCTGGCCAGGCGGGTCAGCTCCTCGCTGCGGATCGCCCCCGGGCCGGCCGTGGTGTGGATCACGTTGATCTGCTGGCCGTTCACATCCACCACCCCGATGTCGCTCACATCCAGGCCCGGCCGCCTGGTCACGAAGGCGACGATGTCTCCGCTGCGCAGCGACGGCAGCACCGCGCTCAGGCCCGCCAGCGGCACATAGGCCTGGTCCACGGCCAGGGTTTTCTCGAGCGCGGTGAGGCAGGTCCGGTTGGCCGGTTGCCGCATCGGTTTTGACAGCCCCGGGTCGCTGGAGTGGACCGGGAGAGGTCGTCGCCGGCTCCGGACACCGGGTAGGAAGGGGGTGAGGTTGACCAGATAGCCCTGCCGCTCGGCTGCCTGCGCCCAGCGGCTGAAGTCGTGATGGCGCCGGCAGTAGGCCACCTCGCCGCCCTCGTAGCGCAGCTGCCGCACGTGATCACTGAAGCGGTCCACCGCCTCGGTGCGGGTCTGCACCTGGCGGCTGTTCACCAGCGCCAGCATTAGCTCCAGGAATCGCAGCCCGTCGACATGAACGAGATCGAGCCGCAGCTGCTCCGTCGGTTGCTGAGCGAGGGGATCGGTGCTGGAGGGCTGGCCCAGGGAGCGGCGGGCCAGGCCGATCAGGGCCTGATTGAGCGTTGAACCGGCCGTGTCATCGATGGCCTGGGCGGCGAGGCGGCGGGTCGGGCCGATGTAGATGGGCAGGTTGGGGTCGATTGCCGGCAGGCGGTTGGAACTCTGTCCCGACTCGCTCTTGAGGCGCTGAGTGGCGGTGCGGGGCCTGCTCCCGGCCCCATGAGGGCGGGAACGGGGCCCCAGATCCACGGGGCTGATCAGCCAGCGCACGGCCAGGGTGCCGGCGATGGCGACGAGAAGCAGCGAAAACCCCAGCACCAGCCTGGTCCTGCGCATTCGGGAGAGCTGCGGCGCCAGCGAGATTACCGGCAGGCCTGCGGACTCAGCTGGCCAGCCACGCCGCCAGGGCCACGGGCGGCCGAACGCACCGGAGCCGGGAGACCATCGCAGCACCACCGCTGGGAGGGCGGAGGCACCGATGGCAACGGTCGACCCGTAGAATGAGAACCATTCCTATCCCTGGGTCGTTTTGATGCGTGTGGCCGGCGCGGCGGCGTTCAGTTCCCAGGCGCGGCTGGTCGCGGCATGTCTGGTCGCAGCATGGCGGCGCCTGCCCCGGGGGCTGATCCTGCCGTTGCTAGTCGGCCTGCCCCTGGTGGGTTGCGTTGCCAAGCCCCCTCCAACAGCTCCCCGCCCTGGCCACCAGCGCCTGAAGGTGATGACCAGCGTGTTGCCGGTCACCCTGTTCACCCGCACGGTGGCCGCCGGCTGCGCCCGGGTGGAGTCGCTGGTCCCGGCCAATGGGAGTCCCCACGACTGGCAGGCCTCGCCGGCGGATCTGGCCCGGCTCAGCCAGGCCGATGTGCTGGTGATCAATGGCCTCGGGCTCGAGAGCCATCTCGACAAGCTCGTCGAAGCTTCGGGCAACCGTCGCCTGCGGCAGATCGACAGCAGCCGCGGGGTCGTCCCCATCGCCAACCCCACCGCGGCCGCTGATCACGCCCCGGCTTCCGACCACGCCCCGGCCTCCGACCAAACCAAACACGCCGACGAGCACGGCCCCCTGAATCCGCACATCTGGCTCGATCCCCGCCGGGCGGCCCAGCAGGTGGCCACGATCCGCGATGGCCTGATCGCCGCTGATCCCGCCTGCGGCTCCCGCTATCGCGTCAATGCCGCCGCCCTGCTGGCGGAGCTCGCACGGCTCGACCGGGATCTGGCCCGCCAGTTCGCTCCCCATGCCGGCCAGTCCCTGCTGCTGTTCCACGCCTTCATCCCCTACTTCGCCCAGCGCTATCGCTTGCGCAGTGAGGCCCTCGTTGAGGATCCCGAACAGAGCCCGTCAGCCACCGATCTGCAGCGCTTCAGCCGGAGTGCCCGGCAGAGCGGTGTCCGGGCCCTGGTGAGCGAAGCCCAGACCACCAACAAGGCGTTCATCGCCCTGGCCAGCGACCTGGGCCTGCCCCTGGTGCGCTTCGATCCGATCGAGACCGCCCCCGCCGACCCAGGCCTCTCGGCCTCCTTTTATCTGGACACCATGCGGCGCAATGGAACGCAGTTGCTTCAGGCCCTGGGCCGATGAGGGCTCTATCCACCGGCGTGGCCGCCGCTGACACCAGGCCATCCCTCGGTAGGGTGAATCCATGGCGGAAATGATTCTCGAAGTCAGCCACCTCACCGTCTGCCGGGAGGGCAGCACGGTGGTGGACGACGTCAGTTTCAGCCTCGAGGCCGAATCGGATACGGCCCTGGTGGGCCCCAACGGTGCCGGCAAGAGCACCCTGGTGCAGGCGGTCCTCGGGATCCTGCCCCGCCGCGGCGGCCAGGTGCGGCTGCTGGGCCATCCCCTTGGGGCCCGGGGCCAGCTACCGGCGGCCGTACGCGATCAGGTGGCCTACCTGCCCCAGACCATTGCCCTACGCGGACGCTTTCCGCTCAGCGTGGCTGAGTTCGTGGCTCTGGGCTGGGAGCGGGCCGGATTGGCTGTGCCCTGGCGCGGGCGCCGCGTGCGTCGGCAGGCGGTGGCGGTGGCCCTGGAGAAGGTGGGCGGTGAGGATCTGGCGGAACGGCTGGTGAGTGATCTCTCCACCGGCCAGCTCAAGCGCGCTCTGCTGGCCTTCTGCGTCGTGCGGCCCCGGCGGCTGCTGGTGCTCGATGAGGCCCAGGCCGGCCTCGATGCCCAGGCGGCCGAGCAGTTCCACGGCCTGCTGTTCGACCTGCGCCGCAGTGAGGGCTGGACGATCCTGCAGGTCTCCCACGACCTGGAGATGGTGCGCCGCACCTGCAGCGGCGTGCTCTGCCTCAACCGCAGCCTGCGCTGCTCCGGCAGCCCCGACCATGCCCTCAGCCCCGCCCAGCTGGAGCGTCTCTATGGCCGTGGCTGGGTGCCTTATCACCATCACCATCCGGGCGTCAGCCGGAGCTGATGCCCGATTCAGCCTTCGATCCGGCCAGCCTGGCCCAGCTGCTGGCCCTGCCGTTCATGCAGCGGGCCCTGCTGGCCGGACTGCTCACCGGTCTGCTGGGCGGCGTGCTCGGTAGCTTCGCGGTGCTGCGGCAGCTGTCGTTCTTCAGTGATGCCCTCGGCCACTCGGCCCTGCTCGGCATCAGCCTCGGGGTCCTGCTGGGGCTCAACCCCACCCTGGTGCTGATTCCCTTCGCGGTGCTGTTCGCCCTGGGGGTCAACCATCTGGCCGGCCGCAGCCAGCTGCCCACCGACGCCCTGCTGAACATCGTCTATTCCTCGTCGCTGGCGCTGGCCGTGTTGCTGCTCAGCCGGGTGCGCAGCTACAAGGGCGGCATCCAGCAACTGCTGTTCGGCGACATTCTCGGAGTGTCCTGGCTCGATCTCGCCGTGATCCTGCTGCTGCTGCTGGGGGCCGGCGGCTATCTGCTGCTCACGCGCCGCAGCCAGATCCTGCTGACCATCGATGAGCCTCTGGCCATCTCCCGTGGCGTGGCCGCCGGCTGGCACCGGCTGGTGTTCATCGTTGTGCTGGCGGTGGTGGTGGCGATCTCGATCAAGGCGGTCGGGGTGCTGCTGATCAGTGCCTTCGTGGTCATCCCCGCCTGCGCCTCCCGGCTGGTCAGCCGCGGTTTCGGCACTTACGTGCTGGTGGCGGCCCTGCTCGGGGCGAGCTGTGCGGTGGTCGGCCTGCTGGCCTCCGGGGCCCTGGATCTGCCCTCCGGTCCCAGTGTGGTGGTGGTGCAGCTGCTCGGTTTCCTGCTGGCCCTCTTGGTGGCACCACGGCGCCGCTTCGCCCGCCCTTGAGCAGCCGGGATCTCAGGATCCTGCCGGTTGCTTGCCCGCAGCCCGCACGGGTTCCGCCTGCAGGGGCGCTCCGAAGCGGGTGGGCTGGCCGTACAGCCAGCGCAGCGTGGCCCGATCGCGGGGGCTCAGCTCCAGCACCGGCGCCGCCCCCGGCACGGCGGCCATGGCGTCTTCAGCTCGATCGCTGTGGCCCCAGAGCCCGAAGGCATGGCCCAGTTCATGCAGGGCGGTGGCCTCGATCGCCTGGGGGCGCTGGCCGGGGCTGATCAGTACCTCCACGCTCGGCTCCACCCGGCTTTGGCCGGCTCGGGTCACCTCCAGCAGCTGGAGGTTGGCGCGACCATGGCTGGCCCGCAGCCGTCCATCGGGGCCGGGCTGGCGAGGGGGGCGGCGCCGCAGGAGGCGGATCTGGGCCGCGGCGGGATCATCCACCCGCTCGATCGGCAGAAGCCGCTGCCAGCGCTGCAGGGCCAGCTGGCTGGCCTGCCACCAGCGTTGCTCCCATAGGGCTGCGGGCTCACTGGCGTTCACGGGCTCCAGCCAGACGCACCAGCGCTCCAGTCGCGGCCAGCCGAGCGCGGTGGTGCTCAGCTGCTGGCGGTAATCGCCGTTCGCGGGGGCGGCCGCAGCGGGATTGACCGCCGCAGGGATGCTTGCCGGTTGCAGCAACGGACCGGCCGGCAGGGGCAGCGGCCGGCTGGCGCTGGCCGGGCTGCAGGATCCGCTGTCTGCTCCGGTTGCGGGGAGGTGGGTGCCTGCATCGGCGCGGGCGCCACCTCCAGTGCCACCTCCAGTGCCAGTGTTAGGGCCACGATTAGGGCCGAGGTTCGCGGCCAGCTGCAGGGCCAGCCCAACAACGAGAACCGTCAGGCCGGCCGTGGCGGCGGCTGGCCGTGAGGGCGGCATCAGCCGGGCAGGCCCACGCCCCGGGCCATCAGGGTCGCCAGGAAAGGGATCGTGGCGAAGCCGACCAGTTCGATGTTGAGAATCCAGCGCAGGCGGTTGGCCAGCGCCTCGCTCACCTGGGGCAACTCGCCCTTGCGCAGGGGGATCGCCCAGAGGATGTAGGTGATCGTGGGGTAGAGGGAGAGGCCACCGACCGCCAGGTAGACGCCGACCTTCCACCAGAACAGGGGGTTCTCGGTGTAGAAGCTGGTGCCCTGACCGAAGTGCAGCACCCGGCCGATGCCGCTGAGCAGCACGGTCAGGGCAGCGATTCCGTAAACCACATCGGTGATCACCATCAGAATCGCGTCCTGGCGGTTCGGGTTTGGCTGGATCAGCCGTCGCTCCAGAACCAGGGCGCCGAAGCAGACCATGAAGCTCAGGTAATGGGCATAGGCGACGCCGGCGCTGGGCAGGATCCCCGTGGGGATGGCGGCGGTCAGGGCGGCAAGGCCGGCCATGGGGATCTACGGGCAGGGCCCGTCAAGGTAGCGGTCCGGCTCGATCAGTAGGGCGCGGCAGTTCTGGCAGCGGGTGTTGATCAGGATTGGAGAACGGGGATCCATTAACCAAGTCCGCCAGACGTCGGGGCTGAGCAAATCAGGAATGAAAGCGAAGTCTGAAGCCTTTCCGTTTGTTGATCTGATGGCGGAAATCAACCCTAGGTTCAATGAAAAGCGCTTCTGGTGGATCCATGACAAGTTCCCTGAGTGCCTACCTCGGCGAGATCGGTCGTCATCAATTATTGACCCCCGAACAGGAACTCACCCTCGGCCGCAAAGTGCAGGCGATGGTGGTTCTGCAGGAGCGCTGCAGCCTGGCCGGTGGCCTCGTGGGCGAAGCCTTCGCCTACGACAACCTTGAGCGCCGCACCCTGCGCAATGGCGAACGGGCAAAGCAACAGATGATCACCGCCAATCTGCGACTGGTGGTGAATCTGGCCAAGCGCTATCAGGGCAAGGGGCTGGACCTGCTGGATCTGATCCAGGAAGGCACGATCGGCCTGACCCGCGCCGTTGAAAAATTTGACCCAACCCGCGGTCATCGTTTCAGCACTTATGCCTATTGGTGGATTCGGCAGGGCCTCAATCGTGCTCTCTCAACCCAGAGCCGCACGATCCGGATTCCGGTGAATGTCAATGAAAAGCTCACCAGGCTGCGGGCGGCCAAGGCCCGCCATCTCCAGGCCCATGGCCAGTCCCCCAATATCGCCGAATTGGCCAAGGCCATGAACCTGCCGCTGGTCGAGGTGGAGGAGCTGCTCGGTTGCGAACTGCGCAGCGTCACGGTGAGCCTGCAGGGGCCCGTACGCTCCAAATCCGATCTCTCCGAGCTGGTCGACCTGCTGCCCAGTGAGGAGATGCCGCCGATGGAGCGGGCAGAGCTCGCTGAGCGTTCCGCTTCGGTCTGGACCCTGCTTGAGCTCGCCAATCTCACCGCCAAGGAGCGCACGGTGGTGATGCTGCGCTTCGGTCTCGATGGCAGCCACGAATGGTGCACCCTGGCGGAGGTGGCCCGGCAGCTGGAATGCAGCCGGGAGTATTGCCGGCAGGTGGTGCAGCGCGCCCTGCGCAAGTTGCGCAAGGCGGGTCTGGAGAGTGGTCTGGTCGACGTCTGAGATCCAGATCTGAGATCAGGGGGGAGTAGCCGGTTGCCCACACCTTTCGAGGGGGCAACCGGCCCTTCTCAGTGCTTCTTTCCACCCCCAGAGTGAATGCGTCTTCCCCATCCGGGACACCACCCCATCAGGAGATCGCCGATGTCCGCTGCCCAAGCTGCGGGCCCTGCCGCCCAGCCCCTGCACGCCGCCGAAGCGGTCGAGGCCAACGTCGTCGATGAGACCGTGCTGGCCAGGCTGCTGCGTCGAGCCGGCCGCACGATTGCCCGTCCGGCGCTCGAATGCTTTGAGATGCTGATCGATGGCAAGACCCCCCACCAGTCACGTCTGACCGTGCTGGCGGCCCTCACCTACCTGGTGCTGCCGCTGGATCTGATCCCGGATTTCATTCCGGCGGCGGGGTTCAGCGACGATCTGGTCGCGATCACGGCTCTGCTGGGCCTCTGCACCCGCCACCTCACGCCCGAGATCCGGGAGCGGGCACAGCGCAGACTGGATCTGTGGTTTCCTATGAACCGTTGATGGCTGGCCGCTGCCTCGTTTCCCGGTGATGTCCACTCTCAGTACCGACCAACTCGACGACCTTCAGACCTTCCTCAAGGACTGGTTGCGTCACACCGGCCGCACCCAGTCCGATCTGCGCCGCGCCCTGAGGGCCTCCTCGATCCGCATGCCCGTGCTGATCGAGGAGCTGCAGCGCACTTTGGCCAAGGAGGGTCTGAGCGGCCTGGCGGCCCGGCTCTGCGGCATCGAACAGATGTGGCAGGGGGAGGATCAGGGCCTCGAGCGCGATGACTCCCACCCCGACTTCGATGATTCTCTTGGTCAGCTGGATCTGCTGCTCGAGGAGATTCGTCAGCAACAGGCCTAGCGAATAGCGGGCAGAGTGGCAGGGTCTTCCCGATCCGTCGATCCGTGTCCGGCCCTTCTTCCCCCTGGCTTTCCGCTTACCGCCTGCGACTGAGCTTCGGCGTGGGCAGCGGCCGCGCCGCCCTGTTGCTGGTGGTGGCCGGACCCGCACTGGGCTGCCTGGGCCAGCCCGCCCTGGCCCAGGTGGAAAGCTTCATGCTCAAGCCGGGCAGCAATGTCGGCCCCGCCACCCAGATCAAACCCACCAACTGCGTCAACGCCGCCGACGGCTCGGTCACCTGTGACACCAAGATCGTGAATCCGCCTTCGGATACGCCCGCCATGCCCTCCTACCAGCCCTTCAAGAACTGATGGCCTGGCTGAAGCGTCTGCGCAGCGACCGCGCCTATCTGGCGGTGGTCGATCGGGCGGAGCGTCAGCTCGCCAAGCTCCTCGGCGGTTGCCTGTTGCTGGTGCTGGTGGTGGCGGCCATTCAGCTGGTTTACGTGCTGGCGCTTGATCTGCTGCAACACCGCACCACCTGGATCGGTGAGCCCATGATCCGGCTGCTGGGCGATCTGCTGACCCTGCTGATCGGTCTGGAGGTGCTGCAGAACATCACCTCCTACCTGCGGCGTCGGGTGGTGCAGATCGATCTGGTGCTGCTCACAGCGATGACCGCCGTGGGACGCAAGGTGATCGTCCTGCCGCCCGGCTCCGAGAACAAACCCGTCCTGCTGGTCGGCCTTGGTTTCGCTGTGCTGTCGCTGGCGACCGCCTACTGGCTGGTGCGCCAGTCGGCACAGCTCAGCCCGGGGGCCAGAACAGAGCCAGCCAGATCGTCCCCGGATGGCGATCCGTGCGTTCCACCCGATGCCGGCGATGGGCACTGATCAGCAGGCTGTCGCCGCGGTTGAGCTCCTGCGGGTCAGGTTCATCGGCGAAGCGAATCAGGGCACTGCCCTGCAGCAGCGTCACCCATTCCTGCTCCGGCTGGTCGTACCAGAAGCCGGTCGGGCTTGAGGCCTCGCAGGAATGGATCCGCTCCAGCCTGAGCCCGGCGATCGCGATCAGCGGCTCAATCTTCTCGGCGCCCGGCTCCGGGCAGGGGCCCCCCAGCAGATTGCCGTCGCCGGCGGCAGTGATGTCGGTTTCGCCCCAGCGCCGCCCGATTTCAAATCCCTGCTGCCGGGCCAGCGCTACCACCTCCTGGTGATGACTGCAGCGCCTCAGGGCCTCGCGCAATTGCGGATCAGCCTCACTGCGGGCAACGAAGGCGTTGAGCTGCCGCACCTTCTCGAGAAACGCCTGCAGCTGGTCTTCGGCCATGGCAGTGAAGTGGGGATTCAGGGCAGATCCCTGATCATCCGCCAGCGCCGGAACGGCTGGCCGGCAAAGAGCAGCTGCTCCTCGGCCTCGATGCGCCAGCCCAATCGCAGCAGCAGCGGTCTGGAGAGCTGGCTGGCTTCGGTGCGCAGCCTGCGGCAGTGCCGGCGCTGGGCCTCGGCTTCCAGGGCCTGCACCAGCCGGCGGCCCCGGCCCTGCCGGCAGGAGCGGCCGCGGCAGTAGAGCAGGGAGACACGATCGATCGGATCGAGCAGGGCGAAGGCCTCGATCACCCCGGCATCGGTGGCGTCGCAGCTGGCCAGTCCGTAGCCCCGTCTTAGGCCCGTCAGCACATCGGGATCGCGTTCGGCATGGTGCGCCCAGGCGTCGATCTGGGCCGCCTCGTAGAGGCCCACCGCCTGGCTGAGCACGGCATCGCGGTAGATGGCGATCAGCTGGGGCTCGTCTGCGGGCGTCAGTTGTCGGATCACCGGCTCCGGCCGTAGAGGCGGAGCCCCATTCTGTGCGCGAGCCGCAAGGATGGGGGCGCTTCCTGATCCAGGTCTGTGCCGCGTCTCCTGCAATTACTCGCCGGCCTTTTGGTTTCGGCCCTGTTGCTACTGCCGTTCAGCTGGCCATCGCCCGCCCTAGCCGCGGAGACACCGGCCGTCCAGCCCGCGCTCGCGCTGAGCGCAGGACCACAGCGGGGCCAGGAGCTGTTCGCGGCCCACTGTGCGGGCTGCCATATCGGTGGCGGCAACATTCTGCGGCGCGGCAAAACCCTGAAACTGGCGGCGCTGGAGCGCCAGCAACTGGCCAGTCCCGAGGCGATCGCCCGAGTCGCCGCCGAGGGGATCGGCCAGATGTCGGGTTACGCCAGATTTCTTGGCGACGATGGTGCCGAGGTGGTGGCGCAATGGGTCTGGTCCCAGGCGCAGGCGGGCTGGCCAGCCACCTGAAGCGCTCGGCCCATCCGGCTCTGCTTCTGCCGTTGCGGTTGTGGCACATCGCCGGGAGCGAGGACCCTGTGACAGCATTGGTAGTGTCTTTCTGCTCGCTTCGGTTGCTTCGTCTGTAACTATTAATACATTAGTTAATAACCTGTTTGATGTCTGCCAATCTTTTCAAGCTCGCTTTGCGTGGAACCGGCGCTGCTGCCGTCAGCGCTCTGGTAGCGGCCCCTGCCCTGGCCATCCCCCAATCCGGGGCTGACCAGCTGCGGCTTGAAGCCCCCCAAGCGGCCTCAGCCCAGCCGCTGGAGATCGCCCAGGCCTACGTCCCCTTGGTGGGCGATGTGGGAACCGGTGGCTACGAGCAGGCCAAGGGGTGGTACTTCACCCTCGGCGCCGGTGCCTCCGCTCCCCAGGACCGCACGACCCGCGTTGATGCCGGCCCTGACGACACGTCCATCCCGCTCGACACGTCCTACGGCGGTGGCTTTGCCCTCGACACCGGCATCGGTTACGACTTCGGCGCCATCCGCACCGAACTCACCTATTCCTATAACCGCGCCAGCCTCAATGATCTGAGCGTCAATGACAACGGTCGTGACTTCAGCACCAGCAATGTCAGCGGTGCCATCAACAAGAACGACGTCTTCGCCAGTGCCTATGTCGACTTCCCCTTCGGTCGCTGGTCGCCGTATATCGGTGGTGGTATCGGCTATTCGAACCTCAGCACTCCCAGCTTCACGATTGAAAACCAGCGCTACGGCGATCTCAGCTACGGCGGCTTCGGCTGGCAGGCCAAGGCTGGTATCTCTTATGCCTTGAGCTACAACTGGGATGTCTACGCCGAAGGCGTTTACCAGGGCATGTCCGGTCATGACACCGACAGCGACGTTCACTTCGGTTCATTCAACAACTGGGGCGGCAAGCTCGGCTTCCGCTATCGCTTCGCCAAGCCCGCCGTTGCCGTGGTGGAGGCAGCCCCTGCTCCCGCTCCCGTTTATGTGCAGCCTGCGCCGGCCCCCGCTCCCGAGCCCGCTCCCCCGGTGCGCGGCCTCTGGTGATCACCGACTTTGTTGAACAGATCAGATCTCCCGGGATTTGATCTGTACTTTTTTTCGGCACAGGACCGTGTTCAGAACGCCTGGATCCACGGATACACGCGGATCTCGGTCCAGATGCCTTCGCGCCAGTAGATGTCGTTGTGGAGCAGGGTTTCCACCTGCTCCTGGCTCTCGGCCTCATAGATGCCGAAGACATGGGTGCTGCCTTCGGTGGGGCCGAGGGTGATCAGCAGGCCGTCGTCCTTCTGGCGCTGAAGCCCTTCCAGGTGCTCCTGCCGGAAGGGCCCGCGTTGATCGAGGGCGTTGTCGCAGTAGGTGCCCCAGAGGACGTATTTCATGCTGGGGAAGCGCCAGCCGGGCGGCTCAAAGGAGGGATTCGCGCCGCAGGAAGACGCGAATCAGCTTTTCGTCCATCAGTCCTTCGCGGGAGTAGGGCTGTTCGTTGCAGAGCTGGAAGACGCTGATCAGGGTCTCGGCCCGGAACGTCTGGCCGGCGGCCCTGGCGATGTCGCTGACCTCCATGGCGGTCATCACCAGATTGAGTTGCTCCCGCAGGGCCGGTTCCGGCTGGATGCGGCCCAGGAAGGTAAACAGCTGGTCGAGTTCGTTGCGATCGAGGGGATCGCGATCGGGGGTGTCGCTCATCGGGTGGGCCAGATCATGGGCTCATAGTGACCCGTGCCCCCACCCGGCGTCTACCGGGAGCCAGCGTTAAGGAACCGCGATTGCGGCCCTGTCCATCCGCTGAAGATCGATCCGGCGCCGTGGCTCAGGCGTCGAGGGCGCTGCGCAGTTCGGCGCAGAAGCGACCCGCCGCTGCAGCCACGGACTCTCCGGCCTGGTGGGCCTGGTCCATCACTTTGACCAGGGCACTACCGACGATGGCGCCATCGGCCCCCCAGTCGCGCACCTGGCGGGTCTGCTCCGGCCCGGAGATGCCGAAGCCCACCGCCACGGGCGTGGGCCCCTGCTGCCTGAGCTGCTGCACCAGAGGCCCCACCCGGGATTCCAGGTTGGTGCGCACGCCGGTGACACCGGTGACACTGACCAGATAGGTGAAGCCGCGACTGGTGGCATGGATGCGGGCCATGCGGGCCACCGGCGTGGTCGGGGCCACCAGCAGGATCAGATCGAGGCCGGCGGCGGCGGCGATCGCCGACAGTTTCTCCGCTTCCTCCAGCGGCAGATCGGGCACCACCAGGCCGGCCGCTCCGGCCGCCGCCGCATCGCGGCAGAACGTTTCCATGCCGCGATTGAGCAGGGGGTTGCTGTAGGTGAACAGCACCACCGGGATCATCAGCTCTCCGGCCAGGCTGGCCAGCATCGTCAGCACCGAGCCGGGGGTGGTGCCGGCCGCCAGCGCCCGGCTGGCCGCGGCCTGGATCACCGGACCATCGGCGAGCGGATCGCTGTAGGGGATGCCCAGTTCGATCAGATCGGCCCCCGCCGCCTGCAGGGCGAGCAGGGTGGCCCGGGTGATGCTGAGGTCGGCGTCGCCGGCCATCAGAAACGGCATCAGCGCGCAGCGGCCGGCCTGCCTGAGAGCGGCGAAGCGACGCTCGATCGCGGTGGGAGTGCTGGCGGTGGTGGCCGGGGTGGTGGCGCTCATCGGCGCGGGAAGGCTGGCGTTGGCTCCGAGACTACGGGGCAGGGGCGTGCCCGCCTGGACGCAGGCCTGGGAGCCTGCACAGCCCCAGCAGGCCAGGAGCGTGCGATGAAGACACCCCGGAGCTCCTCCGATTGCCGGGTCGCTGCCAGATCACGCCCTGCAGATGGACCTGGCTCTACCTGCCAAGAGCGATCGGGTTGCGACGCTCTCAGGCGGAAGAGTGTTGCTCTCCGGGGCAAGCTGTGCACTACGGCGCAAGCGGTGCACTACGGCGCAAGCGGTGCAGAGGGGCTGATCCGGAGGCGGCTTGCGGTTGGGTCGGCCATAGCCGCCAGGAGAACCCCGATCACTCCGTTGGGCTCACATCTCCGCATCCGCCTGGATCTGTCCAACTTCGGCCAGCAGCTTCATCTGTTCTTCGGGGCTGAGGGCGTCGAACTTGGCCTGAAGTGCCTCATCGGTGATGGCGTCGTAGGCGCTGCGGTACTGACGCCGCTGCTCCATGTAGGTCATCTTGCCGGTGACCACCCGCAGCAGATAGCTGCTGGTCCAGCCCACCACGATCAGCATCAGGATCGCGGAGGCGGCGATACCCGGTCCGAAACCTTCAAGTCCGCTGGCTTGAAAGCCCACGTAGCCCAGGCCGCCGAGGCCGAAAACGGCCAGACCCAGCAGCACGACGCTTCGTCGGGTCACGCTCGGGAGGCTCCCTGACCGGCCATGCGCAGATTGATGAAGGGCGCGAACAGGATCAGGCCTGGGAAGAACAGAAACACCAGGCCGTAGACGGCCGTGCGCTCGATCTTGCCCATCAACGTCCAGCGCCTGACCATCCACCAGTAGAGAGCCAGGGGAACCACCACCAGGTAGGCCCCGGCCAGGGCGACGTACAGAGCCAGCACCAGCACGGTCTCGCCGGACAGCTGGAACGGCAGCTCAAACGGAAGCGCCGCGGTGATCGGGCTCAACATCCCTGGCAGGGGCACGGCACGCAAGGCCAACGGAGCGCAAATCTAGGATGGCCGAGCGGGGGCATGGCGGAAGTGGTAGACGCAGCGCACTTAAAATGCGCAGACGGCGACGTTGTGGGGGTTCAAGTCCCCCTGCCCCCATCTTTCCGCTCTGCTGGGCGTGTCTGGCAGGGCCGGTTGCAGCCCGGTCCCAGGCGGCGCTGGAGAATCTCTGTGCCTTGGTCAAGGCCACCTGCCTCTGAGGGCTTCCCAGCGCTCCGATCAACAGGTCTCTCAGCCCACCTGACTGCTTATCTCCTGGCGCCGGTGCGGCTGAGCAACGGCGTGTTTCTGTTCGGGTCAAGGCGCTTCGGGCTCGGCACACTTGCACCAGCCAGTTTCCGGGAGCGCTCTGATGGCGATGCAGCCGCACAAACCGGTTCAGGACTTCTTCTCGTTCATCCTCGGGGCGGTGCTGCTGAGCACCGGCGTGTTCCTGTTCTTCAATCAGGTGCTGGTCGGTTCCCATGGCTTCGGCATGGCCGGCCGTTTCGGCCTGCGTCGCGGCCTGGGTGGCGGCGGCATGCTCGGTTATGGCGGTGGCTATGGAGGTGGCTGGGGTGGTGGCTTTGGAGGGGGCTGGGGTGGCGGACCCCTGGCCCCCGGCAGTGGTTTCGGCCTGCTGCTGATTCCCCTGACGGTGGGGGTGTGTCTGCTGTTCGCCCTGCCTCCCTGGCGGCGATGGCCGCCGGCATCCTGCAGACGCTGTTCGTGCAGTTCCAGCCCACCACGCTCTGGAATCTGCTGATGATGTTGGCCCTGATCGGCAGCGGCGGTGGTCTGATGTTCCGTTCCTTGATGGGTTACGACGATGGCCAGGAGTGAGTCCAGCCCAAATGGCGCCCCGGCCCCGGCGGTGCGGAAGGGCCGTTCACCGTCGCTCGTCCTGCTGTTGGCGGGTCTGCTGCTGGGGCTCGGCTTCTACGGCGGCTGGTCGGCGCGCGGCCTGCCTTGGTTTACAGCTGCCAAGCCAGCCCCCGCTGGTGCTGCCGCCGAGCGCCAGCAGCTGCTGGCTGCGGGCTGGAAGGAGGTGGATCCGGGCGTGTTCATGCGTTCCTGCGCCGGCAGTTGCCGCCGGCCCAAGGTGTTCGGCGGCGGCGCCGTCGAGGTGCTGGAGGTGCAATGCCTCGATCGGCCCTGCGGCCAGATCCGCGCCACCTTCCAGGTGCTCGGCGCCGATGGCGCGCCGCTCGACAGCCTGGTGGTCAGCGCTGACGGCCGCCAGGGCGAACGGTTGCAGCTGGTGGCTGAAACCGCCAATCCCCAGGCCCGGCGCCTGGTGCTCCAAGACTTCAGCGCCCGGGCGAGGCTCGATTGATGGCGGCTGAGCCGGTGTCGCCGCTGATCCCTTTGGCGCAACTGCCAGAGCTGCCCCCCCTGCGGCTGGCGGTGCTGGGCCATGTGGAGCAGGTGAGCTTTGTGGGGGTGAGCGAGCTGCCCCGGGCCGGCGAAATTCTGCGGGCCACTGACTTTCATGAGTGCGCTGCCGGCGGCGGCGCCGTGGTGGCGGTCCAGCTCGCCCGGCTGCTGGGGCGTCCGGTGCCGTTCTTCACCGCCCTGGGGCGCGATGCCCTCGGCGAACAGGCGGCGGCGGAGCTGACGGCCCTGGGACTGGAGTTGCATGTGGCCTGGCGCGATGCCCCCAGCCGGCGGGCGATCACGTTTGTCGATGGCGATGGCGAGCGCACGATCACCGTGATCGGCGAGCGCCTCCATCCCGCAGCTGCCGATCCCCTGCCCTGGGATCGGCTGGCGGGCTGCGATGGGGTGTTCGTGACGGCGGCGGATGCCGGGGCGTTGCGGCAGGCCCGGCGGGCGCGGCTGCTGGCCGCCACACCCAGGGTGCGCTTGCCGCTGCTGGAGCAGTCGGCGGTGGCCCTCGATGCCCTGATCGGCAGTGGTCTCGATCCTTCGGAGCGCTACCGGCGCGGCGATCTGAGCTTGGAGCCGGCTCTGGTGATCGCCACCGAGGGGGCTGCGGGCGGTCGCGTCGATCCGGGTGGCCGGTTTGCGGCGCCGCAGCGTCAGCGGCCGGTGCAGGACACCTACGGCGCCGGGGATTCGTTCGCCGCCGGGGTCACGGCCGGCCTGGCCGCCGGCTGGGATCTGGCCGAGGCGATCAGTTTGGGTTGCCACTGCGGCGCCGCCTGCCTGGATGGCCGCGGTCCCTATGGCGCCCAGCTGCGCCATCCCTGGCCCGGCGCCTGAGGTCTCGCCAGGGCGGATCGATCACCGATCACAATGTTGTTCATTCCTTCCTGACCCCGGCCATGGCCCAGCCCAGCGACTCGATCAGCGCCGGCGATCTCGATCTGCTGCGCCTGCTCTGCTGTGTGGCCTGGAGTGACGGCGAGGTGTCGCCGGAGGAGCGACGGCTGCTGGAGGTGCTGGCGCGCCGCTATTTCATGGCCGATGTCAGCCAGTCGGAGGCCGCCGACACCGTGGCGGAGATGGTGTCGGGCGCGATGGGTGTGGAGGTGATCGATGAGCTGGCACCCCGTTTCAGCAGCCACGACGACAAGCAGCTGGCCCTCAAGCTGTCCTACATGGTGATCCGGGTCGGCCGCAATGTCGGCGACACCTCCCTGATCAATGACCGCGAAAAGCTGGCCTACCGGCGCCTGGTGGAGGGGCTGGGGCTGTCCGAGAGCGAGGTCCAGGAGATCGAGTGGGCCGCTGACCAGGAACTGAAGAAACACACCAGCCTGTTCGCCGTTCTGGCCAGCCGCTTCGCCGCCCTGGGCGCCTGGCCCAGTGACACCCTGCTCGACATGCCGGGGGGCATGCGCCTCTGAGCGCCTTCGCATCTGAGGCGCCTTCGCCTCCCTCAGCGGCGCGGTGACCAAAGGGTGCAGACCACCACCGTCTGGGAATCCCAGTCCCGCGGACTGCCGCCGCAGGCGAGCACCTTCCTGCGGGCCGGGACGTGGTCACAGTTTCTTGTGGGCAGCCGTTCCGGCACCTGCGCGCCATCACGCACCGTGGCGGCAGGGGGTGGACCGCGCCATCGGCGAGTCATGGGTCGGGCGCAAAGCAATTTATTTTGATCGCCATGGCCCAGGAGTGATGCGGCGGCTGCACGTTTGGCGTCGCCCGCTCCGATCCGCAGCCCCTGCGCTGCCTTGATGATCCAGAACGCTCCGCGCGATCCCGGATCAGTCCCAGCCAGGGTTTGTCTGCTGTGGGGGGGACACGGCAAACCTTTGCAAGCACCCCCACCAAGGAGCTAACTGGCTCAGCCAGGAGCAGGACGGGCTGTCGGTTTGGCGGTCGGGGCTACGGCTTGCTGGGGCAACGGTTTGCCGAGACCAGCGGCTTGCGGGGGCCAGCGGCTTGCGGTAACGATTGGGCTGCCGGTGCTGGGTTCCTGCGGCCCTGGTAAGGGGGGGGGGGGCAGGACCCTAGGGTCGGCGGGTAGCTTCTGAAGCGAGCCATCACCTGTCGGGATTCATGGGCCAGGTCCCCACCGCCCATCGGCTGCTGCTCGGACTGGGCTGCGGCGCCCTGGTCCTGGGCTCGGGTTGTGTGGTGCGGCCGGGCCTGGCGCCGGGGGCCGGGGCCCAGCCGGTGAGCCCCCACCCTGCCACCAGCTCCGGCTCAGCCAGCGGCCCGGCAGCGCCCGCCATCCCCTTGTCTCCCAGCGATCCGCCCCTCCCCGCCGCCGCCGGCCTGCGCTACCCCCAGCTGCCTGCCGGTCCAGCCGCAATCGCGGCTCTGCTGGCCAGCCTGGAGCCGGCCCTGCGCTCCCCGGCCACGCCTGAAGAGCAGCTGGCGGCCCTGGGCCATCAGCAGCAGGTGCTCTACCGGGTGCTGGCCCACCGCCAGGCGCTGGCGCAGCAGGTGCGAGCCCAGCTGCCGCCCCGCTGGCAGGGGGTGTTCGACCATCACGTCGCCGCCCGGCGCGAGTTCATCGCCATGCATCCGCGCCGCCAGCGGCCTTCGCAGCTGCCGGCCTGGCGGATCATCCCGCCGGAGCCGGCCGAGAAGCTGCTGGGTTATTACCGCGAAGCAGCCGCTGCCACAGGCATCCCCTGGCAGGTGCTGGCGGCGGTGAATCTGGTGGAAACCGGCATGGGCCGCATCGACGGCATCTCCGTGGCCGATGCCCGCGGGCCGATGCAGTTCCTGCCCTCCACCTGGGCCGAACCCGGTATCGGCAACGGCACCGACATCCGCGATCCGCGATCCGCCATCTTCGGGGCTGCCCGCTACCTGGTGCGCCGGGGTGGCCTCAAGGACATCAGCAAGGGCCTCTGGGGCTACAACAACAGCGACCACTACGGCCGGGCCGTGCTCCACTACGCCGCCCTGCTGCGCGACGATCCGGCCGCCTACACCGGTTTGTACCACTGGCAGATTCACTTCGCCTCCAGTGCCGGTGATCTCTGGCTGCCGGTGGGCTACGACGAACCCCGACCGATCGCAGTGGCGGCCTGGCTGGCCAAGCAGCCGGCCGGCCGGCCGCCTGTGGGTTCCTCGGGCTACTGAGGGCTGGTCGCCGGTCTGGAGCCCAGCCAGGATTTGTGGGCCGTGTCGGCGGCCAGCACCAGGCAGCCGGCCACCAGCGGTTCGCTGAGCAGGCCCAGCCAGAGCAGACGATTGGGAGTTTTCAGGCTTTGCCAGAAGGCCAGGCCGCCGGCGATCCAGAGCAGCAGGGCCATGAAGTGCATCATCTGATCGAAAAAGCGCAGCAGCAACGATCACCGCGCGTATCAGGTGATCGGAGGTCGCGGGCACCGCGGTCGCTCTGGCAGAGACTGGGACGACTTGACACCCGGAACAGGGACATGGCTGGTAAGACCATCGGGATTGGGGTGATGCGGCAAAGCCGCCGCCGGGGGGCACTGGGCCGGGGCCTGGCAGCCCTGGGTGGTGGTGTCCTGGCGCTGGCCGCGGCAGGGCCGGTCGCGGCTCCCCTGGTTGCAGCGGTCCCTCTGGTGGCGGCCGCACCAGCCCCTGCCAGGCCAGCGGGCGCTCCCCTGCGCTTCGTGCTGATCCCCAAGGTGTCCCATCCCTGGTTCGATCTGGTGCACCAGGGGGCCCTGCGGGCCGCCGCCATGGTCCAGGGGCAGACGGGTCATCCGGTGACGATTGAGTACCGGCCGCCTGCTAAGGCCGATGTGGCCGAGCAGGCCGCGATCCTGGAGGCGGCGATCGCCAGCCGTCCCAGTGGCATCACGATCGATCTGCTCGATGCCTCCCGGCTCAGGCCCCTGCTGGAGCGGGCCGTGCGCGAGCGCATTCCGCTGACGGTCTTCGACTCCGTCGGCCCGGAGGGCCTGGGCCTGCCCAGCATCGGCAATGACTTCTGCATCCAGGCCGCCATCGCCTCCGAGCGCCTGGCGGTGCTGCTGGCCGGCAAGGGCGAGGTGGCGATCATGCAGGGGGTGCCGACGGCGCCGAACCATGCGATCCGGGTGCGCTGCCATCGCGAGGTATTCGCCCGCTTCCCGGGCATCAAGGTGGTGGCCGCTCCGGCCGACAACGACAGCATCGATGAGGCCGAGCGCCAGGCCCGCCTCACCCAGGTTGCCCATCCGGCCCTGAGCGGCTGGGTCACGGCCGACGCCGGTGGCGGCATCGGCATCGCCCGGGCCCTCAAGGCCCTGGGACGGCAGGGTCAGGTGAAGGTGGTGGCCCTCGACGATCTGCCCGAAACCCTGGCCCTGATCGGTCAGGGGGTGATCGATTCCACCGCCGCCACCAGGCCCGGGGCCCAGGGGTACTGGTCGGTGGTGGCGCTGTGGCAGCAGGGGCTGGGGGCGCCATCCCTGGAGCGATTCAACACCGGAATCCTGGTGGAGAAAGGCCCGCAAAGGTAGGTGGAGACGCGCTTTGTGTAGTCGGTAACATTAGTTCACCCAAGTGGCTCTCCCTTGCCTTAACTTTCTGCCCTGGCTGCATCCTTGGCTCTAATCCTTAATGGTCACAGAAGAGCAGCTGGAAGCCCTGGATCTGCTGATCTGGCTGGGGAACGGCAAGCTGGCCGGAGAGCGCCAGTACTGCAATCAGAGCTCTGTATCCCGCCGGATCTCCAGTTGTCTGGAGATTCTGGGGGTGAGCCTGGATCGCCGCAATGGCCAGTACCTGCTCTCGGAATCCAAGGATTACCTGCTGCTGGAGCTGGAGCTCCATCAGCTGCTGCGTCTGCGCGCCGGAGCGCGGCTGCGGCTGGAAGCCACGCACTGCGTCAGCTATTTGCTAACGCAGCCACCGCTGCCGGGCTGGATCCTGGGCAGTTTCGATCACCGCAGTGTGGATCGCATGTACGAGCTGCTGCGCGAGCGGGTGATCGACGTCTGGATCACCAGCGACACCTTCGATCTGCCGGCCGCCGATGACCCTGATCTGGGGGTGATTCAGTTGAGCCACTGGCCGGCCTGGGTGCTGGCGGACGCCCACCATCCCCTTTGCCGTGAGTCGGGGCTGAGCAATGGCGATCTTGATCGCTTTCCGGTGCTGGCCTTTCCACAGACGATCTACCCGGTGATGGCGGGGGCCCTGGCTGCCATCGGCTTCGGGGCCAGCCACACCCGCCTGGCCCGCTATGACCGCGGTAGTTGGAACAGTCACACCGCCGATGAGGTCACCCTCTCCTTCGGCGGCTCGGTCAGCGCCCACGGCTCCCCCGGCCAGGTGATGCTCCAGTGGGATCTGGGGCTGGTCAGCGGCGAGGCCCTGGTGCTGCGCCGCGATCTGCTGTCCCATCTGCAGGTGGCGATGCTGGTGGAGCAGCTGCGGCAGCGCTTCCAGCGGCTTCAGCCCCACTGTCAGGACATGACCCTGCTGGTCTGAGGTCGACACGACCGTTGCCAGACCGTTTCCTTCCACCCTGTCCGCTTCCGCCGTTCTTTCACTTCGTCACCATGTCCGCTTCCTGGGCCTTCGAAACCAAGCAGATCCACGCCGGTCAGGTGCCTGACCCCACCACCAAGGCCCGTGCCCTGCCGATCTATCAGACCACCTCCTACACCTTCGACAGCGCCGACCACGCCGCCAATCTCTTCGCCCTGCGGGAGCTGGGCAACGTCTACACGCGGTTGATGAACCCCACCCAGGCGGTCGTCGAAGAGCGCATCGCCGCCCTCGAGGGAGGCGTCGGTGCGCTGATGGTGGCCAGTGGCCAGGCGGCCGAAAGCCTGGCGATCCTCAACCTGGCCGAGGCCGGCGACCACATCGTGGCCAGCCCCTCGCTGTATGGCGGCACCATCAACCTGCTGCGCCACACCCTGCCCCGCTTCGGCATCGCCGTTTCCTTCGTCGATGACGCGGCCGATCCCGAGGCCTGGAAGCGGGCGGTGCGGCCCAACACCAAGGCCTTCTTCGGCGAGACGATCGCCAATCCCAGCACCGAGGTGCTCAATCTGGAGATGGTGGCGGCGATCGCCCATGGGGTCGGGGTGCCGCTGATCGTCGATAACACCGTGGCCACGCCCTACCTGCTGCGGCCGATCGAATGGGGCGCCGACATCGTCGTGCATTCAGCCACCAAATATCTGGGCGGCCATGGCACCGCCATCGCCGGCGTGATCGTCGACAGCGGCCGCTTCGATTTCACCGCTGATCCCGAGCGCTTCCCCCGCTTCAACCAGCCCGATCCCAGCTACCACGGCCTGGTGTTCGGTCGCGATTTCGGTGCCGCTGGCGCCTTCGGCGTCAACCTGGCCTACATCCTCAAGGCCCGGGTCGATCTGCTGCGTGATCTCGGGCCGGCGGTGGCGCCGTTCAATGCCTGGCTGATCGCCCAGGGGCTGGAGACGTTGTCGTTGCGCATGGAGCGCCACAGCCATAACGCCCTGGCGGTGGCCCACTGGTTGGCGGCCAGGCCCGAGGTCACCACGGTGCAGTACGCCGGCCTGCCCACCAGCCCCTGGCATGCCCTGGCCGCCAGGTACGCCCCGGCTGGCTGTTCCGGCCTGCTCACCTTTGAGCTGGCGGCTGGCCTGGAGGCGGGTCGCCGCTTCGTGGAGGCCCTGGAGCTGCACAGCCATGTGGCCAACATCGGCGATGTGCGCAGCCTGGTGCTGCAGCCGGCCACCACCACCCACTCCCAGCTCAGCGAGGCGGAACTGCGGGCCTCCGGCGTCACCCCCGGCCAGATCCGGCTGTGTGTGGGCATCGAGGCGCTGGTGGACATCCTGGCCGATCTGGAGAAAGGCTTCGCCGCCCTGGCCTGAGCTCTCAGGCTGGATTCCAGGGGGCATCATGGGGCCAGTCTGGTGGTGAGGCGTGCCTGATTCCGACCGTGAGCCAGGCGGGCCTGCCGCCTTGCCGACACCACCGCTGCCTAACGCCACGACTGGGGCGAGCGGATCCATCCAAGGGGCCGGGCGCCGCCAGGGCGGCTGGCCGTTGCCGGTGAAGATCCTGCTGGCGGCAGTGGTGCTGGGTTTCGTCTGGTCGCCGTTCCTGGCGATGTTGGTGCGGCTGTCCAATATCAGCCCCGATCTGGCCCCCGACGCCCAGCCGAGTGGCATTCCCGATCTGGCGCCGCCCCTCACTCCGGCCGGGGCTCCAGCGGCACGCGGCCGACGATCCCCAGCTCCCAGCCCTTGACGATCCGGTAGATCGTCGGCACCACGAACAGGCTCAGCACGGTGGCCACCAGCAGGCCGCTGAACACCACGGTGCCGATGCTGATGCGGCTGGCGGCTCCGGAACCGCTGGCGAAGACCAGGGGCAGGAAGCCCGCCAGGGAGGCGAAGGCGGTCAGCAGGATCGGCCGCAGGCGGGCGATGGCGGCCCCGTGGATCGCTGCGTCCAGCCCCTGGCCCTCCCTTAGCCGCTGGTTGGCGAACTCGACGATCAGGATGCCGTTCTTGGCCGCCAGGCTGGCCAGCACCAGCAGGCCCATCTGGCCGTAGACATCCAGTGCCAGGCCGCGCATGGCCAGGCCGGAGATGGCCCCCAGCAGCGCCAGGGGCACGGTAACCAGGATGATCAGCGGATCGAGGAAGTTCTCGTAGAGGGCCGCCAGCACCAGGGCCATCACCAGCACCCCGAGGGCGAAGACGCGCACGTTGCTGCCGCCGGCGCGGTTCTCCTCCCGGGCCAGGCCGGCCCACTCCAGGTCGATGGCATCGCTGTCGCGGCTCCGCTGCACCGCCTCCAGCAGGGCCATGGCCTGGCCGCTGCTCACCCCGGGCCGCGGCAGGGCGCGGATGCTGATCGAGCGCACCAGTCGGGTGTGGTTGATACTGCTCGGACCGCCGGTCGATTCGATGCGCACCAGCTGGCTGAGGGGCACCAAAGTGCCCTCGCGGCTGCGCACCGGCAGCGAAAGCACGTCGTTGGCATCGCGGCGTGAGCGGCCGTCGAGCTGCACGATCACCCGCCGCACCTGGTCCGATTCGAAGGTGTCGTTGACGTAGTCGCTGCCGAAGCTGGCGCCCAGGGTGTCCACCAGGGTCGAGAGGTCCACCCCGAGGGAGGCCAGCCGCAGGCGATCGGGCACCAGCCGCAGCTGGGGAGCGCCGGCGCTGAAGCGGGTGGAGACCCGCTCAAAGGCCGGTTGGCCCTGCAGGAGTGTGGCCTGGGCGGCGGCGATGAAGGATCGGGCCTCCTGCTCGAAGGCCGCCAGGCTGAGCTGGCCGTTGCTGGTGTCGAGCAGTTCCAGTTCCAGGCCGCCCTCACTGCTGAACCCGCGCACACTTGGGGCTTCGCTCAGCTGCACCACGGCGTTGCGGATGCGGCGCCGCAGCTGCTTGTTGACCCGTTCCGCCACCACGGCGCTGGTCTGGTCGCTGCCGTGGCGCTCGTCCACCGGTTTCAGCCTGAGGAAGAACTGCCCCTTGTTGGGGCTGCTGTCGCCGAAGGAGCGGCCGGCGTAGAAGTTGGCGCTGGCGATCAGGGGCTCCTGCAGGGCTACGGCCCGCACCTGCTCCAGCACCTGCTGGGTCTGGCCGATCGCCATGCCGTCGGCCAGGATCACGACGCCGCGCAGCTGGCCCGTGTCCTCCTGGGGGATGAAGGCGGTGGGACGGGCCTGAATCGCCAGGGCTGTAACCAGCAGGCCCCCCAGTAGCAGGCCCACCATCAGGCGCCGCCGCTTCATCACGGCGCTCAGCCAGCGGCCGTAGGGAGCCTCCAGGCTTTCGAGGCCGCGGCGGGTCGGCTCGATCCAGCGCCGCAGCCAGGCCGGTTCGCGCTGGTCGTTGCGCAGCAGCCGGCTGGCGGCCACCGGCGTGAAGCTGATCGCATTGATCGTCGAGAAGACGATGGCGCTGGTGATCGCGATCGCGATCGGCGCATAGAGCCGTCCCAGGCTGCCGCCCAGCCCCAGTACCGGGATGAACACCACCACCAGCACCAGGGAGGTGGCGATCACGGCGCCGCCCAGTTCCCGCATTGCTTCGCGGGCGGCCTGCAGCGGTGGCGTGCCCAGCTCCAGGCGGCGGCCGATGTCCTCGCTGACGACGATGGCGTCGTCGACCAGCAGCCCCGAGGCCAGCACCATGCCGAACAGGGAGAGGGTGTTGATCGAGCCGCCGGTGAGGCGCAACACGGTGAGCGAGCCGATCAGCGAGACCGGCACCGCCACGGCCGTGATCAGGGCCAGGCGGCTGTTGCCCAGGCCCAGCAGCAGCACCAGCAGCACCAGCAGCACCGAATCGCGCAGGGCCTCGATCGCCCGGTCGATGCTGGTGCGCACCGTCTGGGCTTCATCGACGATCACCTCCATTGCCACCCCGGGGGGGAAGCGGGGTGCCAGTTCGGCCAGGGCGGTGTCGATGCCCTGGCGCACATCGAGGGCATTGCTGCCATCGCGCTGATACACCCCGAGGGAGACGGTGAGATCACCCTTCAAGTTGGTGGCCACGGTGTCGTAGTTCTCGTTGCCGAGCACCACCCGGCCCACGTCCTTGAGCAGGGTGACGCCGCCGGTGGCGGTGCTGCGGGCCACGACCAGCTGCTCGAACTCCTCGACGCTGCGCAGGCGTCCCTCCAGGCGCAGCGGCAGGGTGGTGACCTGATCGGCGGGGGTCGGTGATTCGCCGGTCTGGCCCAGGGCCGCTAGCACGTTCTGCTGCTGCAGGGCCTGGCGCACCTCCAGGATTGTCAGGTTCCGTTCCTGCAGCCGGGCCGGATCGAGCCAGAGCCGGTAGGCCAGGCTGCTGCCGCCGAACAGGCTGACATCGCTGACACCGCTGACGCGCCGGAGCCGCTCCTTGATCACCTGGTCCACCCAGCCGGTGAGGAAGGTGTCGCTGTAGGTGGTCTTCTCGGCGCTGAAGCTCAGCACCAGCAGCAGATCATCGGAGCTGCGCCGCACCTGCACGCCGAAGCGGGCCACCTGGGCCGGCAGTTGCCGCCCGACCACGGTGGTCTCGTTCTGGGTGTTGATCTGGTTGAGTTCGGGATTGCCGCCGTCGAAGCCGAGGGTGATCAGGCTGCCGTTGGCGGAGCTGCTGGAACGGATCGTGTCCAGCCGCTCCAGGCCGTTGAGCTGTTTCTCCAGCAGGGCCGTCACCCCCTGCTCCACCACCTCCGGTCCGGCGCCGGGATAGCTGGCGCGCACCGTGACCCGGCCGGGGGCGATCGGGGGCAGGTTCTCCACCTGCAGCAGCGGCAGGCTGATCAGGCCGGCCAGCAGGATCAGCAGGCTGATGACCAGGGTCAGCACCGGCCGGCGCAGGAAGGGTTCGGAGATCGATTTCATCGGGCTCCGGCCGTGGCTGGCGCGCACGCTGCCGGGAGGATGGCGCGGCGATCATGGCCCGGCGCAGCCGGCAGTGGCGAGTTTCAGGCCAGATCGCGCCGCAGCACCATGAACAGATCGTCCGGCGCCTTACAGCGGCTCGGCAGGCAGAGGTGCAGTTGCTCCAGCAGACCGTGCGACTCACCTCCTCGAGGCGGCGTCCCTCCTTGATCAACAGACGCATCGCTTTGCAGTACAGCGAGTACTTGGCCTCCAGCTCCCCGATCGTGGGGGCGGAAGGGCTTTCGGTCCGGCTGCCCTGGGAGATGGCAAGGGGGGCGTCCGGGGTTGGCGGGGACGCTGAGCCAATTTACGAGCCAGCCAGAACCCGATCCTCCTGCTCAGGTCGGTCTGGATTGTTTGCCATATCGCTCCGAGGGGACAGGGCAGGGGGACAGGGCAGGGGCACCGAGCACCTCCGCCTGCGCATCGCTGAGCCGGCCGTGGCGATGCAGCACCCGGGTGATGCGATGAATATCGAGCACGGCCCGGCAGCGGTAGCCCCGCTGCTCCAGCCGGCGCAGGGCGGCGCTGCCCCGGCTGCTGGCCCCAGCACCGGCGCTCTCCCCCGGGCTGAGCTGTTCGTCACCGTGGTCGATGAACACCACCACGTCGCGCACCACCAGACCTGAGCCCTCGAGCTTGGCGATGCCCTCCAGCAGGCTGCCGCCGGTGATCAGAATGTCGTCGACCAGGGCGACCACATCGCCCTCCAGGAAGTCGCCTTCGATCAGGCGGCGGGCACCGTGGGCCTTGACCTCCTTGCGCGGGTAGATCAGCGGTTTGTGCAGCTGCAGCGACAGGCCGGTGGCGGTGGGCAGGGAGCCGTAGGGAATGCCGGCGATGCGATCGAACTCCAGGCCCTTGAGCTGGCCGGCATAGGCATGCAGAACCCGGTGAAAGAGGTTGGGATCGGAGATGATCTGGCGCAGATCGATGTAGTAGTTGAACAGCGCCCCAGAGGCCTGCACGTAGTCGCCGAACAGCAGGCAGCCGATGTCGAACAGATCGACGATCAGGCTCGCCAGCGGATCGCCCGCTTCCCCTGGGGCGCCGGGAGTAGGGGCCGTTGCAGCAGCGGCACTCGCCCCGTTCCCGTTTGGAGCGGCTGGGGTCTGGGCGGCCGGCTCGCTGAGCGGCTCCGGCAACCAGAGGCTGCAACTGGCGGCGGCGGAGCGCTGGCGGCTCTCCAGCCAGTGATCGCGGCGCTCACTGATGCGCCGCTTGAGCTGGGCCGCCTGCTCCGCCATGTCGTCCTCCACCAGCAGGTTCTGGGGCAGGGGTAGCAGCAGGCCATCGGCGGACTGGCTGAGCCCGGCCTCGAGCAGGGCATCGAGGCGGTCCTCCTCGGCCCAGAGGCTGCGCAGGATCAGGAAGCGCTCCGGCGCCTCCCGCCGCACCCGGGCCAGGATCGCCGGATCGCTGGTGCCCACCTCCAGCAGCAGCTGCTCGGGGGTGGCCCACAGCTGGGTCTCGCGCACGATGCGCAGGAACAGGGGGTCCTGCTCGTCGGGGTGGTGCTGGATCACCCGGGCGGCCGGATTGGAGCTGTGGCAGGTGACCACCACCGCCTTGTCGGGATAGAGCAGGAAGGGGGCGGCGATGTCCTGGCCGGGCAGGGGCGAGAGCGTCACCGCGTCGGCCCCGAGGGAGCGGAACAGGTAATGGGCCAGGGCCGAGGAACTGAGGGAGCGGAACAGGTAATGGGCCAGGGCCGAGGAACTGTTGAGATCGCCGTGCTTGGCGTCGATGATCAGCGGGATCTCCAGAGGCACCAGCTCGCGCACCTCCCGCAGCAGATCCAGGCCCACCGGCCCCAGGGCCTGGTAAAAACCCAGGCTGGGTTTGTAGGCGCAGACGTGGGGTGCGGTGGCCTCGATCACCGCATTGATCCAGTGGCGGGCCTGGGAGAGGAAGGAGCGGCCGGCCATGCCGCGGCGCATGGACCAGCTCTGCAGCATCTCCGGGTTGGGGTCGAGCCCCGTCACCAGCAGCGACTGGTGGTCGGCGATGGCGTCAGTGAGCCGGACGAAGAATCCCAAGCGTGGACGGACCAGTGGCCTGGTGCTAGTCCGGCGACGGGCCCGGGCGCGCGCTGGCGACACAGCTCTTATTGAACAGAACGGTGGGGTTCAGGCCACGCCGGCTGCCGCTGCTCTCAGGCTGCGCGCACCTCGCTGTAATCGGGCCGCCAGGTGCAGGCCTCCAGCCGGGCGCGGGCCTGGTCCGGGGTGCCGGCGCGGCTGGCCAGCCCCTCGGCCACGGCGGCCAGGGCGACGGCCTCGGCCACGGCCGCGGACACCTTCTGCACGTCCTGCAGGGGCGGCATCAGCGGTGCTTCGGGATCGTGGGCGGCGGGGATCACCGCCGCCAGGGCCTCGATGCAGGCGTCGATCATGCCTTCGCTGATCGTGCGGGCCCCCACCGCCACGGCGGCGAAGCCCAGGCCGGGGAAGACGAAGCAGTTGTTGCACTGGCCGATCTGGCGCTCGCGGCCGGCGATCGTCACCGGCGCGAAGGGGCTGCCACTGGCCACCAGTGCCTTGCCGTGGCTCCAGCTCAGCAGGTTCTGCGGCGTGATCTCGGCCAGGGGGGTGGGATTGGAGAGGGGCAGCACGATCGGCCGCTCGCTGCCGCGGCAGAGGGCCTCGATCACGGGTTGATCAAAGGCGCCGGCCACGGTGGAAGTGCCGATCAGCACCGAGGGTTTCACGCTTTCGATCACTGCCAGCAAACCGAATCGACCCTGCCCGTCGCCGGTCATCCCCGCCAGCAGCTCGCTGCGTTTGACGTAGGGCGCCGCTGCCGCTGAGGGCGGCGTCAGCCCCGAGGCCTCCAGGCCCGCGTGCACCAGCCCGTCTCGGTCGAGCAGCCAGAAGCGATCGGCCGCCTCCTGGGCTGACAGCCCCTGGCGCTGCAGCAGTCGCAGCAGCCGCTCGGCGATGCCGCAGCCGGCGCTGCCGGCACCGAAGATCACGATTCGCTGGTCCGCCAGGCACTGGCCCAGTCCCTGCAGCCCCGCCAGGATCGCCGCCGCCGCCACGGCGCTGGTGCCCTGGATGTCGTCGTTGAAGCTGGGCAGGCGTTCGCGGTAGCGATCGAGCACCCGCCGGGCATTGGCGGCGCCGAAGTCCTCCCACTGCACCAGGGCGCCGGGGCAGACCGTCTCGACGGCACTGACGAAGCACTCGATCACGGCGTCATAGGCCTTGCCTTCCAACCGGTGTTCGCGCAGGCCGGGATAGCTGGGGTCGGCGAGCAGCTCGGGCCGGTCGGTGCCCACATCCAGCATCACCGGCAGGCAGCGGCTGGGATCAAGGCGGGCGCACAGGGTGTAGACCGCCAGCTTGCCCTGGCAGATGTGGATGCCGCCGATGCCCTGATCGCCGATGCCGAGGATGGACTGGGCGTCGGTGACCAGCAGCAGTTCGGGGGGCTCGTCGCCCCAGCTGCGGCACGCCTGAGCGAGGATCTCGCTGAAGCGCTCCTGCTGGGGAGCCGCCAGGAACAGGCCTTGGGAGGGGCTGCGGTAGGTCTGGCTGAAGTGCTGGATCGCCGAGCCCACGGTGGGGGTGTAGACGATCGGCATCACCGCCTCGATGTGATCGGCCAGGAGGCGGTGGAACAGGGTGAGATTGCGTTCGCGCAGGATCTGGAGGTAGGCGTAGCGGTCCAGGTCGCGCTCCAGCTCACCGAGGGCCTGCCAGCAGCGTTCCACCTGCTGCTCGATCGTCTCCACCTGCCAGGGCAGCAGAGCCTCCAGTTCCAGGTCCCGCCGTTCGGCCCGGCTGAAGGCGGTGCCCTTGTTCAGGCGCCGATGGTTGAGCAGGTCGGCGCCCCGCAGCGTGGTGAGCAAGGGCTGGACGCTGGGGCCGGCCATGGAACGGGGACTGCAGGCTCCGCATTCTGTCGGTCACCGGCCAGCTGTCAGGCCAAGCGCCAGGGCAGCAGCTCGCCGGCGTGGAAGGGCACCAGTTCCACGGCCTCGCCGGCGGCATCGTTGCGATGCAGCCGCGCCGGCACCAGCTGCGCCTCTCGCACCAGGGTGATGCGCTCCTCGTTCGGCGATAGGCCGTAGAAGCGGGGGCCGAACTCCGAGGCAAAGGCTTCGAGGCGATCCAGCGCCCCCTCCTGCTCGAAGGCCAGGGCATAGCTCTCGATCGCGTACGGGGCATTGAAGATGCCAGCGCAGCCACAGGCCGCCTCCTTGGCGTGGCGGGGGTGGGGGGCCGAATCGGTGCCGAGGAAGAAGCTGGGGTCGCCACTGATCGCGGCGGCGCGCAGGGCGAGTCGATGGTGTTCGCGCTTGGCCACCGGTAAGCAATAAAAATCCGGTCGCAAACCGCCGCGGAACAACGCGTTGCGGTTGATGTGCAGATGGTGGGGGGTGATCGTGGCCGCCAGATTGGGGCCGGATCCGGCGACGAAGGCGGCCGCCTCGGCGGTGGTGATGTGCTCGAACACCACCTTGAGGCCGGGATGGCGCAGCAGCAGGGGCTGAAGATGGCGCTCGATGAATACCGCTTCGCGATCAAAGATGTCGATCTCGGTGTCGGTGACCTCGCCGTGGATCAACAGCGGCATGCCGATGCGCTCCAGCGTCTCGAACACGGCGGTGAGCTTCGCCAGGTCGCTCACCCCCGCGGCCGAATTGGTGGTGGCGTTGGCGGGGTAAAGCTTGCAGGCGGTGAACACTCCTTCGGCAAAACCCCCTTCCAGTTCAGCCGGATCAATCGTGTCGGTGAGATAGGCGGTGAGCAGGGGCGTGAAGCCACTGCCATCGGGCAACGCTGCCAGGATCCGTTGTCGGTAGGCCTGGGCCGCCGCCACGGTGGTGATCGGTGGCGAGAGGTTCGGCATCACGATCGCCCGGCCGAACTGGGCCGCCGTCACCGGCGCCACGGCCTGCAGCAAGGCACCATCGCGCAGATGCACATGCCAGTCGTCGGGGCGACGCAGGCTGAGCTGGGCCGGAGGGGCGCTCATGGGGTCAGGGCGATGGGGGGAATTGAGGTGGGGGTTGGCTGGTTGTTGATGCCAATGGGCCGTTAAATCGCGGGTAATGCGTTGGGTCGTCAGGGTTATGGATGCTTGGGGGGGTATTGCTTGGTTGCGGATATTCTGTCTTCAGGACTTGCCCAGATCTTAACTTGTCTGGTTATGCCGATTGAGTCTTTGTCTTGCCCGGGCTGGATTTGTATCGCAAGAATGAACTCTATTTGCTGACATGTGATCCAGCTCTGGCTCCCTGATCTGTTAGGGGCAAAGTGCGCATTAGTGGAGCTGGATCGACGGTACCGAGGGGTGAATGTTGTTGTCGTGGGCCCGACAGTTTGCTGGCCTCAGGGCCTGGTGGGCGCAACAGCCCTGAAGGCACTGTTGCCGGAATTTAATGTTTTTTTGATTTTCCCAGATCCCCTGTCACCAGAAAGCCACTGATCGCCAGCAGCAACACGCTCAAGCAGAAGAAGGCGAGCGAAGGGCTATCAACGATCGGCAGCGACAGCATCGGCTTAAAGGCGGAGACGATCAGAGCCACCACCAGCACCTTGACCAGCTTTTCCTTGAGCTGGTCAAGATCGCGGATATCCAGCAAGCCTTCGCCGGCTTTTTCTTCGTTGCGGGCAGCATCAATCGGCGAGATCAGCAGTTCATAGACGCCGTAACCAAAAATCAGCATCGCGATACCGATCAGATAGAGATCGATACCCGACACCACCCCACCCAGCACTCTGGCCACGTAGGCCTTGTCTTGATCTGCGAAGGTGCCCAACCCCAGGATCGCCTTGCCGATCTCCAAGGTTCCGAGCACAAAGGTGACCCCGGTGCTGGTCAGGCTCATGATCACGGGCAGGATCGCAATCAGCCGCAGCTTCCATAGCACCTTTTCAAACTGAAGTTCGAAGCGTTTGCGACGTGTCTGCCCGTAGGAAGGCTCTGTTGCCATGGTGCGGATTCGCAAGACAGTCACCCTAGGTTGTTGTTGAGTGCTGCTGGTGCGAGTGAGGCGCCGTGTCGATGCCTGAGTCCGCCAATGCGGCCCTGGTGCTCTTTGTGGCGGGCCTGGTTCACTGGCCCTGGATCCGCTCCAGGGAGCCGATCGTCAGGTTGTCAGGGTCGGTCTGCAGATAGATATAACCGCCCCCATCGGCGAGCACCACGGCCCGGTAGTTGTAGGGGGTGCCCAGCGAATCCACCTCCTTGACCGTGGCCAGGCAGTCGGGGTTGACCGTGATGCTGCCCTTGTAGGTGCTCTCCTCGATCGAGGGGCCGTAGCTGGACACGGCGATGCCCTTCACCAGCCCCTGGCGCCATTCTTCGTGCTGTACCACCGCATTCGGTTGCCAGAGCTGGCCCTTGCGGCTGTGGCCCGTCTGCATGCTCACCACGGAGCCATCGAGCAGGCTCGCTTCACAGCGCCGCTCCGGCTGCTGGTACCAGCGGGAGATCAGCAGCACATCGGGCAGGGTGCCAAGCGAGAAGCGCGGACGCCCCTGGGGATCGAGCACCACCTGGCTGGGGCTGGTGGCTGTCCCGTAGCTGCGGGTGATCGACGCCCGGCAGTTGGAGATCGCCCGGACGTTGCCGGTGTACGTCGTCTCGGCGTAGCGGCTGCCGCGCCGTTCCATTCGCACCCCCTGCAGGCTGCCGTCCGCTGTCCAGGTTTCCTGCAGGATGCGCGCCACCGGCTCGCCGCTGGCCTGGCCCTGGCCCATCACCACATAACGGCCCGGCTGGGGCGCGGCGCAGTTCAGTTCCACGGCGTTGGCGGGACGGGTCAGCAGGGGCCCGGCCAGAGCGGTGGCTGACATCACGCCCAGCAGCAGCGAGACAGGCAGGAGGGAACGGGCGGGCATCGAAGGCGAATCAGGCCTGAGTCCGTTTATAGCCAGTGACCGGCTGCCGAACCTTAGGGAGAGAGCCAGGGCCCAGGCCGCTCAGAGCTTTTTGAGCCGGCTGCCCAGCAGGAACACCACCGCCATCGCCAGGTAGCCCAGGGCCCAGGGGGCGCCGCTGCCCCAACCGGGATCAAGCACGGTGTCGGCGCTGGTGAAGCGCCAGGCGTGCAGCAGGCCCACCCAGGAGAGCGCCGAGGCTGTCAGGGCGCAGAGGGCGGCGGCGCGAAAGCGCTGCTCGATCACATAAACGAGCATGCCCGATAGCAGCATCGCCGCCACGATCTGCCCCTGTTCAAGGGCAAACGCCCCCGCCGCCCAGACGTCGGCCTGCTGCAGCGGCAGCAGCAGGGCCGGTGTGAAGGGCTGGCTGGCGGTGCCGGCGCCCCCGGCCCGCAGGCCCGCCTTCAGCAGCAGGGAGCCCCAGCCGGCCAGGCCGGGCAGCAGCCCCAGGGCCACGGCCGGCGCATGGCGCGTTGGCGTGGCCTGAAAGGCCTGGGCCGCCATGATCAGGGCGATGTAGAGCACGATCGCCATGCCGGCCTCGATCGGCACCAGCTGGCCGATCAGTCCGAACAGCCCCAGCAGGCAGCCCAGCCCCATCACCAGGCCGTTCAGCCAGGAGTAACCGATCCGCGCGCCCATGCCCTTCCAGCCGGGATGGCCGATGTAGAGGCTGGTGGGGAAGCAGGAGCCCAGCAGGGCGGCCACGACGCTGCCGATTCCATTGATCAGCAGCGAGCCGCGCACCGGGTAGTCGTCACCGGCGGCGGCAGCGCTTTCGATGTTCTGCAGCGAGCCCAGCACATTGAACAGACCCATCGGAATCGTCACACCCAGCCAGGGCAGCAGCTGCTCGCGGCCGGCCCAGAGGGCGCCGATCTGCAGGCTGGGCAGCCGCAGTCCCACCTGGCTGGCATTCGCCTGCCAGGTGGCCGCATCCACCTGCAGCAGACCGGTGGCCCAGGCCAGCAGCACCCCCACCAGCACCGCCAGCAGGCCTCCGGGCAGGGGCAGCTTCACGGAGCCGAAATAGGCCAGCAGAATCACCGCCAGCACCGCCAGCCCCACCACCGGCACCGCATAGGTGCGCAGCAGAAAGCCCAGGCCGATGTAGCCCAGGGCAATGCCGGCCAGGGTCGAGAGCAGGGCGGCCCGCGGCAGCCAGCGCCGCAGCACATCGGTGCAGAGGCCGCCGGCTGCCTCGATCAGGCCCGAGCCCAGGCAGGCCAGCAGGCCTGCCTGCCAGGAGAGGGTCACCGCCGCTTCGGCACTGAGCCCCTGGCCCAGGGCCGAGAGCTTCACCGGCAGCATCACCAGAAACACATAGGCGAACATGCTGACGGTGTTGAT
>JAPLID010000048.1 GCA_026389285.1 Cyanobacteriota bacterium
ACCGCGGTGGTGTGATGCCCTCACTACTGCCAGATCCCTGAGCCGGTTGTTAACGATCGTGGTGTCTGTGGTCGCTCGTTGATTAACAATCAGGGGTGGAATGCTGCGCTGCTGCGTTACGGCCCCTGAACGGGTACCGAAGTTCAATCCCATCTTTGACATCCTGGGACAGCTCGACACCGAATATTTCGCCGCTCGACCGAGACGCCTTGGAGAATCGCTGCATCTCTTCCTCTTGGGCGTGGCGCAGGGGTTTGCGGGCCATGGCATCGCTCAACAGCTAGTGGCCGAATCCCTGGCGTGCGGTGCAATCAAGGACTACCGAATGGGGCAGTGACCGAAGCGACGAACAAGACCTTGCAGCACGTATTCCGAAAGCTGGGGTTCTTCGAGCGGATACGGCGGTCTTACTGCGATCATCTCTTCGAGGGCCAGGCCCATTTCGTCTCGATCACGGCCCAGGGCGGGCCGATGCTCATGAACCGGGAGATCACTCCGTGACAAGCTCCCATTCACGGCCGCCGAACAACAGCATGCAGCGGATGGCACTGCGCGCAGCCACTGATGCTGAGCGTTGGCCGGACCCAGTATCGGGCTGAATACGGAGGGCAGATTGGTGCTAATCAGTTGAGGCCAGGAAGTTTTCAAGGCAAGGTAGTTCTCAAGGTAAGGTGGTTCTCAAGGTAAGGTGGTTTTCATGGCATGGCAGTTTGATGTCGTTGTCGAGAATCAGTCAGAGAGTTTTTTGGCGCGAGTGTGCCCACTCTCTCGGGTTGTCGCGCACAGGTATGCTCCCTTGATGAGCTCTTGGAACGTATGATCAAGATGCGACAGATTTCTATCCTCCTCAACCCACGCATGTCTTTTGGCCAGCTCCGGCCAGGCTTCTATCGTTCAGATTCGGAGGGTCAGTGCCCTGGCACAGGTCTGCAGCCGGTTAGACCGGAGCCGAAGCATCGGCCGGGAGGGTCGCGGCATGGCGATTCCTGGTCGCCTCAGTGCTGCGAGCCCGTTCGGAGCTTGCGCTGATGCAGTGGCAGGCGCAGGCCTTGCCGGTGTCGCCGACACAGGTCCAACCCCAGGAGCAACGCTGATGAACGACCAAGCCCTGCCGCCGATCGCTGGCCGCGAAGCCGAGATCCTGGCCCTGGTGATGCAGGATCTGCCTGTCTTTCTGGCGCAGACCAATCTGGACCTGGAGCAGATCCAGTCAACGTTTGCCTGTGCGCTGCACATGCATCAGCCCACGATTCCAGCCGGAGCCGATGGCCAACTCATCTCCCATCTGCAGTACATGGTGGAGCACCCCGGTGAAGGCGATAACCACAATGCCGAACCCTTTTCCCAGTGCTACAAGCGCCTGGCGGACATCATCCCCCAGCTGATCAGCGAGGGCTGCAATCCGCGGATCATGCTCGATTATTCGGGAAATCTGCTCTGGGGATTCGAGCAGATGGGCAGACACGACATTCTTGATGCGCTCAGGCGCCTCGCCTGTGATCCCGCTCTTCAACCGCATGTGGAGTGGCTCGGCACCTTCTGGAGCCATGCCGTTGCCCCCTCCACACCCATTCCCGATCTGAAGCTGCAGATCCTGGCCTGGCAACAGCATTTCGCGGCTCTGTTCGGCCCGCAGGCCCTGCAGCGGGTGAAGGGATTCTCGCCACCGGAGATGCACCTTCCCAATCACCCCGATACTCTCTATGAGTTCGTCAAGGCGTTGCGGGAGTGCGGCTATCGCTGGCTACTGGTCCAGGAACATAGCGTCGAGAATCTTGATGGATCGCCTCTCGGCCAGGAGCAGAAGTGCATCCCTAACCAACTGGTGGCCCGCAACTCAAGGGGGCAAACGGCAACGATCACTGCGCTGATCAAAACCCAGGGCTCCGACACCAAGCTGGTGGGTCAGATGCAGCCGTATTACGAAGCCCTTGGGCTTGGCCGGCAAGTGCTGGGAGAGCGAACAATCCCAGCGATCATTTCGCAGATCGCCGATGGGGAAAACGGCGGCGTGATGATGAATGAATTTCCGCCGGCCTTCAGCCAGGCCCATCAGCGCATCGCCCGTGAGGGCGGCGGAAGAACGGGCACGGTGGCCATCAACGGCACGGAATATCTTGAGCTGCTCGATGCTGCCGGTGTGCCGTCTGCGGATTACCCGCAGATTCAGGCGGTGCAGCAACACAGGCTCTGGCAACAGGTGGGGAACCCAGTCAACCCTGAAGCGGTGGAAGCGGCCATTGCTGATCTCAAGGTCAACGATCCCCAGTTCTCGATGGCCGGCGCCTCCTGGACGAACAACCTCAGCTGGGTGGAGGGCTACGCCAACATCCTTGAACCGATGTATCAGCTCAGTGCTCGCTTCCACCAAGTGTTCGATCCCCTGGTGGCCGAGGATCCAGCCGTAACCGGAACCGAGCCCTATCTGCGCGCGCTGCTCCAGCTCCTGCTGCTGGAAACCAGTTGCTTCCGCTACTGGGGCCAGGGCACCTGGACCGACTACGCCAGCGAGCTCCACCGCCGTGGCGTCGAGGCGATCGGCTGATCCTGCTGGTTTTTTTCAGGCTCGGACCTCGGTCTGGGCTGGAGATTGCTGCTGCTGCCTGTCCGACTTTGCGGGCCTCCTGCTTGCGTTGCGCCTTGAACCGCTATTGAGACTGGGTGAGGAAGGATTTAGCGGCGCAACAGCCAGCGCAGCAGGGACAGGCCGATGATCAGCCCCATGCCGGCATTCCAGAACAGGCTCCGCCGCCGCAAAACGCTCTGCAGCCAGGGAGGAAGCCGGTCGCCCCAATGCTCCAGAGTCAGCACCGCCAGGAGCAGTAGCAGCAGCGGGATGCCGATCGCCAGCACAAGCTCTCGCAGCATCGATCCAACTCCTACATCGGTAGCAGCGTATTCAGCAGGGGCGGGAGAAGGCCACGCGAGCCACCCCAGGCTGGATCAGTGATGGCCGCCATGTCCTCCACTTCCGACCCACCCGCTGGGATCGCTGGTGTCAGCAGCTGGAGGTCACGGTCGGGGAGCTGTTGACCGGAGAGCCAGTACCGCTGCTCAAACACCGCCGGGAACTCTCCAGGGAGGCAGCGATCGAGCTTTGGAGTGACAAGCGCAAGGCGGGCTGGATCGCCTGTGGCCCCCAGTGGTGAGCAGTGTGGCCCTGAAGCGTTTCCAGTGGCTCTGTTGCCCAACCCCGGCTAAGCGGGCCTGATCCCTTGCCGGAGCTGCGGTGATCAGCGCAGCTGATTGCTCCTATCTGGTCTGCTGATAGCCCCTGGGCTGCCCAGCATCCCCGCCGCCGCAAGATTCCGTTACGTTGGCGATGTCGGAATACCGGCCTTTCATCCCGCTCTTCACGAGCACCAATCCCCGTCCTCATGACCGCCACAATCCAACAGCGCTCCGGCGCTTCGGCGTGGAACCAGTTTTGCGACTGGGTCACCTCCACCAACAACCGCCTCTATGTGGGCTGGTTCGGTGTGCTGATGATCCCCACGCTGCTGGCCGCGACCATCTGCTTCATCGTTGCTTTCATCGCTGCTCCCCCCGTCGACATCGACGGTATCCGTGAGCCCGTTGCCGGCAGCCTCATGTATGGCAACAACATCATCTCCGGTGCTGTTGTTCCCTCCAGCAACGCCATCGGCCTGCACTTC
>JAPLID010000030.1 GCA_026389285.1 Cyanobacteriota bacterium
ACTACCTTTGCGTCGCTCGGGTGGCTTAAACCCAGGGCCATCACTGGAAGGTGGTTTGGAGGAGTTACGGGAGCTGCGGCCGATCCGCTCCCGCAAGCTGGCCAATTCGGTGGCCAGGGCGGTGAGCTGAGCGCGGAGCTGATCGATCTCCTCCTTATGAGCCCGCAGCTCTTCCTGCTGATCCAGGATGAACTCCTTGGCTCCGGGTGGCCACGCCAACCAGTCTTCCTCGGAAATACCAGCAGGAGCGGCGCCCATCTCAAGCAGTCTCTGACTGAGATGCAAACAGGAATCAGGCCGCTATCAAGGATTCAGCTGAGACAGTGTTCGCCGCGTGCTGTCCCGACCCCTGAACTCTTACGAATTATTAGCCTACGTAGAGCCAATCGCCGTGAGGCCAATCACTATGTCAATGCCATTAAAGAAGACCAGGCTGAAGATGCCGACACTTGAAGAAGATCAGTTGATTACAGCGGCGGCGGAATCAGATCCTGATGCCCTTCCGCTTACAGACGAGCAGATGAGCGCGATGGTCCCCTTTCGCGTGCTTCGCGGACGTCCAAAGTTGGCAAATAAAAAGCAGCTGGTTTCAATCCGATATAGTCCTGAGGTTATTGACTATTTCAGGGCTTCTGGAGCAGGTTGGCAAGCTCGTATGGATGCTGTGCTGAAGGACTATGTTGAAGCTCACTCCACTGGCGATACGAAGGGGGCCTAACATCAAGATTCAGAAGACGGGAGCGGAGGTAGCCGCCAATTCCAAAGACTCGGCCCGCTTCTGATCTTGAGCGTTCGAAAAACCTGACGAGCTTATTGTGCACATATAATGGCACCAGGAAAAAAATTAAATCGCCCGTTGCTTAAAATCCACAGAGAAAAGCTCAACCCATTTGCCGATATAGACAAGATATCAGTTCTTTGACGTTGCCGCCTCCGTGGGCGGCTTTTTCATATCTATGGATATTGCATGGAACTCTAATGATTCGAGGTGCTCTTAAAAGCGAGGCTTCAGCGGAGAAGCCTCATCAATCAAGCGTCTGTGATATCGAGGGGAGGGAACCTGCTCATGCTAGCTCTGTCCGAATTGAGGACAGGACTGGCCTCGAGTTGAGCAACTCGAACTTGCTACGGACTCCTTTCGCTAGATCGGGTTGGCTTCAGCGGTTCATCGACCGTTCCCCGGAAAGGGAGTAGTTGATGAAGACAGTCTTGATCTGGGTGTAGAAATTGACTCCCTCTTCTCCCATCTCTCGGTCGCCAACGCCCGTGATACCGACCCCACCGAAAGGAAGCTGGGCTTCGCCGCCGATCGACGGCTCATTGACATGGACCATGCCGGAATGGGTGCCCTGGGTGAAGCGCTGGGCGGTTATGAGGCTCTTGGTGAACATCGAAGACGAAAGGCCAAAAGCAACTCCATTGGCAAGCTCGATCGCTTCCTCATAGGTGGAGAATTCACTCACCGCCAGCACGGGGCCGAACACTTCCTCCTGGAACAGGCGATGGTTAGCCTTGACACCATCAAAGATGGTGGGCTGCAGGTAATAGCCATCGCCGGCCGAGGTCGCCAAGCTCCCCCCCCGCAATCAGGTTCAGGCCTTCATTCTTCGCAATCTCGATGTAGGAGAGGTCGGTATTCAGCTGGTCCTGATCCACAACCGGGCCCATCTGGGTGGCAGGATCTAAACCATTGCCCACCTTCAATGAGTTTGTTGCGGCAACGAGGAGATCCAGGAACTTGGCCTTCACGTCCGTATGAACCAGCACGCGGGAAGTGGCGGTGCATCGTTGGCCGCTGGAGCCAAAGCCGCCGCCGATTACGCCCTGCACCGCTCTCTCCAGATCGGCATCATCCATCACGATGAGCGCGTTCTTTCCACCCATCTCGCAGGTGACTTTGGCGAGCTTTTTGGCGCCGTTTTCATACAACCGTGAGCCCACGGGATTCGAACCCGTGAAGGAGAGAACCTTGGTGACAGGATGGTTGACGATCGTATCGCCGATCTCCGCTCCTGATCCAACAACCATATTCAAAACCCCTGGTGGTAAACCCGCTTCCTCGAGAATTTCGACGAAGACCGATGCCGTCAGCGGCGTGGCGGAGGCGGGCTTGAATACAACCGAGCAACCGGCGACCAGTGCAGGGGCGATCTTCCAGCAAGGATTGGACCAGGGGAAGTTCCACGGGGTGATGATGCCTGCGACACCGATCGGCTGGCGAATGGTATAGGCCGACGTGTCGACAGCTTCGGATGGCAGCACCTTGCCTCCGATGCGATACCCCTGGCCTCCACAGAAATCAATGCAGTTGATTCCCTTGATGACCTCCCCTTTCGCCTCCGCGAGGATCTTGCCTTCCTCTCGCGTCAGCAGTATGGCGATCTCATCGATACGTGTGCGCGCAATAGCTGCGGCCCGCGAGAGGATGCGGCCGCGTTCCGGAGCGGGAATAGCCTTCCACATCGGCCACGAGGCCTCGGCGGCTGCGATTGCCGCCAGGGCCTCGGCATTCTGGGCGGTAGGGAATTCGGCGACGACCTCAGTGAGATCCGCAGGATTCAGATTGCGCTGAACCTTGCCTAATCCTGTTACCCACTTGCCGCTGATGTAGGACCCTGATGGGGCATGCAATTCCCTCTGCGCTGAGCAGGCACAACTTCAAACCTAGCCACGACTGCTTTTCCTTACAACATCCCCCCTCTAAGGGGGGCGCCTTGGCTGACCGAGTGAAAGCCAGTCATGAGCAGCAGGATCAGCGCAGCTTGCGGATGATCTGTACTCCTTCGCAGAAGCCTTCGGCTACGGGGTTGTGACGTTTGCGTTTCATGGGGCTGGTTCAGTTTCTGGGGTCCGCGTCCCTTCAGCAGCAACGCCTCGATCTGGGCTTGCACGTCCGGCAGGGTGGGCGTCCTGATAAAAACAGCCAAGTGGCTGTGAGCCGTGCGGGATCCGCATAAAAAGGCCCCGCCGCAAGGCGGGGCGTGAATGCTGTGGGCCCATGCCGCCCGGAGAATCACCCCAGCCCCTTCGCCGTCGCCACCACGTTCTCCACCGTGAAGCCGAACTTCTCCAGGCAAAGCGGGCCGGGAGCCGAGGCACCGAAGCGATCGATTGAGACGGTGGCGCCGTCGAAGCCGGAGTACTTGTGCCAGCCGAAGGAGCCGGAGGCTTCCACCACCACGCGCTTGCGCACGCTGCTCGGTAGGACGGATTCGCGATAGGCGGCTTCCTGTTCTTCGAACAGCTCCACACAGGGCATCGAGACCACGCGCACGTTGTGGCCTTCGCCCTTGAGCTGGGCGGCGGCCTTGACGCAGAGGTCGAGTTCGGTGCCGGTGCCGATCAAGATCAGATCGGGGCTGCCGTTGGAATCCTCGAGGATGTAACCACCCTTGGCCACATGGGCGGCGGCGGAGCCGGCCTGGTTCACCATCGCCTGACGGCTGAGGGCCAGCACGGTTGGGCGCTTGCGGTTGGCGACGGCCACCTGATAGGCCCCTACGGTTTCGTTGCCGTCGCCGGGGCGCATCACCAGCAGGTTGGGGATGGCGCGCAGGTTGGCCAGGGTTTCCACCGGCTGGTGGGTGGGGCCGTCTTCACCCAGGCCGATTGAATCGTGGGTGAGCACATAGATCACACCCAGCTCGCTCAGGGCCGAAAGGCGCATGGCGCCGATCATGTAGCCGGCGAACACCAGGAAGGTGCCGCCGTAGGGGATCAGGCCGCTGCCGTGATAAGCGATGCCGTTGAGGATCGCCGCCA
>JAPLID010000205.1:0-426 GCA_026389285.1 Cyanobacteriota bacterium
GTGGCGCAAGCGTTACCGGGACCTCGGCCTGGAGGGCTTGCACGACGAGCTCAGGCCAGGGCGGCCTCGCACCTATGAGGATGACAAGGTGGCCGAGGTGATCAACCGGGCCCTGCAGAGCAAGCCCACTGATGGCAGCACGCAGTGGACAGCTCGCTCCTTGGCGGCTGCTACAGGCATCTCAAAAAGCACCGCCCACCGCTGGCTGCAGACTTTTTCGCTGCAGCCGCACCGCCAGAAATCCCACCGCTGCGCGGAACCCTGACGGCTACAAGCTCTCCAACGATCCCTTCCAGTGCCTCCGGCACGCTCGGCCCAGGGCCTCGGTAAGGTCGAGAAGGTCCGCGACATCGTCGGGCTCTACCTCAACCCGCCCGATAAGGCAGTGGTGCTCTGCGTTGACGAGAAAACGCAGATCCAGGCCCT
>JAPLID010000205.1:453-9003 GCA_026389285.1 Cyanobacteriota bacterium
CCTGGATCGCACCCAGCCGCTGTTGCCGATGGGCCTGGGCTACGTCGAGGGTGTCACCCCTGGACGTGGCCACCGGTGCGGTGATCGCCGAGTGCAAGCCCAGTCACCGGCACCAGGAGTTCCTGAGTTTCCTGAGGCGGATCGACAAGGAGCTCCCGCCCGAGCACGACGTGCACCTGATCGTCGACAACTACTGCACTCACGAGCACGCCGTAGACCTCAGGACTCCCTTCAGCGATAAGATCTGTTTGCCATAGCCCGAAGGGCTTCTGCTTGCAATAAATCGAGCACTTCATCGCCTACTACAACAAGGATTTAGCTCCTTTCAGCTGGCCTGCAACCTCAGATCCGATCCTGGAGAAGCTACAGCGGCTTTGCTCGCAATCTTCTGGAACGTGACACTGGGGCGTCCAATCAAGCCCCTCGACCTCTACCAGTCGATCGATGTCCGTGTAGCCATGCCAATCTTCCAGCCAATGTTCCTGACCCTGGTGGCGTAAATGCTCGAGGGGGCTGAGTCCTTGGGTACCCATTGGCTCAAGTTAGGTGCCATCGGCGTAGCTGGATGTCTCCGCCCCAGACGCAGTCAGCAGCTCCCTATTGATCAGTTCCAGCCTTGGCTCCGGCAGGTGCTCGCACAGAGTGATGGGGTCTCAGCTTCTGATTGCCCCTCGGTAGGTTGCAATCGATGCTGCTGATTCCAAGCAATGGGAGTGGGCCAATCAGGTCCGGCGGCTGTCGAATCGCAAGCTGTCGGCCCTGGATATGGCGCCGTGGTACGTCCCTACTCTTGGCCCGGCCATTGTCCCGCCTCTTTTGCCAGTTTCCCGGCCGCTGTGACAGGCTTTGGTCACGCGCCGCCCCCGCGATGACCGCCACCCCCTCCCGCCTCGACACTGCCCCAGCCGCCAGTGCCGGCCTGCCGGACTGGGCCAGCGACCCTCGCTACGAAACCACCATCAGCCGCCGCCGGACCCGCAGCGTGCGCGTTGGCGACGTTTGGATCGGCAGCGAGAACCCGGTGGTGGTGCAATCGATGATCAACGAGGACACCCTCGACATCGAAGGGGCCACCGCCGGCATCCGCCGCCTGCATGAGGCCGGCTGCGAGATCGTGCGGCTCACCGTGCCCTCGCTGGCCCACGCCAAGGCCGTCAAGGAGATTCGCCAGCGCCTGCAGGACAGCTACGGCCTCGTGCCGCTGGTGGCCGATGTGCACCACAACGGCATGAAGATCGCCCTGGAGGTGGCCCAGCATGTCGACAAGGTGCGTATCAATCCGGGTCTGTTCGTCTTCGATAAACCTGACCCGGGTCGCAGCGAGTTCACGCCGGAGGAGTTCGCTGCCATCGGCGAGCGCATCGCCGCCACCTTCGAGCCTTTGGTGAGCCTGCTTAAGGAACAGGACAAGGCGCTGCGCATCGGGGTCAACCACGGTTCGCTGGCGGAGCGGATGCTGTTTACCTACGGCGACACGCCCATGGGCATGGTGCAGTCGGCACTTGAGTTCATCCGCATCTGCGACCGGCTCGACTTCCACAACATCGTCGTTTCGATGAAGGCCTCGCGCGCACCGGTGATGCTGGCCGCCTACCGGATGATGGCCGACCGCATGGATGCCGAGGGCTTCCCGTACCCGCTGCACCTGGGGGTCACGGAAGCCGGTGACGGCGACTATGGCCGCATCAAGAGCACCGCCGGTATCGCCACCCTGCTCTCCGAAGGCCTGGGTGACACGATCCGCGTTTCGCTGACCGAGGCGCCGGAGAAGGAGATCCCGGTCTGCTATTCGATCCTGCAGGCCCTGGGACTCCGCAAAACCATGGTGGAGTACGTGGCTTGCCCCAGCTGCGGCCGCACCCTGTTCAACCTCGAGGAGGTGCTGCACAAGGTGCGCGAAGCCACCGCCCACCTCACCGGTCTCGACATCGCCGTGATGGGCTGCATTGTTAACGGCCCTGGCGAGATGGCCGACGCCGACTACGGCTATGTCGGTAAGACCCCCGGCATCATTTCCCTGTATCGCGGCCGCGAGGAAATCCGGCGGGTGCCGGAAGCTGAGGGCGTCGAAGCCCTGATCGCCCTGATCAAAGGCGATGAGCGTTGGGTGGATCCCTGAGTCCTCCAGTGCTTTGCCTGGAACGCTCCACGGAGCTCTGGCAGCGAAGGAGCTTCTCCGGCATCGAACGCCTCCTGAACGAACAGTTCTGAACGAACCTGTCCTGAACGCCCCCTTCTCCTCTGGTCTTCTGTTCGGCGGAGATCAAAAGGGTCGATCGGGAAACCGGCGCAGCAGGGGGTCCCCAGCCAGGGGATCGGCAGGACCGTTGGCGCTAGTTTGTTATGAACATTGTCCTGTCGAGGAATCCCTGAATGGGCAGCGGTCGCACCGGCCTGTTGGTTCTGGTTGGTCTGGGTGCCTGTGCCGCGACGGCCGTGCTGGCCAGGGACATGGTGATCGCCCCCAATGGCGGCGCCTCCATTGCCGATAGCCCCAAGGAGGTGATGGATCAGGCCTGGCAGATCGTCTTCCGCGACTATCTGGACACCACCGGCAAATACAACGCTGAACAATGGCGCAAGCTGCGTCGCGATCTACTCGCCAAAAGCTATGGCAGCCCCAAGGAGGCCTATGAGGCGATCCGCGGCATGCTCGGTACCCTCAGCGATCCCTACACCCGCTTCCTGGATCCGCGGGAATTCAAGGAGATGCAGATCGACACCTCCGGGGAGCTCTCCGGCGTCGGCATCCAGCTGAGCCTCGACAAGGACAGCAAGGAGCTTGTGGTGATCTCACCGATCGAAGGTTCCCCCGCCTCCCGGGCCGGTGTGATGCCCAAGGACGTGATTGTCTCGATTGACGGCAAGCCCACCAAGGGCATGAGCACGGAGGATGCGGTCAAGCTGATCCGCGGCAAGGCCGGTACCACGGTGAATCTGGTGCTGCGGCGCAAGGGCCAGAACGTCAATACCGCCCTCACCCGCGAGCTGATCGAGTTGCATGCGGTCAGCCATCAGGTCAACACCACCCCCGATGGCGTCAAGGTGGGCTACGTGCGGCTGAAGCAGTTCAATGCCAATGCCAGCAAGGACATGCGCTCCGCTCTCAATGATCTGGAGCAGCAGGGTGTGCAGGGGTATGTGCTCGATCTGCGCAGCAATCCCGGCGGCCTGCTGATCGCCAGCGTCGACATCGCCCGTCAGTGGCTCAATGAGGGGGTGATCGTCTCCACCAAGACCCGCGACGGCATCCAGGACATCAAGCGCGCCACCGGCCGGGCGCTCACCAACAAGCCCTTGGTGGTTTTGGTCAATGAGGGCTCCGCCAGTGCCAGTGAAATTCTCTCCGGCGCCCTGCAGGAGAACAATCGGGCGGTGCTGGTCGGTCAGAAGACCTTCGGCAAGGGGCTGGTGCAGTCGGTGCGTGGCCTCTCCGATGGCTCCGGCATGACCGTGACCATTGCCAAGTACCTCACCCCCCTCAACCACGACATCCACCACCGCGGCATTCAGCCCGATGTGCCGGTGAAGATGACCGATCAGGAGGCTCAGAAGCTCACCATCGAAGATCTCGGCACCCGCAAGGACGGCCAGTACCGCACCGCCGAATCGACCCTGGTCAAGCAGCTGCGCACGGCCGTCTCCCTGCAGAAGCCTTACCAGCCCGGCAGTGCCAATGTGCCGGCCGCTCTTAGCACCACCCCCCCCTAGAGATGGCGATCGAACCAACGCCTCCGGTCGGTTCGATCTGGAGTCTGAAGCCCTGGTGGTGTCAGCCCTGGTCGATCCTGGCAACCGGCGTGTTCATGCCGGCGGCTAGCTGGTGGCTGCTGCACCGCTGGTGGATCACGTTGCCTGTGGTTGGGGCTGTGCTGATCTGGTGGTGGCTGTTTTTGGTGCTGGTGCCCGCCGCCTGGCGAGCTGAGCAGGCCGGCCAGTCAGAAGCCCAGCGCTCCTGAGGGGGCTGGGCTCGACGTCTGCGGTTTGTGGCCGGTGTCAGCGGTAGGGCGCGAGCCCGAACCCTTCGGATTCGCTATCGGGTGGGTTGCCGGGCTGGGATGGATTGAGGCCGTAAGGCTGCTGGCTGATCAGGCCGCCACCACGGGAACCCTGGCCTGGTTGGCCTATTCCGGTGCGCTCTTGAGCCAGCCGTCCCTGGCGCAGGGCCGTGAGCAGGCCATCGCAGCCGCCATAGCGGGAAAGCAGCCGCTCGCTTTGGCGGCTGCTGATCCGCTGTTGCCAGCCGTCGGCCCAGCCGCGGGTCCGGCCCTGGTTGCGCAGCAGCGAGTTGCTTTCACCTGGGGCCAGCTGGCCGGTCTGCTCCAGGCAACGGGCGGCGGTGACCGAGGCCAGCTGCAGCGCTGAGGTGTTGCCGGAGTATCCAGGGCTCATGGGGCTGGCCCCATAGGGTCTGGCCCCATAGGGTCTGGGCGCGATGGCGATGCCGCCGGATCCCCGGTAGCCAGAAGAGCCATAGCCAGGCGATCCCAGTCCAGGAATCCCCTGGCCTGGAAGGCCACGACCAGGGATCCCCAGCCCGGAGATGCCCATGCCAGGCCCCGCGAAGCCACCACCACTGAAACCACCACCACCGAGGCCGGTGAACTGGCCGAGGGCGGCCATGGCGAGGGAGAAGAGCAGGTTGTTCATGGCGTCAGGGCCGTTGGGAGAGGGTGGCAGAGGAGGCTGATCCGCAATAGCGGCGGAACAGCTGCAGAACCTGGGCGGGGGGCAGGTGAGCGGTGTAGCGCGCCTCCAGTTCCCCCAGCTGTTCTCGGGCTGGGTAGGCCTTGAGCGAACGCCACTCAAGGGGGGCGTAGGTGGCCAGGGCCGTAGCCATCGCGCTGTGGTGGCCGGCCTGGGTGATGGTGCCGCCGGCGCAGGCCTGCATCCGATGGGTGGCCTCGTGGGCCAGGGTGTTCCAGACGGCCACCCGATCGCCGTGCACCCTGCAGATCACGATCGTTTTGCTGGCTGAGTGATACAGCCCCTGCAGGCCGCGCTGATTGCAATCGCGCTGCACGACGGTCGAGCCACTGGTGATCAACAAGTTGCGCAGGGTGTCGATGTCCTGCCAACTGATCGGGGGCTGAACCCAGCTGGCCAACGTTGGAGTCGGCAGGCTGGCGGCCACCAGGGCGGCGATCAGCGTTGCCCGCCTGATCGCAGCAGTCCGGTTTCGCCGAGGCCTCCTAGGCGGAGCGCTCTGCCCAGGAGCAAGTGTGCGTTCATGCGCCGCTGTTTCGTTCTGCGTCGTGGCCTGGAGCCGGGATGTCGAGCCGGCGTTCGCAGTGGTGCGGCCCTGCGCCGCAGCGGTGGGACGCGAGGAGGCTCCTGGGCGAAGCTGCTGAGGTTGGCTTGGAGAGCGGAGCGGGTCCATGGACCATAAACTGAACTCTCAGATCCTGATTCGTCCCGCTGCGGCGATCCATCACCCGAATGGGGGAAAGCTGCGCCCAAGAAGATGGTGATAACCGGCCGGGAGAGCCAGCTCGGCATCGCTCTGTGATCCGATCAGAACGATCTGCCAGATTCCTGCTCAAGAAAGCAGCTTCCGGAACTGGAATGGAGGCAGGCCAGCCAAAGCAGAGCCCGTCAAGCCAATCGAGCATTCTGGCAACCTTCAACCCAGTCGAACATTCACCGGCACAGCTCCGATTGGCCCAAAGGTCCGGGATCCAGGGCGCTCAGAAGCAACCGGCGTCAGCGACGAGCCAAGTAAGAAGGGTCGGACCGCTCGATCACAGATTTCCTGCTGGGAAGGGACTTCCAGGGGTTCCCACCCATTCCTTGGCAAGGCACGGCCCCGCTCATAAAAGTCAATCTGAACCTTGGGTGGGGCTCTGCAACGATGAACCCAGAGCTCTCAGGGAGACCTTTGAAAGCATTGAATCAACTGCTTCCCCTGCAGCGCCCTTGCTTGATTCAGGCGCCACTGACTGGGACGAATGCCATCCGGCTTCGGATTCAGGCGACGGGCTGCATCAATCCGCCGCCGGGTGAGGAGTCATCGTCGTCGTTGTTTTCCGGCCTGGCGGTGACCAAGGCGTAGATGCCCAGGCCAATCAGGCTCAACATCGCCGGCACTACACCGATGATGGACTCGGCTCCTGCGCCCACCTCGATCAGCTCCCCCATGTCGATCCGTTACCGATTTGATCGAATAGTAACGAACTTTTACGGGGATCGTGAGAGCCCCTGGCTCAGTCGAAGACGTGGCCGTGCTCGTAGCGCTCCGCTTGGCCGGCCGCCGCGGTCAGGGCCGCCACGTTGTCGCGGGTGAAGAAGCCCTCGTAGCCGAGGCAGCGCTCCACATATTCGGTGATCAGCAGCGAGTGGGGGGAGGCTTTGGAGAAGATCTGTTTGAGGTTCGGCTGGTCCGTGCACTCGCCCACCACATCGGCAAGAAAGGGGATGCCGAGACCCCGCAGCACCTCGACAACAAAGTCGACGTTCTTTTCGCCCTGGATCTCGCCATCTTTGACCTCGTAGGCGATGTGATGCAGGCGGCGGCCGTAGTTGCGCACGAAGTCCTCGGTCGGCATCGGCAGATTGTCGAAGGAGTTGAGAAAGGAGGGGGTGTTGTTGGCGGTGAACACTCGCGCCGGTGATTGCTTGTCATCGCTGATGCCCGGATGGCGGGTGACGTTGGTGGAGGAGTTCATCTCAGCGATGTTGTAAGCCCCCCAGAAGTAGTACGGCACCATCGTCAGGTATTCCAGTAGCGCGTCCTCCCGATCCCCCGCCAGCACCCGCGTGGCCAGGTGATCGATGCCCAGCACCCGCCCAGCCAGGCCATGGCGCTCGTGTTTCTCGGCTGCTTTCTCCAGCAGGGCCAGAGGTTCATCGTCCAGCAGCACCCGATCGCCCGGATCGAGGGCCGCCAGGCTGTCGAGCGGGACATCGGTGTAACCGACCCGGTTGTAGGTATAATCGGAGAGGAAGGTGAAGGTGAGATGCTCCAGGGCATAGAAGGGATTGCTGCACTCGCCTGAATAGACGAAACGGATGTTCTGGGGTTCGAGCACCGACCTCACATCGCGGCAGCTGGAGCTGCTGTAGATCTCGCCGATGTAGCGGGCATTGGGACTGGCTGCCGCCAGCGGATACATCCGGTTCCAGCGGGTGGTTTCGTCTTCGTAAGTGAGGCTGAGGGGCTCCAGCACGATCAGCCGCGGATTGGCGGGGCCCGCCTGCAAGAGATAAATGCGATGGCTTTCGTTGAGCCAGCACTCGCGGAAGCGATAGGGGCCCATCAAGGCCAGCTCGGCCATGTAGGCGATCCCGTGGCCGTGATCCACCTGGATCACCACCGCCGCCATATTTCCCACCAACTGGGCCAGGCCCGAGCTGCTGCGCCGTTCATAGACCTTGGGCAGGTTTTGCTCGAAGAACGGTGTGTTCTGCTTGTCGCCCTTGGGCTTGTAGGTGCTGAGGTCGAGCATGGGTTGGGCTGGCAGTGGCGCCTGTCTTAGCAGGAGTAGAGGCCTCGGCACGGCCGTCTGGATGACGGTGGCGCCGAGACTTCAGACCACCAGTACCTCGGCATCGCGCTGGGTCTGTTGCTGTTCGCGCTGTTCGGTGCTCAGGCCGTCGGACCCCGGCAGGCGCTCAGCCATCGCCTGCAGCCACTCCATCAGCTGCTCGAGTTGCCGGTCCATTGGCAGGGCGCCCAGGCCGCGGGCCAGCACCTTGGCGGTGCTGCTCGATCCCGCCTGATAGACGAACCTTCCATGCAGATGCTGGGGCAGGCCCTGGCGCAGCAGGCGGAAGGCGGGCTCCTCCATCGGTGTTTCCAGGGCGATGTTGGGTTTGTCGGGCTTGATGCGCGAGAAGCCGCAGCGCTTGGCCAGCAGCTTGAGTTGCATCAACTGCAGCAGCGACTGCACCGGCGCCGGGATGGCGCCATAGCGATCCACCCAGCCGGCCGCCAGTTCCACCAGACCCTCCGTGTTGGTGCAGCCGGCGGCGGCGCGATAGGCGGCGATCTTTTCGTCGTTTTCGGTGATCCAGTCGCCGGGGATGAAGGCGGTGATCGGCAGGTCGATCTGGGTGTCCTCCACCGCCGGGATGTCCTGGCCCTGAATCTCGGCCAGACACTCCTGCAGCATCTCCATGTAGAGATCGAAGCCGATCGTTTCCATCTGGCCGCTCTGCTCCACCCCCAGCAGGTTGCCGACGCCGCGGATCTCCATGTCGCGCATGGCCAGCTGGTAGCCGGACCCCAGCTGGGCGAACTCCTGAATCGCGCGCAGGCGCTGGCGCGCCGCTTCGCTCAGTGACGCTTCCCCGGGGTAGAACAACCAGGCGTGGGCCTGGATGCCGCTGCGGCCGACGCGGCCGCGCAGTTGATAAAGCTGGGCTAGGCCGAACTTGTGGGCGTCCTCCACCAGAATCGTGTTCACCCGCGGAATATCTAGCCCCGATTCGATGATCGTGGTGCAGAGCATCAGATCGGCCTCACCGGCATTGAAGGCCACCATGGCGCTCTCCAGTTCGCCTTCGGCCATCTGGCCGTGGGCCACCAGCAACTTCAGGCCCGGCAGCATC
>JAPLID010000102.1 GCA_026389285.1 Cyanobacteriota bacterium
ATCCGGTTCAGCGTGCTGATCGCCGGCGTGCTGTTTCTGTTCTGGGCGGTGGTGCTGAGCGAGGGTCTGGCCTGGCTGCCTGCGGCCCAGCGCAACGGCCTCGATCCGATCGCCCTGCTGGCGGATCGCCTCGGCCAGCCCGGGGCGGGGGGATGGATCCGGGCCGGTGCCTTCCTCTGCCTGTTCGGCAGCACCCTGGGCTCCCTCAATGCCCTGGGTCGCGTCGCCTTCGATTTGGCTAATGGCGGCGTGCTTCCCCAGCCCTTGGCCGGGGTCCATCCCCGTTTCCGCACCCCGGCCAACGCCCTGGCGGCCACCACGTTGCCGCTGATCGTGATCGGTGCCGTTCTCGAGCTCAGGGGGCTGAGCGTCAGCCAGCTTTTTGACCAGTTGGGGGCCTTTGCGGTGCTGGCCTTTCTGCTGGTGTACGGCATGGTGGCCGTCGCGGCCTTGGTCAGCTCCCTGCCCGGGGTCTCGGGCCCGCGGCGCCGGCTGGTGGGAGGAGCCAGCCTGGCGGCGGTCGTCGCCGTGGGCCTGGGTTTCCTCTGGTCGGTGGTGGGCCACCAGAACCTGATGCTGTCGATCTTCGCTCTGCTGATGCTGGTGGGGCTGGCCCTGGTGGCCTTCAGCCGCAGGCCGGCCGGCACCTGAGGGATTCAGGGTGTGCTGCGTGCTGGCCCGGTGCTGGCTGCGCCGCACTGATCTGGCGCAGGCGCGGATCGACGATCTCCAGGACGGGGCGGACGGGCATGGGTAGCGAAGCCGTTGACGCGGGACGGCCAGGGCCCCAGGCTCATTGTGTTGTGTCCGGTTTTTGAGTGGGGCGGGCCCCCTGGAGGGCGCCGCTGAGCGGTGCCTGCGAATAGAGTCGAATCTGCTGAATGCTTCCTTTGCTGGCCACGATCGGCGGCGACTGGATCGACCCCGAAGCTCTGCAGGAGCTGCTCAGAACCTGGGGCTACGGCATCATCTTTCTGGCGATGCTGCTCGAAAATGCCGGCCTGCCTCTGCCCGGCGAGACCGTCACCCTGCTGGGGGGCTATGCCGCCGGCAGTGGCCAGCTCCATGGGCTGGGGGTGATGGCAGCAGCCGCTGGCGGCGCGATCCTCGGCGACAACATCGGCTACTGGGTCGGGCGCCGGGCCGGCTGGGGCTTGATCCTGAGGGTGGGCGGGTTGCTGCGTCAGTCCCCGGAGCAGTTGGAGCGGCTGCGGGAGCAGTTCCTGCGCCACTCGGGCAAGTCGGTGTTGCTGGGCCGCTTCGTGGCGGTGCTGCGGGTGGTGGCCGGGCCGATGGCCGGGGCGGTGGGCATGCCCTACCCCCGCTTTCTGCTCTGCAATGTCATCGGCGCCGTGCTCTGGGCGAGCACCATGGTGGGCCTGGCCTGGCTGGGCGGGCGCTGGGTCCCGTTCGAAACGATGATGCGTTCCGTGATCCAGTTCGGCCTCGGTGCCCTGGCCCTGATCGTCGTCATTGTGGTTCTGCCCAGGCTGCTGTCGTTGCTGGAACAGCGCCAGCTGGAGCGCGATCGCGACGAGCCCTGATCAACGTCCCGACTGTGCGGGTTTGCCGGCCTGCGTCCTGTGCTGGGTGATCATGGGGCCGACCGAAGCGGCCAGGCCGATCGCCCCGATGCGTTATCTCCGCTATCTCACTTTCCCCCTCTTTGCCTGTGCCGCCGGTCTGCTGATCGTGCTGGGGCGGCTGGGGCCGGGCGCAGCCTGGATCACCCTGGTGCTGCTGGCTCTGGAGGTGTCGCTGTCGTTCGACAACGCCGTGGTCAACGCCCGGGTGCTCGACAAACTCACCCCCGGCCAGCAGCGCTTTTTCCTGACCTGGGGTCTGGTGATCCCCGTGTTCGGCGTCCGCTTTCTCGGTCCCCTGCTGATGGTGGCCCTGGCCGGTGGGGTGGGCATGGGCCAGGCCCTCGATGCCGCCCTGCATCACCCCGATCTCTATCGCGAATTGCTGGAGAAAGCGGAACCGCGGATTCTTGCCTTCGGCGGCATGTTCCTGCTGCTGGTGTTCCTCCGCTACTTCTTCGATGAGGCCAAGACCCTGCACTGGTTCAAGCCCCTGGAGCGCAGGCTCAGCCAGGCGGGTCGCATCGAGGCCCTGGAGATCGCCATTGCCCTGATTCTGTTGCTGGTGCTCGATCTGCTGCTCCCCGGTGAGATGCGCGGCGACGTGATGATCGCCGGTGTGATCGGCCTGGTGCTGCAGCTGCTGAGCACCTCTCTGGCGGAGGCCTTCGGCGATGAGGAGCAGGCCGGTGTTCGCCTGGCGGCAGGGGGCGGCCTGATGAGCATCCTCTACCTGGAACTGCTGGACGCTTCCTTCAGCCTCGATGGCACGATCGGTGCCTTCGCGATCACCTCCAATCTGGGCCTGATCATCACGGGTCTGGGCCTGGGCGCCCTCTTCATCCGTTCGCTCACCCTGATGCTGACCAGGGAGCGGGCCCTGGACCATCTTGTCTATCTGGAGCATGGCGCCCACTACGCGATCGGGGCCCTGGGACTGGTGATGTTGGGCAGCATCTACCTGCATGTCCACCATTCCGATGTGCCGGAGTGGATGACAGGCACGATCGGCATCTTCCTACTGCTTTTGTCGTTCTGGGATTCAATGCGCCACAGGAAGCGCTTCGGCAGCCAGGCCTGAGGCCCTTCAGCCGCGCCAAAGATGAGGCGCCTCGGCCTTTGGGCTTCAACCGTTCAGAGATAGAAGCCGACGGTGGTCACCACCCGGGTTCCCTGGGCCCTGAGGGCATTGCGCAGCAAGATCGTCGACTGGTTGTGGAGCAGGTTCTCCCAGCGGCGCCTGGTCACGAACACCGGCAGCACGATGACGCAGAAGTGGTTGCGGTCCTTGCGATGCTCACCCTCGAACTGCTTGACGTACTGCACCACCGGATCCACCAGGGAGCGGTAGGGGGAATCGAGCACCACCAGCTTCACCTCCGGCACCTGGCGCTGCCATTGCTCCATGAACCGTTCGGTGCGGCCGCCGCCGAGGTCAACATGGACCGCCACCAGATCGCTGGCGATGCTGCGGGCGAAGCGGATCGCCTCGAAAGTGCCGCGATGCAGCTGGCCTACCAAGACCACCGTGGGGCTGCCGGTCCCGGCCGGGGGCGGCTCCGGCAGTTTGAGCAGCTTGTCCGAGGCCATGCGCAGGCGCCGGGCGACGGCGTCGTAGTGGGTGCGGATGCGCAGGAACAGGCTGACCAGCAGGGGGATGGCGAGCATCACCAGCCAGGCGCCGTTGGTGAACTTGCTGACCAGTAGCACCAGACCCACCAGGGCCGTGATCAGGGCGCCGAGACCATTGACCAGGGCCTTGCTCAACCAGCCTCGTCCCTTCTCCTTCCACCAGTGCACCACCATCCCCGACTGGGACATGGTGAAGCTGATGAACACGCCGACGGCATAGAGCGGAATCAGCCTGCTGACGCTGCCCTGGAACAGGATCAGCAGTAGGCCAGCGAAGCCGCTGAGGGCGAAGATGCCGTTGCTGAATACCAGGCGATCGCCGAGGGAGGCCAGCTGGCGGGGCAGGTAGCCGTCCTGGGCGAGAAAGGCCGCCAGGCGGGGGAAGTCGGCGTAGGCGGTGTTGGCCGCCAGCAGCAGGATCAGCAATGTGGCCAGCTGCAGCACCGCCAGCAGCAGGCCGTTGCCGAAGATGCGCTCGCCCAGCTGGTAGAGCAGGGTCGGGCCGTTCTCGAGGTAGACCACACCGGTCTGGTGGGCCAAGGCGCTGATGCCGCTGAACATCACCGCCAGCATCACCACCATCACCGCCAGCACCCGCCTGGCATTGCGCCACTCCACCGGTCGGAAGGCGGTGACGCTGTCGCTGATCGCCTCGATGCCGGTCAGGGCGGCGCAGCCGGAGCTGAAGGCCCGCACCAGGGGCGTGGTGGGCAGTTGGTTCAGCCCCGCCTTGATCGCCCCGGCCACCAGCAGGGTGACGATCAGCCCCATGAATAAATAGGTGGGCACGCTCAGCAGCCGGGCGCTGGAGCTCACGCCCCGCAGGTTGGCCACCATCACCAGCACCACCCCCAGCAGGCAGAGCAGCACCCGCTCGCCTTCCAGGGCCGGGAAATAGGAGGTGAGGGCGGCGATGCCCGCCGCCACGCTCACCGCCACCGTCAGCACGTAGTCGATCGAGAGCGAGGCCCCGGCCACCAGGCCCGCCATGGCGCCGAGGTTCTCCTGCGACACCCGGTAGGAGCCGCCGCCCTGGGGATAGGCCTTGATCGTCTGCCGGTAGCTGGTGGCGACGATCAACATCAGCCCCACGATCAAAGCCGTGATCGGTAGCGTCTGGTTCAGGGCGGCGGCGCCGGCCATGCCGAGCATCAGCACGATTTCCTGGGTGGCGTAGGCCACCGAGGAGAGGGCGTCCGAGCTCAGGATTGCCAGGGCCTCGGCGTTGTTGTAGCGCTCTTCGTGGTGGGCGCTGGTGGGCAGGGGTTGCCCGATCACCGTGCGGCGAAAACTCTCGAGGCCGTTGAGCGGCGGCATGCGGGAGGGGGAGCGCTCGACAACATGAACGCTAGGCCGCCAGCTCACGTTCGCTAGCGTCAATCCCCCCGGGGGGTCAGGGCTGGGGCTTGCTGCCAGCACGCCCTGGCCTGAGCTGTTCGGATGGATGCAATTCATGCTCGCTCCCTCGCTGCTCAGCACGCTGCTGATCCTGTTGATCGGGCTGTTGCTGGCCCGATTGAGTGCCGGTGGTCTGGCCCGCTGGGCCGTGCCGGCGATCGTGCTGGAGCTGGCGACCGGCTTCGTGCTCGGCAACACGGTGCTGCCGTTTGCGGCCGTTGCGCCCCTCAGTGGCCTGACGGAACTGGGGGTGCTGACGCTGTTCTTCCAGGTGGGCCTTGAGGTGCGAGGCGATCTGCTGCTGTCTCAGCGGGGGCCGTTGAGCCGCCTGGTGGCGATCAGTTTTCTGGCTCCCTTCCTGGCCTTCTGGCCGCTCCGGTCTTGGTTCGGCCTCTCAACTCCCACCACCCTGCTGTGCCTGGCAGTGCTCTGCGCCACCGGCACCGGCGTCACCCTGCGGGTGCTGGCCCAGCGGCAGGCGCTGCAGACCCCATCGGGACGGCTCCTGGTGGCGGTTTCGGTGCTGGACGATCTACCCGCCATCGCCCTGCTGGCCATGGCCACCGCCATGGGGGGCCGCTCGATCGGCGCTTCCGGGCTGGGTCTGTTCGGCCCGGTGCTGGGGGTCGCGCTGGCAGGCCTGAGCCTGCCTCTGGTCGATCGCTGGGGGCGCCAGCCGCGCCGGCCGCCCAGCAGTCCCCTGGCGATCCTGTTGCTGTTGATCGCGACGGCCTGGGTGGGGGAGGCCCTGGGGCTGACCAGCCTGCTGGGTGCTCTCTGGGGTGGGGTGCTGCTGGCGCGCCTCTCGCCATTGCCCGAGGACGGGCGGCCGGTGCTGACCGTGCTGGCCGATGTGTTCCTGCCTCTCTATTTCATCAGTGTCGGCATGCGCATCGATGCCCACACCCTGCTGCGGCCCGCCTCCTGGTGGTTCGCCCTGGTGTTGATCGTCCTGGCCCTGCTCAGCAAGCTGGTCTGTGGCTTTGGCATCACGGC
>JAPLID010000095.1 GCA_026389285.1 Cyanobacteriota bacterium
CGCGTCGAGCACGTAGTAGGAGTGGGCGGCGCGGTTGAGCAGCTGCCGCAGTTCGGCGGCACGTTCAGGCTCGGCGGAACTGGCCTGCTCGGCGGCATCGTACGGCTGGGCGGAATCACCAACCATCGCTTCAAGCGGCGGTGGGTTTCTGGATGCGGTCGATCCGCCAGGCTTCGTCGATCTTGCTGAAGGTGAAGTCGAGGGGCATTTCTTCTTTCTTGTCGTCGGATTTGAGCTTGACGGTCAGGATCACCTGCTGCTCATGCAGGCGCGGCCGACCGGATTTGAGGTTGCGGTACTTGTTGAGCTGCAGGCCCGCCAGGAAGCGGATGAACTGCTGGCGGTTGACGTGGGAGCGGTAGTTCTTGGTGGTCAGCAGATAGGCGCCATCGATCTGGCCGGAGGCCACCTGGGTGAAAAACTGCTTGATCAGCGGGTTGATGCCGCGGGCGCTCAGCACCAGCTTCACCGCCGAGACCGTCCAGTAGAGGAGCAGGGCGCCGGCGCCGGCCAACAGGGCCTTCGAGCCGATGTCCCGGACCAATCCCACATCCATGGTGTCTGCAGCGTCGTCTGTGGCGTGAGTCTGACCGACTGCGGTCCGCGGCGCCGGCCCCCGCCGCCGAAGCTCGCCATGATGCAACGCGTCTGCCGCCGGCCCCCGCTGCCCCCGCTTCCGAACCGGTGCCCCTGGAACCCCTGCTGCCCCTGTTCCACCGCCTCAACCGCGAGCATTTCGACCTGTCCCTGCTGCGGGACGGTCGGCCCCTGGTGGACCTGCGCTGGAGCGATGGCCGGCTCACCCGCACGGCGGGTTTTTACCGCCGCGGGCGCCGCAGCGACGGCCGCGAACTCTGCGAGATCGTGCTCTCGCGGCCCCTGCTCGAGCCCCTGCCCCGTCAGGCCCTGCTCAGCACCCTCTGCCACGAGATGATCCACGCCTGGGTGGACCGGGTGCTGGCGGTCCGGGAGGTGCACGGCCCCCACTTCCGCGCCTGCATGGAGGCGATCAATCGGCGGCAGGTGGAGTTCGAGGTGAGCCTGCGCCATCGCTATCCCGTGCCGGTCGAGGCGGCCCGCTGGATTGCCCGCTGCCCCCGCTGCGGTCTGGGCTCCCCCTACCGGCGGCGGCGTCAGGGCCTGGCCTGCCGCGCCTGCTGCCAGCGCCTCCATGGCGGCCAGTGGCACAGCAGCTGCCTGCTGGTGTTCGAGCCAGCGGCGGCTTAGGGTCCGCCCAACACAGGTCAGCCATGGGCATTTTTCTCTGGACCCTGGAATGGAGCGGCCTCACGATCGCCCTGCTGGGCCTGGGCCGGGAGCGCTGGCTGGCGAACCGGCGGCGTTGATGCGTGATGTTTAACGTTGGTTGATGGACGATGTGGATTCCGGTTACCGCCGCGACTACCGCTCCGGGGATCGCGGCAGCGAACCGCGCCGGCCCGCCCGTGAGAGCGAGCCGCTGGAGCAGCGATTCGATCGCTGGGTGAGCGCCGGCCGCCAGCTGGTCGATGGGGTGGCGGGCAGCCGACCCGGCTCCCGTGCCCCAGCCCGTGGCGGCGAAGGCCGGGGTTCGGCTCGGGGTGGTTTCGATGGCCTGGGCCGCTGGGTGGAGGAGCGGCTGGACTGGTTCCTCGAAGACGGCGACGATTGGCGCGAGCCCTGGCAGGAATCCGGGGGCCGCGGCCAGTCCCCGGCAGCGCCGGACCCGCGCCAGGGCTGGACCACCAGGGGAGCCTCGACGGCAGGCGAGCGCTCCTATCCCCCCGATCCGGCCCTGGGCGCCCAGCCTCCGCGGGTCGCAGGGGGGCGGCGACCCGCCGACCTCTCCAGTTTCGATCGTCCCCGCACCCTGTCCAACCGCCCCGGTCCGTCGTCAGCCTCCCAGCCGTCGACTCCGTTGGCGTCGTCGGAGCAGCCGTCCCAGCCGCCGACGGCCGGCACCGCTCCGCGGCGGCGGCTTGAGGCCCTGTCACGGCGCGGTCCGGCGCCCCGGTCTGCCGATGTTGCGGCGCCCCCCGACCCTGAGGCCTGGCCTGACGACGACAGCTTCAGCCTGCCCCGCTGGCAGCGTCCGCCCGCCGCCCGCCGTCTGCCCGAGATCGTGTTGCCCCCTGCTCCGGATTCCACCGAGACCAGCGGCCGCCCCCTGCCCCGATCGACCCGCCGTTTCGGCCCCCGCTTCTGAACACAGTCAGCGGCGTCGGAGACGCTTAAGTTGAGGCCGTCTCCAACAGGACAACATGAGTAGCCTTGTGGTCGTGGGTTTCCCCACGGTGAATGAAGCCGAGGAAGTTCGCAGCCAGCTCGTTGATATCCAGAAGGAACAGCTGATTTCCCTGGAAGATGCGGTGGTCGTCGACCATGATGTCGACGGCAAGGTGCATCTGCGCCAGGCCCTGAACCTCACCACCGCCGGAGCCATCGGCGGTGGCTTCTGGGGTTCGCTGGTGGGCCTGCTGTTTCTCAATCCGCTGCTGGGGGCGGCTGTGGGCGCCAGCATCGGCGCGGCCTCGGGCTCTCTTTCCGACCTCGGCATCAACGATGGCTTCATGCGCGAGGTCGGCGAAACCCTGCCTCCGGGCACGGCCGCCCTCTGCCTGCTGGCCAGGGATTCAACCCCCGATCGCCTGATCGAGCGTCTACGCGCCTATGCCCCTCACGCCAAGCTGCTGCGCACCAACCTCAGCCACACCGACGAAGAGCGTCTGCGTCAGCTGCTGGAGCAGGCAAGCAAGCAGGCCGAGGCGCTGCGGCTCTCCTCAGCGGCTTGACCTGGAAGCTGCAGCCGCGCTCCCGCAGCGCCCGCGGCATGTCGCCGGCCATTTCCTCGGCGGAGATGCTGATCGCTGGTGAACCCTGCTGAAGGGCGCTGAGCAGGTCCACCCAGAGCCCCACCAGGCTGCGTTGCTGCAGCGGCTCCAGACCCTGGCTTTCCATAGTCGGTGCGCAGCTCTGGCGGCTCCAGAGGGCCTGATGGTGATGCCTGGGGTGCTGGCCAGAGAGCCAGACCGGCTTCCAGGGCGCTGGCGGTGGGGCTGCCGCCCTTCAGCCGCAATCCGGCCTGGTCGAGGACCCTGCCGGCATGCACGGCGGAAAGGCCGTAGAGGCGGCCCAGTTCGGTCAGGCTCAGCCAGTCGGGCTCACGGCGCTAAAGCGTCAATCCGGCAAGTTGAATACGTGACGCAGTGGTACTAATTTTGCCAATCGTCATTAATCAGCCGTCGGCTGCCGGCGCCAGGGCGGTCCCGAGCCAGGCCTCCAACAGGGGAGAGAACACCTCGCGGATCACGGTCAGTTCGCGGCCCTGACGGAAGAAGCGGTAATGGCGGCTCCAGAAGGGGCCAGGCCTGTCGAAGCGCGCCTCCAGCCAGGGGGCGCTCACCTGGGCCAGGCCATCCACTTCCCGGAACAGCTCGGTGCGGCCGCTGGTGAGACTGCGCCAGATCGGCTGGTTGCGATCGCGCAGATGGGCCTCGGCCTCCCGCTGATTCCACCAGCTCTCAGCCCAGCCCAGGGTGTTGGGCCCGCAGTTGAGCCAGACCTGGCGATGCAGCAGAGGGTGCTCCAGCTCCGCCACCTCAAGTGGTGCGCCGGCGGCGGGTCCGCTCAGGCGCGTCATGGCGATCACCTCCACCTCCACGGGGCAACCGGTGAGCAGCTGCAGATGGCGCGTGGGGCTGCCATCGCCCAGCAGCAGCAACTTCCAGCTGCCACTGAGCTGTGGTCCCGCCGTGGCGGCCTCCACCTCCGCAAACGACGCCTGCCACAACGGCGTCGGCGAAGCGAACAGTCGCTCCGGCGTGATCGCCGCCAGAGCGGCCATGGGGGCCTGCTGCGGGGATGGGCCTGGTGTGCGGGTGCTGGGCATCGGAGCCCTGACAGGACAATGAGCCTAGGAAGCCCGAGTCCCTCACTGATCTCCCCATCCCCCGACCTGGCGTCAGAAGCCGTTGACGATCGACACCTGACGCACCTCGCCACCCCGCTCGATCAGGGCGGTCTCGCCATCGGCGCTGCGCAGTCGCCAGCCACTGGAGCCGATGCTCTCGCCGCTGCCCACACTCATCGAGGTGCCGCTCACCAGGAAGATCGCCGAAGCTGCCTTGCCGGGTGTGCCCACCACTCCGACCAGCTGGGGCAGGGGTGCGCTGGCGGTGGCGGTGGCGCGGCGGGGTGGCGCGGCGGCGGCAGGCTGGGCCTGGGGGGCTGCCGCCAGCACCTGGGGGCTGACCGGCACGCGCAGCAACCCCGGAGATCTGCCGCCCGAATTGGAGAGGCCCAAGCCAGGCGAGCCCGAACCGGACAGTCCCGAACCGGGCAAGCTGGGGAGCTGCTGGATCCAGGGCTCCTCGGGCGGCGGCGGTGGCAGGCCCTCCATGGCGGTGCCGCTGGCCGCGGGCACCAGGCTGGGCTGGGGCAGGTTCGGTGTCGAGGGCATGGCTGGCGCCAGGGGCGTGGCCACAGCGGGCCCAAGATCGCGCAGGCGCTCCACCAGCAGCAGGTTGCGTTCCTGGCTGAGGCTCTGCTGCAGCCGGTTCCAGTGGGAGACGTAGAGGATTGAGCTGGCGGCGCTCACCAGGCAGACCCCCGCCAAGGCGCAGACCAGCAGCAGGGTCTGGTCGTGTCGGCGGTTGGTGCCTGTCTCGGCGGCTGACGTGCCGGCCTGGTTCCTGGAGCCAGCGAGGGTCTTGTTGCTGGTCCGGCCCGATCGGTCCGCCGGCGCAGGGGTCGGATGGTGCGGTTGCGGCCCCGCCGCTTCACCAGCCTCGCCGCCGACATCGATGGTGGTCTCCGGATCGAAGACCCGGTTCATCATCTGCTCGGCCTTCAGCTCCCAGTAGGCACGCGAACGGGGGATGCCACGGAGGGGCCGGGGAGCGCCGCTGCGGGGTGGGGTTCCTGGCGGGGTCGGGCTCACCGGCAATCAGGAGGGCTCTAGAGCTGGGTCACTGTACTGGCGGTTTCTCGCTCTGACGAGCGGCCTGGACGCTCTGGCGCCGTTGCAGCTCCAGCCACAGCAGCAGGGCCGTGACATCGGCCGGACTGACCCCGGGAATCCGGGCGGCCTGGCCGAGGGTGAGGGGCTGGACTTTGGCCAGTTTTTCGCGGGCTTCGGCCGAGATCGTGCCGATGGCGCTGTAGTCGAGTTCACCGGGCAGGGCCCGGCCCTGTTCGCGGCGCACCTGCTCGATCTGCTGCTGCTGGCGGGCCAGGTAACCGCTGTATTTGATGTCGATCTCGGCGCCTTCCCGCACCGCCAGCGGCAAGTGGCCATCGGCCAGGCCGTGGCGCACCAGATCGGTGCCGTGGCACTGGGGCCGCCGCAGCAGCTCGGCCAGGGTGATCGAACCTCGGATCGGTGCCCCGGTCTCTGCGGCAACCGCGGCGGCCGCCGGATCGCTCACCTTCAGGCGCACGCTTTCGAGTCGTTGTTTCTCGGTGTCGATCGCCGCCTGTTTGGCCTCGAACAGTTCCCAGCGCCGGTCGTCGATCAGCCCCAGCTCCCGTCCCAGGGGCGTCAGGCGCCGGTCGGCGTTGTCGCCCCGCAGCACCAGCCGGTATTCACTGCGACTGGTCAGCACCCGGTACGGCTCGCGCAGATCCTTGCTGATCAGATCGTCTACCAAGGTGCCGATGTAGCTGCCTTCGCGCGGAAAGTGCACCGGCGATTGGCGCTGCACCAGGCGGGCGGCATTCAGCCCGGCCACCAGACCCTGGGCCGCGGCCTCCTCGTAGCCGGTGGTGCCGTTGAGCTGGCCGGCGCAGAACAGGCCGGCCAGCCGCTTGGTTTCGAGGCTGGCCTTGAGCTGGGTGGCGGGCAGATAGTCGTATTCCACCGCATAGGCGGGCCGCAGCATCACGCACTGCTCCAGCCCCGGCAGGGTGCGCAGCAGCTCCAGCTGCAGACGCTCCGGCAGGCCGGTCGAGAAGCCCTGCACGTAGAGCTCGGGGGTGTCGCGGCCTTCGGGCTCCAGGAAGATCTGGTGGCTGTCCTTATCGGCGAAGCGGACGATCTTGTCTTCGATCGAGGGGCAGTAGCGAGGCCCCTTGCTGTCGATGAAGCCGCCGTAGATCGGCGTCAGGTGCAGGTTGTCCCGAATCAGCTGGTGGGTGGCGGCGGTGGTGCGGGTGATGTGGCAGCTCATCGGCTCGCCGCTCACCCAGGC
>JAPLID010000078.1 GCA_026389285.1 Cyanobacteriota bacterium
AAACCCGACAAGGAGCGGCCCGATCAGCTGATGGTCGTGAAGTTCAAGGCGCAGCAGCTAACGCGCCGCGACGGCACCCAGGCCCCCGCCCCGCGCCTGATCGACGCCCGCAAGCAACCCTGGAGCGGCGCCGCCATCGGCAACGGCAGCCGTCTGGTGATCGCCTACGTGATCCACGCCTGGGACCGGCCCGAGGGTGTCGGCATCACCCTGATCCCCCGGGCTGCCCAGGTTGTGCACTACCTGCCGTACCAGGAGAGCGATCCGACTCAGGGCTTCCAGGAGCAGGAGGGCTACAGCCAGACGGAAGCGGCCCTGGCCGCTGGCGGCTACGACGAGTTCGCCGGCGACGACGAGGTGCCGTTCTGATGGACAACCTCCGTCCTGGCGGCCACAGCCGTCGCCCCTCTCCCCAACTGCCGGCCTTCTGCCGACGCCGCCTTCCGATCACGACCACCGTGCGGGTGAGCAGCTTGCAGCGGCTGCTGTGGCTGCTCTGGCTGGTGCTGGCGCTACAGCTGAGCACGATCCTGCTGATCCTTGCCGGTCCGGTTCCCGCACCGCTGCGGTCCATGGCGGTGCCGCTGGTGCTGCCACCGAACAACCCGATGGCGGCAGCCCAGCTCGCCGCCTCTGCGGCATTGCCCGCCGGTGAGTTCGTCCCTGGGGCGATCGCGTTACGGCAAGGCTCCCACATCCCCACCGTCCACTCGCCTTTTCAACCATGAGCAGCACGACCGCTCTGGTGCCCTATTCCTTCGAGGGGCACCGCATCCGGGTGAGCACCGATGAACAGGGCGAGGCCTGGTTCGCCGCCGCTGATGTCGCCGTCGCCCTGGGCCAGCACCCGATCGCCAGGGACCTTGCCACCTTGAAGGAGGAGGAGCACTGCCTCCATTCCCAGGAGGGCCCCGGCAGCGAGGGCTGCACCCTGGCCCTGATCAGCGAGGGGGGCCTGCTGCGGGTTCTGCTGATAGGCGAGAGCCCAACGGCGAGGCGGATGCGGCGCTGGCTCATCCATGACCTGCTGCCATCCCTAGACCGGCCTGCGGGTCGATCGAAGAAGCACCAGCAAGCCCCGGAAAGGCTGCAGACCCACACCGTGAAGGCGGTGCTGCGACTGGCCCAGGAGATCATCGAGCTCACCGGCGTCGGGTACTCCGATGCGCTCCTCGCTGCCATTGAGGACATCGAGGCCAACACCGGTCTCCGCTTGGCGCCACTGCAACAGGTGTTGCGCGATAACGGCTCTGCGGCCTCAGGTCATCGGCCCCGTCAGCTGGGTGATCCGCCAGTCAAGGCACGCCTGGATGCCGAGCAACTGGCCGAGAGGCTGGGCCGCACGATCCGCGATACCAACCGCAGCCTGGCGGTCTTTGGTCTGCAGCTGCGCAACGACGAGGACGACTGGCAGCTCACGGAGGCGGGTCGGAACTGGGGCCAAACCCTGCCCAGCTGCTCACAGTGTCCCCGGGGTGCACAGATCCTTTGGAATCCGGCGGTGCTGACGTTGCTGCAGGGGGAAGCGTGATGTCAGACAGCTTGGCTCTGGTCGACGTGCCCCCAGAGGATCAGCACGGGCTGGTGGGTGTTGTTGGCGTGAATGCCGGCTTCACCCATTTGGCGGCCCAGAAAACGAATGACCCTCACTGCAGTTGCAGGAGGGGTCGCTGATGGTGTTTCCAAGAGTTCGTGCCAACCGCTCGCAGCCCACTGCGAATCCAACCGCACTATCCCTCGCTCAGGAATGGGCTGATGCTCGATCAGCTGGCCAGCTTCTCGGTGTGAGCGAGAAAACACTGGGGCGATGGCGAAAGGCTGGTCTTCTCAAGGCCGGAGTGCACTGGCGCCGCAAGTTCCCCAGCAGCAATTCACCGGTTCTCTACCACCTTGACCGCTGCAACAGCGCGATGAACGAAGCAGCTGCTCGGTCCGCAGCCTTCCTCGAGACATGAGAAGAAAGCGAACGAGAAGGCCTTCATCCCTGTGGTGCAGTTCACATCCGGAGGCCTCCGAAGGCCTGAAGTGGCGGGCAGAGGAGCCCCCATGCAGCAGGGTGGCCCTGGCACCGCGGGGACAGCCTTGGAGGCTTTCGGCCTAATCTGAGGTCGGTTC
>JAPLID010000143.1 GCA_026389285.1 Cyanobacteriota bacterium
GCCGTTGGCGGTGGTCGAGGCCCCCAGTGGCCAGGGGTGTCCGATCCGGATCGGCGACACTAAGTATGGAAGAGACTGAGTTCAGGCTAGGCCCAAGGGCTGTCATGGGTCAGGAGCCGTCTGGCCTCCGATGGCCTCCGGCCGGTGGTCAGCGGCTGAGTTCAATGGAGCGATCTCCGCAGAATCGCCGTGAACGTCTCGGCCCCCGAGGAGGGACGCCCCCCCCAGAGCGTGCAGGCAGGGCTGTGGCTGTTCGCACCCAATCGGGACACCCAGGGCGGCAGCTCCTGGCTGTGCGAGGTCGGGGCCGGTGATCTGCTGATCGATGTACCGGCTTTCACCACGGCCAACCTGGCGATGCTGCAGGAGCGCTGCCGCCGCCGCAGCGGCTGGATCGTGCTGACCGGTCGCGAGGGTCATGGGCGCTGCCGGCGCTGGCAGGAGGCCCTCGGCTGGCCGGTGCTGGTGCAGGAGCAGGAGGCCTACCTGCTGCCCGGTGTGGCTTCGCTCACCGGTTTTGCTGAGAGCTGCGAGCTGCTCGAAGGCGTGCGGCTGCTGTGGACCCCGGGACCGAGCCCCGGTGCCTGCGTGGTCCATGCGCGCCTGGGCGGCAGCGGCTCCCTGGATGCCGTGGGCGCAATTGCGGGCAAAGCGGTGGGCGAAGGGGTGGGCAACCAGCCGCTGGATGGCCTGTTCTGCGGGCGCCTGCTGGTGCCGCTGGCCCCCCAGCGCATCGCTCCGCTGCGGCGGCGCGGCTGTTTTCACTGGCCCCGCCAGCTGCGCAGTGTCGAACATCTGCGCCAGTGGCTGCCCCCAGGCTCCCCGGACTGGATCGCCAGTGGCGCCGCTCTGGGGGCGCTGCAGGGCGAGAAACTCGTGCGCTCAGGGGCCGATCAGCTGGCCCGCCTCGATCTGGTGGAGGCCCTTCAGGCAGCCGATCCCGGGTTGTCGCGCTGATCGGATCGGCGCTCCGTGGGGGGTGTTCCGGTGCCGATTGAGGGCTCCGAAGGCCAGAACCATTGCGATCAGCGGTTTTTTGTGTTGCGGCGCGGTGGCAATCTCCATACGATTAGCGCGCTGAACCCAACGGGCGGTCGGGGACCACTTCGAACCGCTGCCCAGCGGCCGCCGCACCCCCGACACTGATCCCGATACCCCCCGCATGACCGGAGGCACTTCCGTCCAATGAACAAAGCTGATCTTGTTAACCTCGTTGCCGCCCGCACCGAGCTCACCAAAACCGACGTCTCCCTCGTGGTCGACGCCGCCATTGAAACCATCATCGATTCGGTGGTGGAGGGCAAGAAGGTATCGATCCTCGGCTTCGGCTCCTTCGAACCCCGCGATCGTTCCGAGCGTCAGGGCCTCAACCCCAAGACCGGCGAAAAGATCGCCATTCCCGCCAAGCGTGTTCCCGCCTTCACGGCCGGCAAGCTGTTCAAGGACCGCGTCCAGGGCTGACCCCCGGGGCCGGAGAGGCCGATGAACGGGCCCAGTCCCGTTGGCGATCCCGCAGGGGATCGCCTTTTTCATGGGGGCTCGCACCCTGGACTCCTCCCCGGGACCCCGTCTGCGCAGGCCGGGATCCCGGGGAGCCTGCCCCAGCATCTGCAGGCGGTGCTGGCAGCGGGCCTGAGCCTGCGGCAGCGGGGCTATCGCGGCCGCTTCGCCCCCTCCCCCACCGGCGCTCTGCACCGGGGCAACCTGCGCACGGCGCTGCTGAGCTGGCTGCATGCCCGCCTCCAGGGGGGCGAATGGCTGCTGCGCATCGATGATCTGGATCGGCCGCGCAATCGGCCGGGGGCCGTGCAGCGGATCGTTGCAGATCTGCGCTGGCTCGGACTCGACTGGGATGGCCCGCCGCGGCTGCAGAGCGATCGCCGCGGCTTGTACGCCAGTGTGCTGTCGGCGTTGCGCCGGGCTGGGCACCTGTACCCCTGTGGCTGCAGCCGCAGGCTGCTGGCGGATATCTCGGCCCCCCACGGGGCGCTGGCGGTTTATCCCGGCTTCTGCCGGCAGGGGGGCATCGGCTGGGGCCCCCAGCAGGGGCGACTGCCCAGCTGGCGCCTGCGCTTGGCCGCTGGCCCCATACGGTGGCAGGAGGAGTCAGCCCGGCCCGGTTGCCTTGAAGGGGCGGCCGAGGTGGGCGATGTGGTGCTGAGGCGAGCCGACGGGATGGTGGCTTACCACCTGGCCACCGCGGTGGATGAACTCAGCCTGGGCATCACCACGGTGGTGCGGGGGGATGACCTCTGGGCCTCCACCGGCGCCCAGGTGGCGGTGGAGGCGCTGCTGGGGGCGCCAGCCCCTAGTTACTGGCATGTGCCCCTCTGGCGCGATGCCCAGGGCCTGCGCCTCAGCAAGCGCGACGCGGCCGAGGGTCTCGAGGGGCTGAGAGAGGGTGGCGCCGATGGGCCAGGGGTGATCGGGCTGCTGGCCGCCAGCCTGGGCCTGGTGCCAGAGGCCAGTCGTCTCAGCGCCGCAGAGCTCTGCCAGCAGCTGACACTGCCGCTTCTGATGGCCGCGGTTCACAGACCATGAAGCGCTATCCCCTCAGGACCCAGCCCTGACGAGGCTTAAGAAAGGTTTCGGGATCAGAGCCCTCTTTCCCCGCCACAGTGTGGAGAACAAAACACAGCACCCCGCGAGCTCCCCGAATGACGCCCTCCCATTCTCCCCGTACTGCCGGAAACCTCCAGGTCGCCAGCCTCCAGGCCAGCGGCCTCCAGTCCAGCAGTCTCCAGTCCAGCAGCCTCCAGATCAGCAAGCGAGCCCCGGCTGGCCTTGATGGCACCAGCGGTCGGGCCGCCTGTCAGCACTGCGGCGGCAGTGGCATGCTCCGCCTGGGGGGCCAGCGTTATCGCACCTGCCTGGAGTGCCTCGGTCAGGGTCAGTTGCAGCGCCCGCCCCTCGGCACCCTGTACGTTCCCAGGATCAGCGTTGCCGCTGCCGTTTCTGGCGCAAGATGAAGAAGGCGGTGGTGGCCACCACGACAGCCAGGGGTGCCGCTGTGAGCAGCAGCAGGATCACGGCGGTCCAGTCGGTGTACATCCCTGCAGAGCTGAAAGCCTTGCCATCATCCCAGCAGGCCACCCTCCCCTCCAGATGAATCCACGACTGCTTCAGCCAGCTAAGCCTGCGGTTCTGCTGACCCTCCTGGTGATGCTGGCGGCAGGGCAGGGGGCTGCCCAGGCCGGCATTCAGTTTGAGAACTGCGTCAACGGTTCCGATGGTTCCATCAGCTGCGACACCGTGCCCACGGGCAACACCTACATGAATGACAAGGACTCCCAGTACGGCCTGATGCAGAACGCCAGCCCCGGTTGGAGTGAGTTTGATCCCTATGAGGGTTACAACGACGAATTCGGCGACTCCGACTTCTGATGCTCCTGGGCTGGTGGGCTGTCTGAAGCTGCGGCCGTCTTGAGGCCCATTGTCATCAGCTTCATGGAGGTCCCTTAGCGCCTACGTTGATAGTCCTGCAGCCGCGAGCCCCTCCGCCTGAACCAATGCACTTCTGGGCCCCTCAGATTGATCCAGCCCATCCGCTTGAGTGCACGCAGCCGGAGCGCTACGTGTTGAGGCGAATCGATAGCGCTGCCTACATCGCTCTTGCGGCGGAGGATCAGAGTCTGCTTGACGTGACGGAACGCGATCGGGCTTATTTCTTCCATACCCATGACGGAGCCTTACGGGCTGCCGGCGAGCTGCATCGTCTTGGCCTCGATGTTGGCGGGGTCGACGTGGTCAAGGTTGAGTGAAGGTGGTGGCGATTTCCCCTTCATGAACCAGGTCTGTGATCACGACGGCTTCGAGGGCAACCTGTCCCGTTCCCGATAGCGTCTAATCACGTCTTAAAACAGGGCCTGTTCTGCCAGGAAACGCCACCATCTGCTCCAGGAGTCCGGGATCACCCCGGATCGTCCGTAGGCTGATGCATCCCCCAGGGGAGAGCAGGGCAGGCGACTCGTCCTGGTTTTCGACCATCGCCACACCGATGTGTTCCGCCTTGAGGGAGAAGAGGTGGACCATGCCGTGCTCAAGCTCCACGGCATCTGGGGAACGGATCAGAATCTCAGCCACCGCCATGATCGCGATCAGGCTGGCCAGAGAGCCCCCATCGATCATGACGACCTCGCTCGCATCGCTGCAGCGATCACCGATGCCGATGTCGTCCTGCTGCAGCACCTCGAGCGCCACCATCGCGACCTGATCGATCGGATTGTTGGCATCGAAACTCTCGATGACAGCGGCCTCACGGAAGACCAGCTGCTCGCCATTGCCCGTGAGCATTTCGGCAAACTGCCCCACCGTCGTCCGATCGTTGTTCCAGGCCAGGAAGTCAGCCGATCCTGGTAACCCTCGCGCTTTGATGCTGTCTTCGCCGGGGATGCTCTGAGCACAGGCTGGCAACATGAGGATCAGGTTGTAAGGTTGCCATGAGTTGTTTCTTTCCTGTTCATCATGCTGACCGGTTCTGATCTGCTGGCCAGGGTTAAGGAGCTTGGCGATGTCTCCAAGTCCGACCTCGTGCGTGGAGCTGGCTACGTCAGCACCAAGAAGGATGGTGCTGAGCGCCTGAATTACACGGCCTTTTATGAGGCGCTGCTCGAGGCCAAGGGTGTCAGCCTTGGCGATGGCGGCTCTCAGGCCTCTGGCAAAGGGGGACGCAAGCTCAGCTATACGGCCACGGTGCAGGGCAATGGCAACCTGCTGGTGGGCAAGGCCTACACCGCCATGCTCGATCTCCAGCCGGGCGATGAGTTCGAGATCAAGCTCGGTCGCAAGCAGATTCGTCTGGTGCCCGCCGGCGCTGAAGAGGAGAGCTGAGCCGTTGAGGCATCAGCGCGGAGGCATCCGATTGAGGTGCTCAGTGTCACCAATCCGGGGTTGGCGATGGTGAGCCAGGGCGATGCCTTTTTCTGTCGCCCCATCACTCACGATGTGATTTGGAGCTGATTCTTCCTCCCTGTCCCCCCTCCGCAGCTGCCGGCGCCGATATTTCGCACGCGCACGGCACAGGGCGAGGCTTGGCGCTTTTGTCCTCTTGATCAGCGGATCCGCAAGAGCATCCCCCAGCTGTTCGGCCCTTGCGTCCCGGTGGTTCAGTCCAGTGCGTTCGGATCGGGCAGGGCCTGCCTGGCCTCCAGTTCGAGAACCAGAGCGCTGTGGCGCTGAATTGCCTGGTCCACAAACAGGGCGGTTCGCACGCTGACGGTTGGATCAAGCATGAACTTGAAGCTGGCGATCGCTGTGGTCAGGCAGCGCAGGGCCGCCAGTTGCCCAGCACCTCCGCGATCCAGCCGATTTCGGGTCTCTGGATCGTCCTGGGCTCAGAGCCGATGCCCGGTTCAGGATTCACGACAGGGGCCTGACTTTTGTGAAGAAACCAGGCTGGTGCAGGGTTCTGATGGAGGGGCAGCGGCTGGCAAGCTGCCATGGGTCTTGCCTGGCCCCCATCGAGTGTCGGGCTCAGAAATGGAGACCAGGGCTCTGGGCCTGGAAATGAATGGTCGTTTCCGTGTTGGGAGCGACCAAGCCGGCTGGGAAGGGTGCTTGGGTGTGGAAGTCGAAATAGCTAGGTGGATCCAGGTAAGTGGCAAGGAAAATATTTGAATACGTGCCATCAGCCAGAGAAAAGCCGATGCCATGGCTGCTGAGTTGGCCCTGCGGGCTGACTTGACCAGGCTGCCCGCTTCTGGCGGCTTGAATCCTGTTGTCTAAGTTGTAGGGATTCCCAGTCGCGGGATCGACATTGCCCGGAATGGCGGTGCCCGCCGGCACCAAGCCCGTGATCTTGACGCCATTGCGCCGGCCCTGGATCCCGAGCACCTCATAAACGCCATCACCATCGGCGTCGTGATCGGTGATCAACGTGCCCCTGGCTTTCAGGTCGCTGCAGGATGCCCCAGGCTGGCTGGCTTCGTAACTCCAGCTCCACTGCAGCTTCTTGCCGGCAGGCTCATGTCGGCGCTGGGATCGTGACCATGCGGCAAGATTGATCCGCCGGTCGCCTCCACGATCGCTCCGAGCCAAGGAAGCGGCTGCGAAGCCTTGCCTGGAGATCTTGCGGCTGAGAAGCATGGAACTCCGCTCGGGATGTTTCTTGAGCTCGTGGGGGCTTGATGGCGGACTGGTCTTGCCCGATCCCTGGCCGTCGGCTCCTCGGGAGGAGGTGCTGTCCAAGGCTAATCAATCCGGACTGTTGCATCCGAGCTGACCAGGGCTGACCAATGGACCAGCAATGTCTGGTTTTTTGTGCTTCCAGATCCAGAAGTGGCGGGATGGATGAAGGCGTTGAGCAAGCCGGTGACTGGATTTGAACCTGCGACCTACTGATTACGAATCAGTTGCTCTACCACTGAGCTACACCGGCATTGCTCCGAAAGTAGCATCCGGTCAATGTCATCCAGATTGGCGATCCCCATGGCCAAACGCCCCGGTTCCGGGTCTGAGCCCGGGGCGTCCAGGTCCCTGGATCCCGAGCTGCGCCGCCGCCTGCTGCTGGAGGCCCGAACGCCCTGGCGCAGCCTGCGGCGGGGTCTCTGGTTCGCCCTGGTGGCATCTGCTGCAGTCGGCCTGGCCACCATGGCCTTGCGGGCCTCAGCCGGCGGCGAGCTCGCCTCATCCGACCTGTTGATCCAGGTCTCCGCCCTCGCCATCTTCGGCTCCCTGCTCTGGTTCGATCGCAACCGGGACAGCGGCTGAGGGGCCTGGCTGACCAGGGCCGGACTCCGTCCTGTTCTCCGCGGGAGCACCCGCTGCGGGTGTCTCCTCAGATCTGGCCTCCTTAGGGGTGGTTTTTGCTTCAGCAGCTGGAGCGGTCGGTTCAAGGGGGCCGGGTTTCGCAGCGGCAGGTTCGGTTCCGGTTTCAGCCCGGGGCCGCGATGCCGTCCCAGCGACCAGGGGATCGAGCAGCAGCAGGGGCAGGCCCAGGCAGAGACGCCGCGCCTCGAGTTCCCGGCTGGTCATCGCTTCGGCCGCCGCGAGGGTGTCGGAGCCGCGACTCAGCAGCCACAGGCTCTGGAGCAGCTGCTGCCATTGCCACAGCATCAGCGCCAGCAGCAGGGCCGCCAGCAGCAGGCCCACCAGCCGGGGGCTGGCGGCCAGGGGCGAGAACGGCCCGGCGATGGCGGCATGCTCATCACTCCACCAGAGCAGCGCCAGCAGCAGGGCCGAACCGACCACCAGGCCGATCCGCAGGGCAGCAGACTCCTGCAGGGAGCTGAGCCGCTGCTGCAGGGGGCGTCGCGCCCGCAGGGGGATCTGCAGCAAAAGCAGCGACCAGACATCGGCCGGTCGCCGCCAGAGGGCCACCGCTGGCAGCAGGCCCCCGAGGCCCCAGCAGAGCAGCCGTTCAAGCCCGGGCACCGGTCCAGGGTCGCTGCCGGCGAGCAGCAGCAACAGCAGCAGAGCCTCCAGCGGCAGCACCCCCACAGCGATCAGCTGAAGCCAGAGCAGGGGCTCGCTGCGGGCGTTCATGGCGCTGACCGGGGGGAGGGGGGGCTCAGGTGCTGAGGGTGCGGCGCTGGGTGACGAATTTGTAGGCCTCGATCCGGTCCCCATCCTTCCAGGAGTTGAAGCGATCGGTGCCGATGCCGCACTCGAAGCCGGTGGCGACCTCCTTGACGTCGTCCTTGTTGCGCCGGAGGGAATCGAGATCCCCTTCGTAGACCAGCTCCTTGCCGCGGCGAACCCGCACCTTGCAGTTGCGCTGCAGCTTGCCGTTGGTGACATAACAGCCCGCCACGGCGTTCTTGCCGATGGTGAACACAGCGCGCACCTCGGCTTCGCCGAGACTCTCCTCGACCAGTTCGGGTGCCAGCAGACCCTCCATGGCCAGCTGGATGTCCTCGAGCAACTTGTAGATGACGTCGTAGTCGCGCACGTCGACGCCGGTGGCATCGGCGGCCCGGCGAGCTCCCGGTGCCATCGAGGTGTTGAAGCCGACGATCACGGCACCAGAGGCGGCGGCCAGATCGACGTCGGTTTCGGTGATCTCGCCCGGAGCCGAGAGCAGCACCCGCACCTGCACTTCCTCCTTGGGCAGCTGTTCGAGCGAGCCGAGAATGGCCTCGACACTGCCCTGAACGTCGGCCTTGAGGATCAGGTTGAGCTCCTTGATCTCGCCCTCGCTGACCTGGCCGGACAGGGAGGCCAGAGACACCCTGCGGGACGCCATCTGCTGGGCCAGGCGACTGGCGCGGGCCTCGCTGGCCCGGTCGCCCACCACAGCCCGGGCAGCCTTCTCATCGGGGTAGACCTCGAACTCGTCACCGGCGGTGGGCACCTCGCTGAAGCCGAGGGCCTCCACGGCGCAGGAGGGACCCGCCTCCTTGACCCGTTTGCCGCTGTCGTCGACCATGGCGCGCACCTTGCCCAGAATCGGGCCTGCCGCCAGCACATCGCCGGCCCGCAGGGTGCCGTTCTGAATCAGCAGGGTGGCCACCGGACCCTTGGCCTTGTCCAGGTGGGCCTCGATCACGGTGCCCTTGGCCATCCGGTCGGGGTTGGCCTTGAGATCCTCCATGTCGGTGACCAGCAGGATCATCTCCAGCAGCTGGTCGATGTTCTCGCCCTTGATGGCGCTGACCGGCACCATCACGACGTTGCCGCCCCAGTCCTCGGCCACCAGGTCGAGGCCGGAGAGCTCCTGTTTGACCCGATCGGGCTGGGCGCCTTCCTTGTCGATCTTGTTGATCGCCACCACGATCGGCACCTCGGCGGCGCGGGCATGGCTGATCGCTTCCAGGGTCTGGGGGCGGACGCCGTCATCGGCCGCCACCACCAGCACAGCCACGTCCGTGACCTTGGTGCCCCGGGCCCGCATGGCGGTGAAGGCCTCGTGGCCGGGGGTGTCAAGGAAGGTGATGCGGCTGGTGTTAGCGCCGTGGGGTACCTCCACCTGGTAGGCACCGATGTGCTGGGTAATGCCACCGGCTTCGCCGGCGGCCACCCTCGTTTTGCGGATGGCATCGAGCAGGCTGGTTTTGCCGTGGTCGACGTGGCCCATCACCGTGACCACGGGCGGCCTGCGAATCAGGTAAGCAAGATCGCTCGCCTCGATCATCTCGACGGTCTTGGCCGCGGCCGACTGGACGTCGTCCTCGAGCACGGGCACGCCGAACTCCTCGGCCACGGTTTCGATCGTGGGTAGATCGAGGGTCTGGGTGACGGTGGCGCTGATCCCCTTGAAGAACAGGCTCTTGATGATCTCCGAGCTCTCGACACCGAGCTTGTCGGCCAGTTCCTGCACCGTGAGGTTGCCGTAGGGAACGATCAGCATTTCCGGCCGCTGGGCCTTGAGCTCGCGGGCGGCCCTCAGCTCCATGGCGCGACGGCGCTGACGCTGACGCGTGGTTTCCTTCTTGCGTTTGCGCACCGCCACGGTTGGCTTGGCGGCGGCGGCGGGGCCCCTCGGCTTGGCCGGTCGAGCCAGGCTGGCCTGGAGCACCAAGGCTTCCTGTTCGCCGGCGAAGCCGCCGGTTTCGGCGGTGAGGGCATCATCGTTTTCACCGATGATGTGGACCTTCTGGCGCTGCTTCTGCGGCGTGCGGCTGCGTAGCGCTTCAAGTTTGGCGCTGTCGTCCCAGTCAGGGCGGCGGGCCCGGGCGGCGCCGGTGCCGGCACCCGGAGGTTGGGGAGCGCGGAATCCGGGGCGACGCGGTGGTGACGGAGCTGTGGGGGCGGCAACCCGCACCACGCCTTCGATTTCCCTGGGGGCGGTGTCACCAGCGGCCTCGCCGGTGCGTCGCACCGGCGCAATGGCTGGACGCCCCGTGGGTTTCTGGAGCTGCATCAGCTCCCCGGGCGCCATCGGCTTGCGCATGCCGGCCGGCATGCCGGGGCGGCCAGGAGCGTCTGGCCGGCCGGCACTCGTGGTGCCTGGATCGGCTGAATCCCTGCGGATCGGTTTGCCGACGAGTTCGAGGGGGGTGGCTCCCGGGCGACCCGGACCGGGGCTGGGTCGATTGCCGCCCTGGGGGTTGCGAACTGGAGCGGGGGCCCCGGGGCGCTGGGGTCGGTTGCCGCTGGCGCCGGCGGGAGTGCCGCCCGGTTGGGGGCGGGTCACGAGCTGGGGCCTGCTGGCGGGAGCACCAGGCCGGCTGGGCTGGGCGGGCCGCACTGGAGCCTGGCCGCCGCGCTGGGGAGCCTGGGGCAGGCGGGTGATGGCTGGGGGGCCTGAAGGCCGTGCCGGGGCTGGGCCAGGTGCGGCTGGTCGGGCTGGGGCGGCAACCGGACGAGCCGCGCTCGGGCTGCCTGGAGGCCTTGCTGGTGTGGCCGCGGGGCGGGCCGGGCTGGTCGCCGGCCGGGGCGGCGGGTCGTTGGGTTTGGCGCTGGGCTGGCTGGGGCTAGCAGCGTGCTTGATCGCGGTGACCACCTGGACCGGCGGCTGGACCGGGGCCTTGGGTTGGGCGGCGCTGGGGGCGCGGCCTGAGGCGGGGACCGCTGCACCTGGGATGGCGGGCTTGGCGGCCGCCGGCTTGGGCTGGGCCGGTGAGGGCTTGGCCACGATGGTTGGCAGCGCGGGTTTGGCCACCGGACGCACCGGTGTCGCCGCTCCGGCCTGGGGACGGGCGGGCGCTGCCGGGCGGGCGGAGGGTGCCGTGGGCAGACCAGGGGGCTGGCTGACCACGGTTGGCGGCGCGCTGACCCGGGCAGGCTGGGCACTGGGCTTGGCGGCCGGAGCGCTGGGTCTGGTCGGAGCCGGTGCCGGCTTGGCCGCCGTTGGGCTGGCCTGGGCCGTGGGCTGGGTGCTCGGGTCGGCGCTGGCTTTCTTCACCGAGAGGATCGCCTTGGCGGCAGGCGGCGCAGTCGACGCGGCACCACCACCAGAGCTCCTGACCAGCACGTCACGGATGCGGGAAGCCTCGTCATCGCTGATCGAGCTGCTGTGGCTCCGGGCTGCGATGGAAAGCTTCTCGGCAGCATCGAGCACGTCCTTGTTATCCAGGCCCAAGTCCCGTGACAACTCGTAAATTCTGACTTTGCCGCTGCTGGTCATTCAGGTCTCCGAAGGGGCGGGGCCACGGGTGAGCTCCGGTCGAGGCCACAGGGGCGCCGGACGGAGCAACGGGTGTGCCACCGGGCCGCTCGCACACTGCGGCCAATGATCATCTTGCCTTAACGGTTGCGGCATCGTCAGTCCCGAGTCGTGCGTCGAGGGCCGCGATGATGGAATCCGCAATCTGGCAGCGCAGCGACCGTTGCAGTCGCTTGCGTCGCCTGGCCTCCTCGAGGCAGGCCCGATCGGGGCAGAGGTAGGCCGAACGGCCCATGCCCTGATCGAGCGCGATGCTGCCGTCAGCCTGGCGGATCAGCCGCCAGAGCAGCTGGCGATCGCGCAGGTTGCGGCAGGCCACACAGCGGCGCAGCACCGGCCGCCGGTTCGGGGCACTCACCGGGCCGGCTCGAGGCTGGCCTCGCCGTCATCGCCAGGGCTGGCCTCGGCTTCGACATCAAGGGTGGCTTCGGCTTCGGCATCCACCTCGTCACCAGCGTCGTCAGCGGCAGCCTCGGCTTCGCTGTCGACGCTGGCGATATCAGCGCTGGGCTCCGGGCTGCTCTCGCCTTCCGCTTCGGTATCAAAATCGGCGTCGCCCTCCTGCTCCTCATCCTCGGGAAGGGGATAGAGCTCACGCAGGCGAGCATCCTCTTCGGCCCTGGTGGCCTGCTCGGCCTGCAGGCGGGCCTCGGCCTCGGCCTGCAGGGCCTCCTCCTCCTCTCGCTGGGCGATCAGTCCGGATACGGTCCGGTCCTCGGAGGTCTGGTCGTATTCCTGCGCATTCTTGATGTCGATCTTCCAGCCGGTCAGGCGGGCGGCCAGGCGCACGTTCTGGCCTTCGCGGCCGATGGCCAGGCTGAGCTGATCCGATGGCACCAGCACGTGGGCGTGATGGCCTTCAGGGTCCACCAGCCGCACCATCTCGACCCTGGCGGGACTGAGGGAGTTGGCGATGTACTGGCCTGGATCCGGCGACCAGCGGATCACGTCGATCTTTTCGCCCCGCAGTTCGTTCACCACCTGCTGGATGCGGGAGCCGCGGGCGCCGATGCAGGCTCCGACCGGATCCACTTCGCGCTCGACGCTGTCGACGGCCACCTTGGTGCGGGGGCCGACGGCCCGGGACGGCGGATTGGCTTCCCGCGCCACGGCCACAATCCGTACGGAACCCTCTTGGATCTCAGGTACTTCGTTTTCGAAGAGATAGACCACCAGGCCTGCATTGGAGCGAGAGACGAACAGCTGGGGGCCGCGCCGGGCTACCTCGCTGACCTCCTTGAGGAACACCTTGAAGGTGGCATTGGCCCGGTAGTTGTCATTGGGCAGCTGGTCGCGGCGCGGCAGCTCCGCCTCCACTTCCGGCCGGCCCAGTCCACTGCTCACCCCGAGGATCACGCTCTGCCTTTCAAAGCGGATCACCCGGGCGGTGAGCACGGGGTCTTCGAGATCGGCGAACTCCTCCTGGATCATGCGCCGTTGCTGGTCCCGCAGCTTCTGGGCCAGCACCTGTTTGGTGGTGGCGGCGGCCATGCGGCCAAAGTCATCCTTCTCCGGGGTGACATCGAGCACCACCGTGTCGCCAGTCTGGGCGTCTTCGGCCACCTGCCGCACCTCTTCGATGGCGATCTGGTGATCTTCGCTCTCAACCTCTTCAACAATGATCTTGCTGGCCAGAACGCGGTAGCCCTCCTCTTCCAGGTCAAGGGCTACATCAAAATTGCTGAAGTAATCCTCTTCGAATGGGTCTTCGCTGATGCCCAGATAGAGGGTGCGGCGATAACGCTCGTAGCCCTTCAGCAGGGCTTCTCGCAGGGCTGCCTCCACCACCTGGGTAGGCAATTTCTTCTCATCGCTGATGTCCTCGATCAGGTTGTTGAGACCGGGGAGAAGAACCAGAGCCATGGATTTGCTGGGGGCAGGGGGGGAGGAAAAAAGGAAATGCCGGTGTCGCTGGGCTCGTTCAGGAGTCGTCGGTGGGGCAGATCAGGCGCACGCACAACACTTCTTCGCGGGGAATGCGCACGGTGCGGCCGCGCATGTTGAGCAGCACCATGCGCTCATCGCGTCCGAGCAGCAGGCCCTGGCGCACCTGCTCGGCGCTGCCCTCGCCATGGTGCAGCACCTCGACCGGAAAGCCCCGGAAGCTGGTGAAGTCCCGGTCAGAGGCCAGGACTTCACCGATGCCCGGGCTGCTCACCTCCAGCACGTAGGCCAGGCTGAGTAGATCCGCTGCTTCGAGGGCTTCTGCCAGAGGGCCGCTGAAACGGGCGCATTCGTCGAGGCTCACGTCCTGGCCGTCAGCCCGTTGTACGAGCACCTGCACCGTCAGCGGCAGGCGATGGCTGAGCAGCCGGATCGCTTTCACAGCCAGGCCCAGGTCGCTCGCCACGCCGTTCGCCAGGTTCTGCAGTGCGGCATCCAGGTCGGTCGGGACCGCCTCAGGCGATCGAGGTGCACCGGATTGCCTAGAGGCATCAGCCAGGCAATCCGAATCCGGACTGGCCTGAAAACCGGCAGCCGTTTCGGAGGTAACGCCCTGCTGGATGCTTTCGGGAATGGACTGGGGCAAAGTGACGAGCTGTGGACTGGGGTTGGGAGGGGCTCACCCCGCCGGACCTGCAGTCATGCAACTGCCCCTGCCCGCCGTGGCTCTCCCCTCTGGGATAACCACGACAGAAAAAGGGTTATGCCCGCGAGGCACTGAGTCACCCTAGGGGATCGGGCTCCGAGGCCTGGCCGAAGCTGGCTCCGACATCGAGGATGGGGGCTTCGGCGTAGTAATCGCTGCTGCTGACCTGATCGCGCAGGGTTGGATCCTGGTTCAGGCACCTGGCGCACTGTTCCGGGCTCTGCAGGTACTGGCAGACCCGCGCCCAGAGCTTGGCTCGGGTGCCTGGTGCCCCCTGGCTGAAGTGGACCAGATCCTTGCCCCCAACCATTCCCTGGATCTCCACCTGGCAGAGGTTGCAGAGCTGACGCGTACCGGGGGGGATGGACGGCATGGCTGGCGGCATTCACTGCTGGCAACTTAAGCCGCCCGGTCCGGTTCAGAATCGCTGCGGCGGCATGACGGCGCATTCGCTTGCGAATCCTTCAACTCAGCGATCCCCATCTGCTGGCTGATCCAGGCGGCGACTGCCGGGGTCGGCCACCTTGGACGATGTTTCAGCTGGCCCTGGAGCAGGCCTGGCAGCAGCTGGAGGCTGAGGGGCTGCTGCCAGATCGGCTGCTGATCACGGGCGATCTCTGTCAGGACGAGAGCTGGGGGGGCTACGTGCGTCTGGCAGAGCTGCTGGCCGCCTCCCCCCTGGCGGCTCTGCCACCCCCCTGGCTGCTGAGCGGCAACCATGATCACGGCCTGCGGCTGCGGGCGGCTCTGGGGCGCAGGGCCGTGATCGCGCCGGCGGAGATCGTTGAGGCCGGCTGGCAGGTGCTGCTGCTCGACAGCCAGCTGCCGGGCCGGGTGGAGGGCCGGCTCGGAGCCCGCCAGCTGGCCTGGTTGGATCGCAGATTGCAGGCTTCTGATCTCCCCTTGTTGGTGGCGGTGCACCATCCGCCGCTGGCGATCGGCGATCCGATGCTCGATCGCCTTGCCCTGGCCGATGGTCCGGCCCTGCTCGATCGGCTGCGGGCCTGCGGCCGGTTGCGGGGTTTGCTGTTCGGCCACGTGCATCAGCACTGGCAGGGGCAGCTCTGGAGCCTGGGCCCTGGGGTGGCTGATGTGCCCCTGCTGGCCTGCCCCTCCACCCTCTGCTCCTTCCCGGCCGTGCAGCCCTGCCCCCTGGGGCGGCCGGACGATCCGGGCGCCCGCCTGTTGGAGCTGTCCTCTTCGGGGGGAATCCGGCAGCGGCTGCTGCGCTGGTCGCCGCCGGATTCCCCCTAGCGTTGCGCCATCTCGCGTTCGTTCACCCCTGACCCGTTCCGCCCTCGCCCGTTTCCTTTCGAACCGCGCTGGTCTGAGCCGGTCTGCCAAGGCCGCGACGGATCTGATCCGCCTGCCCGGACTGCTGCCCGGATTGCTGCTGGCGCTGCTGCTCTGCCTGGGTCTGGCCGGTCTGGTCATGCCCCTACCGGTGGCGGCGCTGGACGCCCCGCCTGAAGGCAGCACCCACAGTTTTGTTGCCCAGGCGGCCCGCCGCGTCGCCCCTTCGGTGGTTCGCATCGACACGGAGCGGGCGGTGGCCCGTCAGCCCTTCGATCCGGCCATGCTCGATCCACTGCTGCGCGATCTGTTCGGCGACCCGGCCGGCAGTATGCGCGAGCGGGGCCAGGGCTCTGGCGTGGTCATCGACGCGTCCAGGGGCCTGGTGCTCACCAACGCCCATGTGGTCGACCAAGTTGACACGGTGGAAGTGACGATGGCCGACGGTCGCCAGCTCGATGGCACGGTCGTCGGCAGTGACAGCGTCACCGATCTGGCCCTGGTGCGCATTCCCCGGCGCGAGCAACTGGCGGCTGCCCCTCTGGGTGATTCCGAGGCCCTGGAGGTGGGGGACTGGGCGATCGCCCTGGGCAGCCCCTATGGCCTTGAGCGCACGGTCACCCTCGGCATTGTCAGCAGCCTGCACCGCGACATCAACAGTCTCGGTTTTTCGGATAAGCGCCTCGATCTGATCCAGACCGATGCGGCGATCAATCCCGGCAACTCGGGTGGCCCGTTGATCAATGCCGGCGGCGAGGTGATCGGCATCAACACCCTGGTGCGCTCCGGCCCCGGGGCGGGTCTGGGCTTCGCGATTCCGATCAACCTGGCCAAGCGGGTCGCCGGCCAGCTGGCCGATGGCGGCTCGGTGATCCATCCCTATCTGGGCCTGCAGCTGGTGCCGCTCACGGCTCGCGTCGCCCGCGAGAACAACCGCGATCCCGATGCCCTGCTGCAGCTGCCCGAACGTGATGGCGCCCTGGTGCAGCGGGTGCTGCCCGAAAGTCCCGCCGAGGCGGCCGGACTGAAGCGCGGCGATCTGGTGGTGAGGGTCGCCGATCAGGTGGTGGCCAATCCCTCCGCCCTGCTGCAACAGGTGGAAAGCTCCGAGGTCGGAGCGCCTTTGCCGTTAACGGTGGTGCGCGGCCAGCGGGAGCTGCAGCTGTCGATCCGTCCCGCGGCCTTGCCCCACCCCGCCGGCTGAGTGCCGCCGCCACGCTTGCTACCGTCAGCCCGCTCCGCACTGGATGGGATGGCCGATCTGCAGGACCAGATGAAGCAGGCCGTGGCGGCCGCGGCCGTCGAGCAGATCCGTGACGGCATGGTGGTGGGCCTGGGTTCCGGCTCCACCGCCGCCCTGATGATCCAGGGCCTCGGCGCCAAGCTGAAGCGTGGCGAGCTCCAGGACATCACCGGGGTGACCACCTCCTTCCAGGGGGAGGTGCTTGCCGCCGAGCTCGGCATTTCGCTCAAGAGTCTCAATGCCATCTCGCGCATCGATCTGGCGATCGACGGCGCCGATGAGGTGGATCCCTCCTTCCAGCTGATCAAAGGCGGCGGCGCTTGTCATGTGCAGGAGAAGCTGGTGGCGCGCCGCGCCGAGCGCTTCGTCGTAGTGGTGGATGCCACCAAACTCGTGGACACCCTGAACCTGGGGTTCCTGTTGCCGGTGGAGGTGCTGCCCGGTGCCTGGCGCCAGGTGCAGAGCCAGCTGGGTGAGATGGGCGGCACGGCCGAGCTGCGCCTGGCTGTGCGCAAGGCGGGCCCGGTGGTGACCGATCAGGGCAACCTGGTGCTGGACGTGAAATTTGCCGGCGGCATCAGCGATCCGCTGGCGCTCGAGAAGGAGATCAACAACCTGCCGGGCGTCTTGGAGAACGGCTTGTTCGTCAATCTCACCGATCAGGTGCTGGTGGGGGAGATTGTCGATGGGGTGCCGGGCGTACGGGATCTGGTGAAGCGCTGAGGCTGGCTGAGGCCAGCGCCATCACCGGGAAGTGCAGTCGCACTGATTCGTAGAAAAACAGATCGATGCTGGCCACACCCGCCTTGCGAAGCAGGGCCAGTTCCTGCTGCAGGCTGGCCGGATTCTTGGCTTGCTGGCGCAGGCCCGCCAGCAGGCCGATGCGCAGCGGCACCCGGGCTGCGGCCTTCGCCAGGCTGGGGCTGGTCAAATTCCCTCGCCACCGCTTCGGCGCTATTGCGGTAGATCTGCACGAGCACCTCATCGCCCAATCCAAGCCCCACCCAGCCGGACCAGTCGGCCAGACAGGCGTTGAGGGAAAACTCCTGGGGATTGGGTGCGCTGCTCCTATGGCCGCCCTTTCGATTGCACGCTGTTGAGGGAGCAGGTTGATGGCTTGGAGGCTCTGCCGCTGCGCTTGCACCGCGAACCAGGCTTCCGGTGGGAGAGGCTGAGCGACCTCGGTGGCGGTGGGCTGGCTTGGAGCCTTTGGGCAGTCTGCCGCTGAGCACCCCATGTCATGGGACCCACCATTGCTGAAGGGAGCCCTCAGCCCTCCAGCCGCCGCCGCACCGACTCGGCATGGCTATGCAGCCCCTCGCTCTCAGCCAGTTCGATCACCGCTGGCCCGGTGGCCTCCAGGGCGGCCTGGTTGAAGCGGATCAGGCTGGTGTGGCGCAGGAAGGTTTCGACGCTGAGGGCCCCGGCGAAGCGAGCCGTGCCGCTGGTAGGCAGGGTGTGGTTCGGTCCGGCCAGGTAGTCGCCGACGGCCTCGGGGCTCCAGGGGCCCAGGAAGATCGCTCCGGCATGGCGAATGCGTTCGGCCAGGGGTTCGGGGTCCTCCACCAGCAGTTCCAGGTGCTCCGGTGCGAACCGGTCGCTGAGCTTGGCGGCCGTGGCCAGGTCGTCGCAGATCACGATCAGGCCCCAGTCCTCAAGGGCTTTGCGGGTGATCTCAGCGCGGGGGTGGTGTTGCAGCTGGGCTGCGATCGCCGCCGGTACGGCCGCCGCCAGGGCTTCATCGGTGGTGATCAGGATCGCCGCCGCCAGGGGGTCGTGTTCCGCCTGGGCCATCAGGTCGGCGGCTACCTGGTCCGCCCGGGCGCTGTGGTCGGCGATCACCAGCACCTCACTGGGGCCGGCCAGGGAGTCGATGCCGACCCGGCCATAGACGGCTTTTTTGGCCAGGGTGACCCAGAGGTTGCCCGGGCCGCTGATCACATCGACCCGGGGGATCGATTCGGTGCCGAAGGCCAGGGCCGCGATCGCCTGGGCACCGCCGACCTGGTACAACTCGCGCACCCCGGCCAGATGGGCGGCCGCCAGCACGATCGGATTGGGCAACCCGCCCGCTCCCGGCGGCGTGACCATCACCAGCCGCTCGACTCCGGCCACGGTGGCCGGCACCGCGTTCATCAGCACGGTGCTCGGGTAGGAGGCCCGGCCGCCGGGCACATACAGGCCAGCACGCTCCACCGGCCGCCAGCGGCGCCCGAGCCTTTCGCCATGGGGGCCGGTGATGGCCAGATCGGCCGGCAGCTGCTGGCGGTGGAAGGCCAGGATGCGTTCATGGGCGAGCTGCAGGGCCGCCTGCAGGGAAGGGGCCGTGCACTGCCAGGCCTGGCGCAGCTGCTCTTCCGGCACTCGCAGGGGATCGGGCCGCACCCGATCAAAGCGTTCGCTCAGTTCCAGCAGGGCCCGGTCGCCATCGCAGCGCACCTGCTCCAGGATCGCGGCCACCATTTGTTCTTCCTGCTGCAGCCGGGCGCCGCCGGTGCGGCCAGCGATCGCCTCCAGGCGCTCGCTGGCCAGGGCTGGATCCCGCAGCAGTTCAATGGCCGGCACCGGCGAATCGGAACCGGTCGCGGCCCTGGGGCTGACAGCGGGACTGGAGGCGCTCACGCAGGCTGGAGCTAGGGAATCCGAAGCTAGGACCCGGCCCCGCAGTGCCGGTTGGGCCACGCGGTAAGATTTTTTTTTGTCGAGTCCGCGCCAGCACCTGTGGCAAATAACAAGTCGTCGAAGAAGCGCATCGAAATCGCCGAGCGCAACCGTCTTCAGAACCGCTCCTACAAGTCCGCCCTGCGCACGCTGATGAAGCGCTGTCTGACCGCCTGCACCGCCTACGGCCAGGAGCCCGGCAGCGAAGCGAAGGCCGCAGTTCAGACCACCATGAACGCTGCTTTCAGCAAGATCGACAAGGCTGTCAAGGTGGGTGTGCTGCACAGCAACACCGGCGCCAACCAGAAATCGCGCCTCTCCGTGGCGGTTAAGAAGGTGCTTGAACCCGGCGCCACTCCTGCCCAGGCCTGAGGCATCGAACCCGCCTGCGCGATCGGTTCACGACCTGGGGCTGGGCCGCAGCTTGTGCGGACCTTTCCGGAGCCCAACGGATGCCTCGGCAATGCTCAGGCATGATTTTGTTCTGTCGATCCGATGAGTGTTCCGATTGTGCTGGATTCCGCAGCTCCCATCCTGGAGCCAGTTGACGCTGCGAAGGCTTCTGGTGCCTCGGCTTCCGCCCGGCCCATGTTCGCCTTCAGCCCCCAGCCCTCGGCGCCAGGCGCCTCAGCTTTCCTGAGCTCCGCTACAGCCGGCAAGCCTGCGCCCGAACAGTCGGCCCAGTCCCTGTCGCAGCAGAAGTCCGGCCAGAGGTTGCCTCCTCTGATCGACAGCCACTGCCACATCGTCTTCCGGAACTTCGACGACGACCTCGACGCGGTCCGGGATCGCTGGCGTGAAGCCGGTGTCACCGCCTTGGTCCATGCCTGCGTGGAACCAGCGGAGATCCCGGCGATCCGCGCCCTAGCCGATCGTTTCCCGGAGCTGCGCTATGCGGTCGGTGTGCATCCATCGGATACCGGCCACTGGCAGGACGACACCTCGACCGTGCTCCGGGAGGCCGCCCTGGCCGACGAGCGCGTGGTCGCGATCGGCGAACTGGGACTGGATCTTTTCCGCCAGAGCAACCTCGATGATCAGCTGCAGGTGTTGCGGCCCCAGCTGGATCTGGCGGTGGAGCTGGATCTGCCGGTGATCATTCACTGCCGCGATGCCGCTGAGCCGATGCTGATCGAGCTGCGCTCCCGGGCCGCGGCAGGCCGTTGCCCCGCTGGGGTGATGCATTGTTGGGGCGGAACTCCCTCGGAGATGGAGGCCTTCCTGGAGCTGGGACTATTCATCAGCTTCAGTGGCACCGTGACCTTCCCCAAGGCGGAGGACACTCATCAGTGCGCCCGCCAGGTGCCCGCCGATCGCTACCTGGTGGAAACCGACTGCCCATTCCTGGCCCCGGTGCCCCGGCGCGGCAAGCGCAATGAGCCGGCCTTCGTGGTCAGCGTGGCCGAGCGGGTCGCCGGCCTGCGGGGTGAAAGCCTGGAGCAGGTGGCCCTGGCCAGCACGGCCAATGCGCAGCGTCTCTTTCGGCTGCCTGTTGACGTTGTATGATGGTTCATTGGCCTGGAAGCGGAAGCGCTCCCTTTGTCGATTACGGCACCGTCGACCACGGCAGCAACCCTGCCTCCCCAACCCGCGGCAGTAATCTTGCCAGTTTGCATGGCAGCAACTCTGTCATCTGAGCTGGAAGGTCGCCTGTTCGTCATCCCCATGCTCTCCTCGCGGCGAGTTCGATAGGCGCGCGCGCCCCCCGTCTTCCCCCTGCTCGCCAGGGGGAAGACGGGGGCTGAAGTGCCTCTTGGCATGACCAGCGCTGGTTTACCGGTCTACCCACCGGTCCAGCCTCGATACCGGCCCCGCCGGTCGATCTCCGCACCAGGCCCGTGGAGGTGCAACGGTCCAGCTTCAAATGGTTCCTGGAGAAGGGGCTGATCGAGGAGCTCGAGAGCTTCTCGCCGATCACCGATTACACCGGCAAGCTTGAGCTGCACTTCATCGGCAGCGAGTACCGCCTCAAGCGTCCTCGTCACGATGTCGAAGAGGCCAAGCGTCGCGACGCCACCTTTGCCTCGCAGATGTATGTGACTTGCCGCCTGGTCAACAAGGAGACCGGTGAAATCAAGGAGCAGGAGGTGTTCATCGGTGAACTGCCCCTGATGACCGAACGGGGCACGTTCATCATCAACGGCGCCGAGCGGGTGATCGTCAACCAGATCGTGCGTTCGCCCGGGGTTTACTTCAAGGACGAACAGGACAAGAACGGCCGTAAGACCTTCAACGCCAGCGTTATCCCCAACCGGGGTGCCTGGCTCAAGTTCGAGACCGACAAGAACGACCTGCTGCACGTGCGCGTCGACAAGACCCGCAAGATCAATGCCCATGTGCTCATGCGGGCGATCGGTCTGTCCGACAACGACGTGCTGGATAAGCTCCGGCATCCTGAGTACTACCAGAAGTCGATCGAGGCGGCCAACGACGAGGGCATCGCCTCCGAGGACCAGGCCCTGCTGGAGCTCTACAAGAAGCTGCGTCCCGGTGAGCCTCCCTCGGTCAGCGGCGGTCAGCAGCTGCTGCACAGCCGCTTCTTCGATCCCAAGCGCTACGACCTGGGTCGTGTGGGCCGCTACAAGATCAACAAGAAGCTGCGTCTGACCATCCCTGACGCCACCCGCACCCTCACTCCCGAGGATGTGCTCTCGACGATTGATTACCTGATCAATCTCGAGCTCGATGTGGGTGGTGCCTGCCTCGATGACATCGACCACCTCGGCAATCGCCGGGTGCGCTCCGTCGGCGAGCTGCTGCAGAATCAGGTGCGCGTGGGCCTCAACCGGCTCGAGCGAATCATCAAGGAGCGGATGACGGTCGGCGAGACCGAATCCCTCACGCCTGCCCAGCTGGTCAACCCCAAGCCCCTGGTGGCGGCGATCAAGGAGTTCTTCGGCTCCAGCCAGCTGAGCCAGTTCATGGATCAGACCAATCCCCTGGCCGAGCTGACCCACAAGCGCCGCATCAGTGCCCTCGGTCCAGGTGGTCTCACCCGGGAGCGGGCGGGTTTTGCTGTGCGCGACATCCACCCCTCCCACTACGGCCGCATCTGTCCGATCGAAACGCCCGAGGGCCCCAACGCCGGTCTGATCGGCTCGCTGGCCACCCATGCCCGGGTCAACGAGTACGGCGTCATCGAAACCCCCTGCTGGAAAGCGGAGGGCGGGATTGTTCACAAGAAGGGCAACCCGATCTATCTCTCCGCCGACCTTGAGGATGAGTGCCGCGTCGCCCCCGGTGACGTGCCCACCGACGCCACGGGTTACATCACGTCCGATCTGGTGCCGGTGCGCTACCGGCAGGATTTCGAGACGGTAATTCCCGAGCAGGTCGATTACGTCCAGCTGTCACCGGTGCAGGTGATCTCGGTTGCCACCTCGCTGATCCCCTTTCTCGAGCACGACGACGCCAACCGGGCCCTGATGGGCTCCAACATGCAGCGTCAGGCTGTGCCCCTGTTGCGCCCAGAACGGCCCCTGGTGGGCACGGGCCTGGAAACCCAGGTGGCCCGCGACTCCGGCATGGTGCCGATCACCCGCGTCAATGGAGAAGTGGCCTTCGTCGATGCCACCGCCATCGTCATTCGTGATGACCAGGGCATCGAGCACACCCACTTCATGCAGAAGTACCAGCGCTCCAATCAGGACACCTGCCTCAATCAACGGCCGATCGTCAACCAGGGCGACTTAGTGATCGCCGGCCAGGTGCTGGCCGATGGCTCGGCCTGCGAGGGCGGTGAGATCGCCCTGGGGCAGAATGTGTTGATCGCCTACATGCCATGGGAGGGTTACAACTACGACTACGAAGACGCCATCCTGCTCAGCGACCGTCTGGTCCATGACGATCTCTACACCTCGGTGCACATCGAGAAGTACGAGATCGAAGCCCGTCAGACCAAGCTCGGCCCCGAGGAGATCACCCGAGAGATCCCCAATGTGGCCGAGGAAAGCCTCGGCAGCCTCGATGAGATGGGCATCATCCGCATCGGTGCCTATGTCGAATCAGGGGATATTCTGGTTGGCAAGGTGACACCCAAGGGTGAATCCGACCAGCCTCCCGAAGAGAAATTGCTGCGGGCC
>JAPLID010000022.1 GCA_026389285.1 Cyanobacteriota bacterium
GGTGGAGTTCCTGCGCATGGTCAATGAGATCACCCCAACCGGAGACGAGGTGACGATTCACCTGATCACGGGCTCGGATCTGGAATCGATGGAGAAGCAGGTGGAAAACCTCGGCCAGGTGCAGGACTCCTTTGCTGATACCAGCACCCCATTCAGCTGGGAGATCGATGCCAGCCCCAACTTCCATGCCCGCAGCATCACCACCAACCATGGCTGGAAGATCACCCTGGATCGGGGACTCGATGTCTTCCAATATTTTGAATTCTCTCCCTTCAGCGCAGCAGCAGCTGTCCAGGAGGCTCGGCTGGTGAAGGGATGCGAAATCAACTATATCGCCATCAAACCCTGAGCTCTCAGTCGTCCTGGTTCGCCACCATCCAGACCCGCTTCAGCGGCAGGGCCAGGCGGATCTCTTCGGGCAGCCGGTCGTCGTGGGCAAAGAGCTTCTCCTTCAGCTCCTTGCGGCTCCAGAGGCGCACCCGGAAAAAGTCCCTTGCCAGCTCCTTCTGAACATTGGGCCTGAAGCCCAGCCAGGAGGGTGCTTTGTCGTCCCGGCTGAGGATCGCCCTCGGGGGGATGATGTGCGTGCGGCCCTAAGCAGTTCGTCTGGCCTGTTGCAGTTACCGACGCCCAATCAGGTCTTCATGGTCAATCCCGCCACGCAGGGGGTTTATCGGCCAGTCCCGTGTGCAGCGTGGACCACGAGGCCAATCACCGACTAAGACCCAGCTTCAATCGTCTTCCTGGCTGAGCTGGCGGAGGTAGTCCTCATCAGAGGTGACGCCCCGGCGCGAAACCCGGCGTTGGTTTAGGCGCCACTGCCAGTAGCCCCAGCCCCCCTGCCACTCCTGCAGCAACGAAACCTCGGAGCCGGGCCGCACAGCCAGGGCGGCGAAGCCCAGTGCCAGGGCGAGACAGGCTATGCCGTTGCGCAGCAACTCGGGCAGCAGGCGCCAGGGATCGGCCGTAGGGGTGGCCTGGCGCTCACGGGCAATCTGCAGGGCTGCCTGATCAAACACGGCGCCCACCTGGGCCTTCAGCAACGGCAGGGGTTGGGCCAGATCGGCGGCGCCGAGCACCGGGCCCTGCAGGTGCTGGAGCCTCTGGTTGATTTCCTCGTTGCTGGCGGCACTGGCCACAGCCTGGCGCAAGGCCACCAATCGCCGTTCGGCGCCCGTGATGCGGGAGCTCTGGGCGCTGGTGGTCGAGCGGCTTTGCTGCAGCCTCGCCACCCCTTGCACCGGCACCAGCAGCAGGAAACCGAAGGCGACGACCACCGCCAGCTGGCTGCAGAGCCTCTGGCGTCGCTGCAACACCGGATCATGGGGTCCCAGTTCCACGGCGATCTGCAACAGCGCCAGCCCCAGCAAGGCAAAGGGAGCGCCGTTGACCAGGCTGGCCGCCAGCCGCAGTTGCCAGAGCGGATTTAGCAACTGCACCGGCCAAATAGCACCCGTCACCGGCGTGGCGAACAGCACGAACAACACCAGGGCCACCACACTCAATCCCGGCGCGGAGAGCAGCCGCAGCGGCGAATCTGAGGAGTGTTCCGAGCTGGACGGCATGGGGAGAAGTTAAAGACGCAGGAACGCTGGGCGGAGACGGGTGAAGGCCGACAAGCACAGCAAAGGGCCTCCCCGACCATGGCAGGGCAAGGGGCACATCACCCCAGAAAATCAGCCCTCAGACTTACTGTTGGAGGTCGAACCAATCCGCCTGCGCAACTTGCGGCTCCAGCCGAAGGCCGCTCCAGCACCGAACAGGGGCATTGGCCCCGGAACGTCGCTACTGTTGCTAATGATCAGTCGATAACTGTCGGTGTTTGCACCGCTGCCCCACACCCAGTCATAGGTGCCTGGTGTCAAGCCCAGGCTGGCAAAAGGTACCCGTTCAGGGGCCGTAACGCAGCAGCGCAGCATTCCACCCCTGATTGTTAATCAACGAGCGACCACAGACACCACGATCGTTAACAACCGGCTCAGGGATCTGGCAGTAGTGAGGGCATCACACCACCGCGGTGA
>JAPLID010000168.1:0-2366 GCA_026389285.1 Cyanobacteriota bacterium
TTGATCATGTCCAGCCATTCCTGGGGAACGGAGCTGGAGCCGTGCATCACCAGGTGGGTGTTGGGGATGGCCTTGTGGATCTCCGCGATGCGGCTGATCGCCAGCACTTCGCCGGTGGGCTTGCGGGTGAACTTATAAGCGCCGTGGCTGGTGCCGATCGCGATCGCCAGGGCGTCGACCTTGGTTTTGGCGACGAAATCAGCGGCCTCGGCCGGGTCGGTGAGCAGCTGCGAATGGTCGAGGGTGCCCTCGAAGCCGTGGCCATCTTCCGCTTCGCCCTGGCCGGTTTCCAGGGAACCAAGGCAACCCAGCTCACCCTCAACGCTCACGCCGATGGCATGGGCCACGTCCACCACTTCCTTGGTGACGGCCACGTTGTAGTCGTAGCTGGCCGGGGTCTTGGCATCGGCTTCCAGGGAGCCATCCATCATCACGGAGGTGAAACCGTTGGCAGCGGCGCCGTAGCAGGTGGCGGGGCTGTTGCCGTGGTCCTGGTGCATCACCACCGGGATGTTGGGATAGGTTTCCACTGCCGCCAGGATCAGGTGGCGCAGAAAGCTTTCTCCGGCGTACTGGCGGGCACCTCGGGAGGCCTGCAGGATGACGGGGCTGTCCGTCTCGGCGGCCGCCTCCATGATGGCCTGCACCTGCTCCAGGTTATTGACGTTGAAGGCAGGAATGCCGTAGCCGTTCTCGGCAGCGTGGTCAAGCAGCAGCCGAAGCGGGACGAGCGCCATGGAAAACCTCGCAGGAGTGGGTGAAACGGATGGTCGACGGTTGACGGAATCATTCCGCCACTTGTCTGGCGCGGAGTCTAGGGGATACCCCGAGTTGCCCCAGGCTGCTGGCAGCAGGAGGCTGTCAGGCAACTCCCAGCCCATGAAAAAGCCCCGCGCTAGCGGGGCGAAGCAACGGGATCCGATCGCACCGGCCCGACTTCAGTCGATCAGGACGTGCTTGCGCAGGTTCTGAACGCTGAAGGCGAGCTGACGGGCGGCGCGGCGGGCCTCTTCGGCCTGTCGTGCCATTTGCTTGGCGGTTGTGATGGACATGGAAGTGCCTCCGGTGAAGACCTGGGGATGGCGTCCCAGGTCGGTGGATGGCGCGTTGCTTCGGGGGATGAGCCGGATTCGGTCCTCCTCCTCCTAATTCCGCCGGACGAGAGGTCGTCGCGTCCGGTCAACGATCTTGTAATGGTAGCGGTTGTTACCGAATAGCGGTGTGTCTCTTGTGGCTTGGCTGATGGGCGTAGCTGATGGGCACAGCGGATACCGAGGCGCGGCGGATACCGAGGCGCGGCGCGGCAGGGGGTGTGGGTGCCTGGGAGTTCTTGATTGCCCCGTTGATCCCGTGCCGGAAATCCCAGGGCTTGCTCCAGCCCTGCTGTTTCCCCTACTAGGTGATGCAGCCCAGCACGTGACTCATCAGGGATCGGCAGAGCTTTCTGGGTCATGCAGGTGGAGTTTGCTGAACATCCCCTCGCTGTGCGGAATCCGCTTCTGGCGAATCGGGTCATTTCAGGCACAGCCTGAGGATTCACCCGTCTGTTGAAGAGAGCAGAGGGATAGGAAGCCCTCGCCTGGTCACGTGTCTCCGGGAGCCGCAGCTTCGCCGGCGCTTGCAGGCAGCCACCCAGTTATTGGAGACACCGTGCCCTCGCCAGTCCCGAGCCGCATCAGGAGCGCCGGCGATCACCAACCCGTCACGGCTGACCACGATCCCCTGCTTCGGTGGACCACGGTGCCAGACGCTTCTGGCTTGGACCTGCTTTCCGGTCCTGGTTGCTCAAAAGCCCTGCCGGGCCGAGCACTCTCGGGGCTGTCTCTCCCGGATCAGGGGGCAGGGTTCTCCGCTTTGGCCAGGTCGCAGCAGCGCTGGCTGGACACGGCTTCGGCCAGGCCAGGGACCATCGGCCGTCCCTGCTGGATCGCCTCGGCCCACCAGCCGATCAGCCGGCGCACCGGAGCGATCCGTCCGTCTTCCCAGGTGCGGGGGTAGAGGAGGTCGGGGCTGGGCTCAACCGGCCGCAGGGCTTCGCCCGGCCTGGCCAGCCACAGCTGGAAGCCGTGCACGTAGTCGCACTGGTTGCTGGAGCCCAGCACCATGGTGGCCTCGCTGCCGTGCAGTTCAAGCCAGCAGCCCCGGCCCTGGCGGGTGACCGAGGCCAGGGTGACCTGGCCCGGCACGCTGCGGCCCCAGCGATCCTGCAGATCCAGCTGGATCAGGGCGATGTCCTCGGCATCGACGGGGGCCAGGGTCCCTGGCGTATCGATCAGGGGCCGCTGCCTGATCGCCGTGCTCAGCCGGCTCTGAAGCCGGCTGCTGGGACCGATCAACCAATGCAGCATGTCGAAGGCGTGGGTGCC
>JAPLID010000168.1:2391-17101 GCA_026389285.1 Cyanobacteriota bacterium
ACGCCGCCACCGCTGGCGGCCTCGGAATACCAGGTCCAGGGTCGGCTGGCATCGGCGCGGCTGCTCATCAGCCAGTCGAGTTTGACCAGCCAGGGTTCACCCAGCACCCCTTGATCGAGCAGGGCCGCCAGGTGCTGGAACAGTGGTACAGCCCGGTATTCAAAGTCCACCGCCACACAGAGGCGCTGCTGGATCGCCAGGCGCTGCAGTTCCTCCACCTCGGCACTCTCCAGGGCCACGGGCTTTTCGAGCAGCAGATGCTTGCCGGCCCTGAGGGCGGCGCTGGCCAGCTCCTGGCGTGGTTCCGGCGGCGTGGCGATCACGATCGCGTCGATGCCGGGATCGCCGAGCAGGGCCTCGAAATCCGTCGTGCCGGGCAGGCCGGCACTGGCACAGGCGGCGTCGAGCCGCTGCTGGCGCGGGTGCCAGAGCGCCACCGGTTCAGTGGCGGGGCAGTCCCGCAGGGCTGGCAGATGCACCTTCTCGCCGAAGCCGAGACCGGCGATCGCCACCCGCAGGGGACCCGGCTGAGCCAAGGACGGGAGGCTCATGCCGGCGCGGCCTCACAGGCCTGGCGCAGCACCTCAGCCGTCAGGTCGTCGTTGCCGACGGGCAGCCACTGGGCTCCGAACTGAGGCAGGCCGTTGACCGATGTATCGCGAAACAGTCCCTGATCGCAGTCGAGCTCCATCACGTAGAGGCGGGCATCGTTGCGGGCGCGGGGCGTGGTCGGCTCGCTGGCTTCGCCAGCGGCAGGAGTCCGGTCATCGGCGGGAGTGGGCTGGAAGCGGCTGAGCACCGTGACGTGGCCCTCCCGGTTGCGGCGCAGGCTGCCGGAATCCCACCATTGCCGGCCCTCGGCGGTGGCGGTCACCTCCTGCCAGTTCACGGGGCCGGCCCAGGCGGCAGGAACCACCAGCAGCTGCACGATCAGCGCTAGCGCCAGCAGCCCTAGTCCCATGGGTGCCAATGGGCGAAACCAAGCGCTGGAAGGGGGTGTGCTCATGGCGCCACGGCCTGGAGGCGTCGGGCCGGGTCATGGAGACGGATCAAGGTGGCGAGGGTGCTGGGCAATTGGGTGCGAGACACGATCGCATCGACGAAGCCGTGTTCGCGCAGGTATTCGGCCGTCTGAAAGCCTTCGGGCAGTTTCTCGCGCAGGGTCTGCTCGATCACCCGGCGCCCGGCAAATCCGATCAGCGCCTTGGGTTCCGCCAGGATCAGATCGCCGAGCATGGCGAAACTGGCGGTGACACCGCCAGTGGTGGGATGGGTCAACAGGGGTAGATAGAGCAGCTCGGCCTGCCGATGCCGTTCCAGGGCTCCAGAGATCTTGGCCATCTGCATCAGGCTCAGCATCCCCTCCTGCATCCGTGCCCCGCCCGAGGCACAGACGATCAGCACGGGGTAGCGCCGGGCCGTGGCCGTTTCGATCAGCCGGGTGAGTTTCTCGCCCACCACCGATCCCATCGAGCCCCCCATGAAGCGGAAGTCCATGACCCCCATCGCCAGGGGCATTCCCTCCAGGCGGCACAGGCCGGTCACCACGGCGTCGCGCAGTCCGGTGGCGCGCTGGCTGTCGCGGATGCGATCGCTGTAGCTGCGCCGGTCCTTGAAGGCCAGGGGATCGGTGGGAGTCAGGTCACTGTCGAGACTCTCGAAGCTGCCTTCATCGGCCAGCAGGCGAATCCGCTCGCTGCTGTCGATGCGGTTGTGATAGCCACAACCGGCGCAGACACTGGCGTTGGCGACCAGATCCTTGCGGTAGACCACCTGGGAGCACTCCGGGCATTTGCTCCAGAGACCATCCGTTTCATCGCTTTCAGGACCCTGGTTCGGGCGCACCACCGGGGCGGTCTTGCGGCGGTCGGCGAACCAGTCGAACAGCGACATGGGCGGGGATCGGCGGGAAGATCGAGAGTTCCATTAAAGGCCGGCGCACCATCGCTCCCTGGCCAGAGATCCGCAACCGGCTTCAGCTGGCACCGGCGTAGCCGGCAAGGGCGATCCAGAAGGGCTCCCCCATCACCCAGACCGCCACCGCGCCCAGGGCGAGGAAGGGACCGAAGGCGAAGGGTTGGTGACGTTGGAGTCGGCCGCTCAGTCGGCCGATCGAACCGATGATCGCCCCGGCCAGCACCGCCAAGGCGACCGCCAGCAGCAGGCCCATTGGCCCCAGCCATGCCCCCATCAGGGCCGCGAGCTTGGCATCGCCGAGCCCAAGGGCCGGCCTGCCGATCACCTTTTCGGCCAGGGCGCTGAGGGCTTCAAAACCGAGCAGCCCAGCTGCCGCTGCGATCAGGTGGGAGAACAGCAGAGCCTTGCCTGGGCTCAAACCCTGGGGCAGGGCCAGCAGGGCGGTGATGGCGATGCCGAGCAACAGCCCGTGTCGGCAGAGGGGTTCCGGCAGCCAGAGACTGTCGAGATCGATCAGCACCATGGGCAGCAACCAGCTCACCAGTAGCCAGCCGGCCAGCAACAGGGGCACGGTGGCCGCATTGGGCCCCATGGCGCTGGGCTGGCCCAGCAGCACGGCGACCCACAGGCCCGCACTGAGCAGCTCCACCAGCACGTAGCGCGGGGCAATCGGCTGGTGGCAGTGGCGGCAGCGGCCCTTCAGAGCCAGCCAGCCGATGATCGGCAGGTTCTCGAACCAGGCCAGCGGCGTGCCGCAGCGGGGGCAGTGGCTTCCAGGCAGCAGCAGCGACTCCTCCCGCGGCAGCCTCCAGGCGACGAGATTGAGAAAGCTGCCGACACAGGCACCGATCACGGCCACCAGCAGCGGCGCCATGGTGAGCAGCTCGACCTGGGCCATCGGGAGCGGGAGAAACGAAGCCATGTCCTCAACGGGCAGGGCGGGAAACCTGGAGACGGCTGCGGCGCGGCCCACTGAAGCGCTGGGACCTGGCCAGAAGCAGATCCAGGGGGACGAACTGTTCGTCCGGAAGCAGGACGGGCACCGAAAAAACGACGCGACCCCTGCTCAATGCCCCCGGGTCGCGATCGGGGTTGACCAGCACCACCCCGAGGGGGTCGGCTCCATCGGGGCAGGTTTCCATATGACGGAAGAGCACGCCACGGGCGACAGCAAACAACTCGCGGCTATTGACGCGATCCAGGCGCAGAGGGGGAGTGGATTCACCACCAGCTCCGCGGATCAGAAAGGAGGGGCTGAAGCTGATGGCTGTCCCCTCTGCCAATGGTGGAACTTTAGGCCGCCAGTGGACATAAAAAAAAGAGGGCCCGGAATGGGGCCCGGAGCGACTTGGTACTGCTGCTGCTGACTTGAGGTCCGGCGCTCAGAGATGCCGGAGACTCAGCTGATGGACTTCTTGTCTTCAATCATGCGATGGATGATCGGTGTGAGAATCAGCTCCATGGCGAATCCCATCTTGCCGCCGTCCACCACGATCGAAGTGGGGGTGGACATGAACGAGCCATGAATCATGTCAAGCAGATAGGGGAAGTTGATTCCCCACTTGTCGCGGGCCACCTTACGGAAGTGGATGATGACGAAACTCTCATCCGGGGTGGGGATCGTCTGAATGAAGAAGGGGTTTGAGGTGTCCACGGTGGGAATCCTCTGAAAGTTGATGTCGGTGAGGCTGAACTGAGGGCAGATGTGATTGATGTAATCCGGCATGCGGCGCAGAATCGTATCCACCGTGGCCTCTGCCGAATAGCCGCGCTCTTGGTTGTCGCGGGTGATCTTCTGGATCCACTCCAGGTTTACGATCGGTACAACGCCGATCAGCAGATCGGACAGCTTGCGCAGGTCATATCCTTCGCCCACCACGCCGCCGTGCAGGCCCTCGTAGAAAAGCAGGTCAGTCTCGGCGGGAATCGGTTCCCAAGGGGTGAACTGGCCAGGAGCCAGGCTGGTACTGAGGCGGGAGTTGTGCTCGGCGGCCTCCTCCACGGAATGCAGGTAGTAGCGCTTCTCGCCCCCGCCGGTTTCGCCGTAGATGCTGAACAGCTGCTCGAGCTTGTCGAACCGGTTGGCATCTGGGCCGAAGTGGGAGAAATTCTCGCCCTTGGCCACGGCGGCCGCCATGGCTTCTTTCATTGGACCGCGCTCGTAGCGGTGGTAGCTGTCGCCTTCAACAACGGCCGGGGTGATGCCCTCGCGTTTAAAGATGTATTCGAAGGCGCGCTTGACGGTGCTGGTTCCAGCGCCGGAGGAACCGGTGACCGAGACGACCGGATGACGCTTCGACATCGAGGAGGGAGCGGGGATTTGATTGAGAGTTTCGCAGATCGCCGGACCCCGCTCCGGCGAGCACCTCAGGCGGGGTACAGAGGGGGAGGTACCCCCACCACAAGGGGGTTCAGGCCGGCAGGGCCGCCAGCAGGGCCTCCCCCATGGCCTGACATCCCAGCAGGGTGCAGCCTTCGGCCATCAGGTCTCCGGTGCGCAGGCCGGAGGCCAGCACCCGGTCAACGGCCGTCTCCAGGTCGTTGGCGGCGCCCTCCTGCTGCAGTCCCAGCCGCAGCAACAACGCCGCCGAAAGCACCATCGCCATCGGATTGGCTTTGTCCTGGCCGGCGATATCCGGCGCGGAGCCGTGGACCGGCTCGAACAGGCCCGGCCCGCTATCCCCCAGAGAAGCGGACGGCAACATGCCAATCGAGCCCGTGAGCATCGCCGCCTCATCGCTGAGGATGTCACCGAAGAGGTTGCTGGTCAGCAGCACGTCGAACTGGCGTGGATGGCGCACCAGCTGCATGGCGGCGTTGTCCACATACATGTGGCTGAGTTCCACGGCCGGATAGTCGGCGTGGATCGCCTCGACCCGATCGCGCCACAACTGGCTGACATCGAGCACGTTGGCCTTGTCCACCGAGCAGAGCCTGCCGCTGCGGGCGCGGGCCAGATCAAAGCCCACCCGGGCGATGCGATCGATCTCCCAGTCGAAGTAGGCCATGGTGTTGAAGGCCCGCACGGCGCCATCGGCCTCCACCCGACCCTTGGGGGTGCCGAAGTACACGCCGCCGGTGAGCTCACGCACCACGAGCAGATCGACCCCTTTGATCACCTCCGGTCGCAAGCTGCTGGCGCCGATCAGGGCGGGGATAATTTTGACGGGCCGCAGGTTGGCGAACAGACCCAGGCCTGCGCGCAGCGCCAGCAGGCCGCTTTCGGGCCGCAGCTCCCGCGGCAGGCTGTCGCAGCGGGGATCGCCGATCGCCGCCAGCAACACCGCATCGGCCTGGCGGCAGGCCTCCAGGGTGCTCTCCGGCAAGGGCACACCATCGAGGTCGATGGCCGCCGCGCCGATCAGCCGTTCGTCGTACGCGAGGCTGAATCCATGGCGGACCGCCACCGCATCAAGCAGCCGGCGGGCCACCGCCGTGATCTCTGGGCCGATGCCATCACCTGGCAGGAGCGTGATCCGGTGGCTGGTCATCAGGGAGACGGTCGGCGCAACCTGCGAGGCTACTGGGCTGAACCGTTGCTTTCTTTGCCGGCTAGCGGTGCGCCTTCATCGGTGCTTGCCTTGATCTGGCGCAGGGTGCGGGCCATCTCCGGCAGTTTGTTGAACACCGCCGAGCAGCGCAGCCAGAGGCGGTTGGGAATGGCTGGGTAGCCGCTGACCACCTCGCCGGCGGCCACCTCGCCGTGGATGCCGGATTTGGAGGAGGCGATGGCGCGATCGCCGATCACCGCCCGATTCGCCACGCCCACCTGGCCGGCCAGAATCACGCCGTGGCCGAGGCGGGCACCGCCGGCGATGCCCACCTGGGCCGCCAGGGCGCAGCCCCGACCGGTGACCACCCCATGGCCGATGTGCACGAGGTTGTCGATCTTGGTTCCGGCGCCGATGCGGGTTTCGCCCACGGAGGGCCGATCGATGGTGCTGCCACAACCCACCTCAACCCCGTCCTCGAGCACTACCAGACCGGTCTGGGGCATCTTTCGCCAGCCGCTGGCGGTCGGCACAAAGCCGAAGCCTTCCGAGCCAATCACGGCACCGGAATGAACCACGCACTGGCGGCCCAGGCGGCTGCCCGGATGCAGCACCGCCTGGGCGTGCAGTTCACAATCCGCTTCCAGGATCACGTCGTCGTAGAGCACCACCGACGGATGCAGGATGCAGCCGTCGCCGATCCTGGAACCGGCCCCGACCACGTCATGGGGACCGAGGTGGACCTCGCGGCCAAGGCTGGCCGTGGGATGGACGATCGCTGTGGGGTGAGTCGCCGGCTCGGGCCGCAGGCGGGGATAGAGGGCCTCAAGAGCTTCGGCGAAGCCCAGGCGTGGATTCCTGAGCGCGACCCAGGCGAGATTACGTTCCGTGGCCTGGTGCTGCAGGGCGGCCGCATCGGCCCCCTGGGCCGGGATCAGCACGGCACCGGCGCCGCTGGCCTCCAGGGCGCTCGTCAGGGCATGGCCTTCCTCCAGAAAGCTGAGCTGGGAAGGTCCGGCCCCGTCGAGGGCCTGGGCGCCGCTCAGGTCCGGGTCGTCCCCCAGATGTCTCGGGGTGGCGTCGCCCACCTCGCTGAGGAGGCTGAGCAGGCTGCTGAAACGCATTCCCCGGGATCCAGATCGGGCCGGATCGTAGGCCCTGCGATCAGGGGACGGCGATCAGCACCAGCTGATCGCGGTGGATCACCGCATCGCCCACATCCCCGAGCTGGCGGCGAATCGCTTCGCTGCCAAGACCAATGATGACTTTGAGTTCCTCGCTGTTGAAACTGGTCAGTCCCCGGGCCAGTTCGCGGCCGTCACTGGCCAGCACCCGGACCGGTTCGCCCCGTGCGAACAGGCCTTCGACCGCCTGGATGCCTACCGCCAGCAGGGAGGCGCCCCGTTCCAGCAGGGCTCGTTCGGCCCCCTGGTCGATGTGAAGGCTGCCCTTGGGCAGCAGGGCATGGGCCAGCCAGCCCTTGCGATCGGTGAGGGGCGTGGGGCTGGGATGGAACACCGTGCCGACCGTGGCCCCGGCGAGCAAGGCCTCCAGCACTAGGGGATCGCGGCCATCGGCCAGGCGCACCCGGATGCCACTGGAGGTGGCGATCCGCGCGGCGGTGAGCTTGGTGGTCATGCCACCGGTGCCCCACTGGCCGCCGCCGGTAGCGACGCTGCGCAGCTGTTCGAGTTCGGCCAGATCACGCACCTCGGCAATCGGACTGGCTTCGGCATCGGCGCGGGGATCGCCGGAATAGAGGCTGTCGACATCGGTGAGCAGCACCAGTTCGTCGGCGCCAATCGCCACCGCCACCAGGGCCGAAAGGGTGTCGTTGTCCCCGAAACGCAGCTCGTCGGTGGCCAGGGTGTCGTTTTCATTGATGATCGGCACCACTCCCCACTGCAGCAGTTGCTCGAGGGTGCGGCAGGCCCGCTGGTAGCGACGCCGGGAGGCCAGATCGCCGCGGGTAAGCAGCACCTGGGCAACGGCGAGTCCGCGGATGGCGAAAGCGTCCTGGTAGAGCGCCATCAGCCGCCCCTGACCGACGGCGGCGGCAGCCTGCAGGGCGGCCACTTCGCCGGGACGCCGCTCGAGTTTCAGCAGTTCACACCCCAGCCCTACGGCACCGCTGGTGACCAGGGCGATGCGTTCACCCCGCCGCTGCTGACGACTGAGGCTGGCGGCCAAGTCGCCGATGACGGCTGCGGTGGAGCGATCGGCATCGCCTCGGAGCAGGCTGGTGCCCACCTTGATCACCCGGCACACCGCATTGGTTCCGTCCCCCATCAGAGCGTTCCTGTGCCCATCCAGCGGGCCATGCGCAGCTCCAGATTCTGCAGCCGGTCGTGGCGGCAGGGCAGCCCTTCTGGATCGATCGGCTTCACCAGCACGGTGTAAAGGCCCAGTCGGTTGCCGGCCAGCACATCGGTGAAGACGCGATCACCGACCAGGGCCACCTGGGCTGCGGGCAGGCCCAGTTCGTTGAGCACCCGGCGCAGCGCCGTGCTGCGCGGCTTGCCTGCGGAGGTGGTGTAAGGAAGCCCGAGGCGATCGGCGACGGAGCCGATGCGGTGGCGCGAGGGATTGTTGCTGAGCAGATGAATCGGCAGCTGGTGCATGGCGTGGCGCAGCCACTGCTCCGCCGTGGGCGGCAGGGTGGTGTGGCGCCGCGGCAGCAGGGTGCGGTCGACATCGAGCACAAGGGCCCGGATGCCCTGATCGAGCAGCCGCTCAAGGGGCAACTGGGCAAGCGTGCTGGTCGCCAGCCAGTCAGGGGTCAGCAGCTGCCGCAGCATCAGCCCCCCTGCTCCCGCTCCTCAAGTTCCTTTTCGATGCGGGCCTGAACCTTATCGAACTCCTCCCCTTCCACCAGCACAGCCTCGCTGCCGTTGAGGCGCGCGACCACGAAGAAGGGATCCAGCGGAATGTACAAACCGTAGTCCTGTTCCTCGACCCGGAACTGGATCAGCATTTCATAGAGATCGCTCTCCTCGCCGCTCTCCTCGCCGCTCTCCTCGCCATCGTCCTCGTCGGCCAGCTCATCTTCGAGTTCATCGGGGTCTGGCTCCTCCAGCTCGCCACTCACCGTCAGGGTCACGGCCGATCGCACCAGGGTCAGATCGTGTTCCTGCAGCACCACATCGGCAACGGAAAGGATGGACTCGGCGGCGTCGAGCTCCTCGATCAGCTCGTCCTCCTCGTCGTCATCGGCGGCGATGCGCACCAGGCAGACCGGGGTGTCCACCGGGGTCAGCAGAGCATAATCATGGCCGTCGAGAGGGATCAGTTCCTCCAGGAAGCAGAGCAGCTGGCGGCCGTTGCTGTCACGGACCACAAGGGTTGGCACATCGCCAGAGGCCGGCATGGCGGGAGAGTCGGCAGTCATCGGGCAGGTGCATCTCTTCTCAGAATGGAGCAACGCCCGACCGCTGTCCGGCGATGATGGTCGCCGGCATGACCGGTTCCGCAGCGGGACCATCCGCCAGCCACTGCTCCAGCAACAGCATGGCGGCAGCGCTGTCGAGGCGACCGCTGCGATCACCATGCAGTCCGAAGCGCTCGCCCGCCGCCCAGCTGCTGCTGTGCTCATTCACCCAGGCCAGCGGCAGAGGCCGACCTGCGGCGGCCAGTGCCCGGGCCAGGCGCAGCCCATAGCGGCGGCAATGCAGCGCCTGCTGGGTCGGCTGCTGCGCGGCATCCAGGGGCAGCCCCAGCACCAGGACCCGCACCCGCCGTTGTTCCATCAAGGCCTGCAGATGGAGCAGATCGCGCTCAAATGGGCCCCGCAGCAGGGCGGGCAACGCTGTGACCGTGAGGCCGAGACCGTCGCAGCCGGCCAGGCCGATGCGCCGGTGCCCCACATCCAAGGCCAGCGCCGAACAGGGCCCGAGCACGGCAGTGGCAGCCGGCAACAGCTCCTGCGCTGGAGATTCCGATTCATCGCCCTGGATGCCCATCCTCAGGTGGGAGGCGGAGAGCTGCTCAGCGGGCCCACGGGCGTGGGCAGGGGGCGGCGGCGGGGCTGGAACTGTTCCAACACGGCCTCCAGACGCCGGGCCGCCCGTTCGGCCGGCTGGAGGCCGTGCCGCCGCCAGACGCTGCGTGCCATCAACACCTGTTCGCCATGAAGTTCGGCGCCGAGCTGCTGCAGCCAGTCATGGCGGGCGCTATCCGCGACATCGCTGACCAGCCAGAGCGTTGACCCGGGGGCGGCGTAGTGCCGCAACAGCAGTTCGCCGGCTGGGCCCAGCAGATGCAACCAGGCCGGATGGAGGGTGAATTCCACACGCTGGCCGCCTTCGGGCTGGTCGGCCAGCCAGCGCACCCCGGCGACCGCCTCGTTACGGATGGTGTCGACCAGCAGCCAGCCCCGGTTGCTGCTCTGATCGAGCAGATCTTCGACGCGGCGGTCGAGCAGTTGACGTAGCTGGGCGGGGCAGGTGGCCTGCTCCAGATGCCAGAGCAGAGGGGCGCTGCGCCGGTTCAGAGAGCGAAGTTGCAGGTTGGCGGGCAGGATCGCCGGGCTAGAGCCACCACTGCCGTCGGCCTGCCAGCGCCAGATTTGGTCTGTGCGTTGGGGCTGGAAACCCTGCTCCCGCAGCACCGCAAGGCGCGTGCTGTCGAGGCTGGAGGCGGTGGCGATCCAGCTGGTGGCGCCCCGGGCTCGCTGGATCGCCTCGCGCAGCAGCAAAGCGGCCACTCCGTCGCGAGGGGGGCTGGAGGCGTCGTTCTGGGGCCGCAGGGCGAGCCGCAGATGTTCCATCTGCCAGCTGCTGCCGCTGCGGTTGAGGCGACGGCTGATGATCAGGCCCAGCAGCTGATGGTGCCCGGAGGCCCCGGCCTGCAGAGCAACCAGCACCTCGGAAGCCAGGGGCGGCCTGTGAACGATGGCGGTGAGCAGCCGCTCCGGCACCCCAAGCAAGAGACTGCGCTGCAGAAGGGGCTGCAGTGGCAAGAAGGCTGGATCGTCGAGCAGGGGAAGATGCCACCCCTGCAGCGGCAGGATCGCCCATTGCCCACCGTCTTCCCCCGGGCCCCGCGCATCGACCGGCTGGCCCGGTACTGAGGTGGTCACCCTGGAAGGCACGTGCTGAAAGAAGGCGATTGTTTGGAAATTCGAGACTTTCCAGACCTGACTTTAGGCCGGACGTACGAGCACAAGTGGCGTGCGCTCATTGGCGTTACCGGCGGGGTTGGGTCTGAGGGCCCGCATCAGCAGTTCCTCGTCACAGTTACGGCTGCTGGCCAGCACCTTGACTCGGCCCAGGTCGTTGACATCGACCACGGCCACGGCCACCCCCAGGGCGGCGGCGACCCGGTTGCAAAAGAGTTCCGGCGCATCGGGACCGAGCACCAGGGTCTGGTCATAGGGAGGGGTGGTGCCGGTGACGTCATCGATCAGCCGGGCCTGGTCTCCAGCCAGCCGATAGAAGCCACCTTTGATACCGACCAGTTTTAGGGCGCTGCCGGCCAACCAGGCGCACAACACCCGGGCCGGGCCGACGATGTCGATCAGGGTCTGCAGGCCGCAGGCGGTGGCCAGGCTGCTGGTGGGGTGGAACACCCGGCAGAGCAACCGGGAGAGCATCGAGGGTTCCACCGTCGAGGGGTGGTGGTAGCGGCCCTGCATCACGGCAAGGGGCGTCTCGCCGATCGTGAGCACGTCGCCCGGTTGCAGCAGGTGGCCGGTGTAGCGCTCGAGAACGTCCTGGGGCTCGTCGAGCACGCCGAGCAGGTGGGTGCGCACCGGCAGGACGCGGCAGCGTTCCCCTTCCCGCCAGCTGGCAATCGCCGCAGGGGTGGGTTCAGGCTTCTGAACGGGCACCAGGATTCCGTCCCGCCGCAATAATCGCCCGAAAGGCCCGTAGTTGATCCACTGGATATCCAGCCAGACGGTGTCGATCAGCGCCTCCAGATCAGCGCCCGCCGGTCCGAACAGATTGATGCGCAGGTGGGCTGCGGTGCTCTTGTGTCCTTTGACGATGTAAGCCGCCCAGTAGTGGTCGGGACGCGCCGACTCATCGGGGTGAAGCGGCGTGATGCGGACTTCGGAGCGCACTTCGGTGAGATCGGCGCGGCCCAGCAACACCGGGATCACCTGGATCTCCGGCACAAATACCTCCATGCGGCCATGGGGGTTGCGGATGGTGATCTCGCCGCTGAGCTCCAACCCCTGGGCTTTGCGTTTCACCTGGAAGGCTCCTGGAACCAGCCGCAGCGGTGAGGCCGGTCGCAGCCGATGGCGCAGCTCCAGCCACAGGAGGCTGAGACCGAACAGCAGCAGCAGGAGAAAAAGGAGGGAGATCGGGAGCGGCAAGCCTGAAACCCAACGGGTCGCGAACTGCCGGAGCGTAGATGCGTCAGTGGCCCTAGGTTCCAGATCACCGCACCGGCAAGGTGACTGGCATGCGCAAGACCTTCGTTCTGGATACCAATGTCCTGCTGCACGACCCCAACGCCCTGACCCGGTTTCAGGACAACAACATCGTCGTGCCGATCGAGGTTGTCGAGGAGATCGACCGCTTCAAGCGGGATCCCTCGGAAAAGGGGCGCAATGCCCGCCAGATCTCGCGGTTGCTGGATGCGTACCGGGAACGGGGCAACCTGGCGGAGGGCGTGCTGATCGACGAGGCCAGCGGCGGCACCCTCAAGGTGGTGTTTTGCCGGGCGGAGACCCTTGCCCAACTGCCGCCGGAACTGCGCAGCGGCAATGGCGACAACAACATCCTGGCCGTGGCCCTGGAGCAGCGCCTGCAGGAGGTGATGGGCAGCCAGCCGCCGGTGGTGCTGGTCACCAAGGACACCAACCTGCGCATCAAAGCCGACGCGGTCGGCCTGATCGCCCAGGACTACACCACCGACAAGGTGGACATCGCCGACCTCTATCCGGGCTTCTGCGAGCTGTGGGTGAGCGCCGAGCAGATGGATCGGGTCAAGGATCCGGCCGGCCTGGCTCTCAGTTCCCTGCCGGAGGGCGGTGCCGCCGCGGGCCTGCAGGCGAATGAGGGAGTCACCTTGATCGATCAGGCCCAGCCCAGCCACACTCTGCTGGCCCGCTATCAGGCCCGGACGCGCGCTCTGCAGCAGTTGCAGCGGGCAACGAAGGTGAAATTGGGACGGATCCAGCCCCGCAATCGGGAGCAGACCTTTGCTCTGGACCTGCTGCTCGATCCCGACATTCAGTTGATCACGCTGGTGGGTAAGGCCGGCACCGGCAAGACCCTGCTGGCCCTGGCAGCCGGCCTGAACCAGGTGGCGGATGAGCGGCTTTACGACCGCCTGCTGGTGACGCGGCCCGTGATTCCCCTGGGAAAGGACATCGGCTTCCTGCCTGGGGATCTGCAGGAAAAGATGGGTCCCTGGATGCAGCCGATCATCGACAATCTCGATTTCCTGCTGGGTGGTGGCGATGAGGGCAGTCCCCATCGCGGTGGACAGCGTGCTCCCCGCAACAGTTGGAGCGATCTCAAGGGAATGGGACTGCTGGAGGTGGAAGCAATTAGCTATATCCGGGGTCGCTCGATACCCCGCCAGTTCATGGTGGTGGATGAGGCCCAGAACCTCACACCCCATGAGATCAAGACGATCGTGACTCGGGTGGGTCAGGGAACCAAAATTGTGCTCACCGGCGATCCCTACCAAATCGACAATCCCTATGTCGATGCGGAAAGCAATGGCCTGACCTGGCTAGTCGAGCGCTTCAAGGGGCAGGCGCTGGCGGGCCATGTCACCCTCAGTCGCGGCGAGCGATCCGAGCTGGCGGAATTGGCGGCTAACCTGCTCTGAGGATCGCTGGCCGACGGCTTTAGTCATGGGGTCAGAAGCAAGCGTTACAGATTCGAAAAGGGCAGGGGGCCAGGCAGAAGAGTCAGCTAGGCCGCTGGGACGCTTTCCGCATCTACCTCGACCTGGCCAGAATCTTGTCTATATCCTGGCCCTTGCTGTTTCACCGCTGCTCAATCTTTTCGTTCAGGGACGGTTGGCGGCTGATTTCGCTGCCTCACCGGCTGCAGAAAAGCTTTTGCTGATGTGGCCCATCTTCCATTTGAAAGCATGGAGTGTGAGGTCGACTGCCTCGCTTTCGGGTGCCCATGGGTTGGTGTTGAGCGTGGCGCTGATGGCGTTAATTATTCTGATGCTACGGACCTGTGTGCATCGTGTGCCTCATGTACGGCGAATGCTCTGGGTCTTCGGTTTGGCCTGCAGCCTGGATCTACAGATCAACATTGCTTTCCTGACTGCGGCTGTCTATCACTTGAAGCTTGCTTCCTATCAGTTGCTGCTCGAGGCCATTGTCTTCTATGTTTCTTTGAATCTCGTCTTTTTCTTCTGGTATTGGTATGTCGACTTTCCACGCCAGCTACGCGCCCGAGCCCGCGGCGATCTCCAGCCTGAGATCCGTTTCCCCGAGCAGAGCGAAACCCCTGCCGCAGGTTGGTTGCCCAGGCCCGTCGATTATCTGTTCTTCACGACCCTCTCGTGCAACACCCTCGGTCCTCCTGAAGGCCATGCGGTGATCGGCACTCGCGTCAAATGGCTGCAGATGGCCCACACCGCCACGGCACTGATCGTCTTTCTGATTCTGGTGGCACGGGCGATTAACACCCTGGATTGAGGCGGTTCAACGCCGCCACTGCGCCAGCCTGGCCGGGCAGCGGCAGCTCAGACCATGGTCTCCGGCCTGACCCACTGCTCAAACTCCTCAGCGCTGATCTCACCGAGGATCAGGGCGGCTTCGCGCAGGCTCAGCTTGTGGTGGTGGGCATGTTTAGCGATCGCGCAGGCCCGGTCGTAGCCGATGGCCGGCGTCAGGGCGGTGACCAGCATCAGACTCTGGTCCCGCAGCTGGTCAATCCGGTCGATATCGGCCTCCAGACCTTCGATGCAGTGCTCGCGGAAGCTGTCGCAGCCGCTGCTGAGCAGGGCCAGGCTCTCGAGCAGGTTGTGAGCGATCAGCGGCTTGAACACATTCAGCTCGAAGTTGCCCTGGCTGGCTGCTAGTTGAACCGCCGTGTTGTTGCCCATGACCTGGACAGCGACCATCGTCAGGCTCTCGCACTGGGTGGGATTGACCTTGCCCGGCATGATGCTGCTGCCGGGTTCGTTTTCCGGCAGCACCAGCTCGCCGAGGCCGCAGCGGGGGCCGCTGCCGAGCCAGCGGATGTCGTTGGCGATCTTCATCAGGCTGCCCGCCAGCACGGTCAGAGCGCCATGGGCCGCCGCCAGCGGTTCGTGGCCGGCGAGGGCCTGAAATTTGTTCGGTGCGCTGCTGAACGGCAAGCCGAGCCGCTCGGCCAGCC